>NZ_JBEUDS010000018.1:0-79004 GCF_041060555.1 Parapedomonas caeni | reverse complement strand
AAGGCATGGCCGAACTCAACCAACCCATGATCGAGGAGGAAAATCAGCCCCTACACATCACCGCCAAAGCCGCCTGACGATGGCCCACGGCCACAGCCGAAATTACACCACCTTGACGGACGCGACCGCAATTTTTTTTGGTCGTTCCGAAGAAAGCCGGGACCGCTCGCACGGCCCCGGCCCAAGTGCCGCTATTCGGCAGCGACGGCGTAGATGCCTTCCTCGTCCGCGTCCTGCGGCGCGCTCGCACTGGCCTCGGCGGGCTGCTCCGCTTCCGGCTGCGGGGTCCGCAGCACTGCGGGAAGCCAGCCGGTCCCGGCCAGAAGCTGCTCGGCGGCTTGCGCCATCTCCGGCTTCTTCATGTCCGCGATACAGCGCGCGGCATCCTCCGAAACGCCCTCGGTCACGGCCTCCACGATATGCGCCTTGGTAACGCGGCCAAGGTAGCTGTCCACGGTGGGCGTCCAGTCCTTCGCCACGTCCAGCGCCAGCGCGCTCGCCAGCCGGTCGGCGGTTTGCAGCGTCCGAGGCTTGCGGTCCCACGGCAGCCGCAGGGCGTTGACGGTGCGGGCCGCGCAATGCGCCAGCAACGCCAACCGCTTCTCGTCGTCCAGATTGACGATGAAGCTCCACAGGTCGGCCACGTCGCGCGGCATCCGCTCGGCCCACGCTTCATGCGCCTCGCTAGCCCGCGCCGCCAAGGGAGTGTTCTCGATCCCGTCCGCGTGGCTCCCCAAAGGGGTCACGGTCGGACGGACCTCAAGGCAACCCGCCTCCGCATAGCTGTAGAACAGTTGCGCGGTGAGCGTGTGGGTCAGCGCGATCAACGCCGTATCCGGCTGGTCGGCCAAGGCCACGCGAAGCGCCAGCGTCCGATAGGCGGACAGGTCGCGAGTGAGGCTGTCGGAAATGGGCTTGCCCGGTTCCTCGTCCTCCTCGATCTCCTGCGCGTCCTCGTCGCCGTCCTCCGGCTGCTCGCGCTCCCCGGTCTGCGGGTCGGTGGCATCGCCCTCGGCTTCCTGCTCGGGCTGGGGGTCCGCCAGCGCCTCATCCTCGGCCCGAACGAAACCGCGCTCGATCCGAACGCTGCCGTCATGGTGCAGCACGACGAACGCGCCGCCATGCGCGATCACATTGGCGTCGTAGGCCGAACGCCTCTCGGAAATGGCGTCGATCTCGTCGGACACCGCCTCCAGCTTGGCCGCCACGTCCTCGGGCATTTCGTCATAGGACGAATAGCCTTCGGCAAGCTCGTCATGCTCGGCGGACAGCGCCTCCAACCGCGCCTCGTCCTCGTCGGACAGCGGAACGGTTTGCGGATAGAAGCGCCGCATCCCGTGGGCGTGGGGGTAGTCGATATGAGCCTCGGCCCATTTCCAACCCTCGGCCTCGACCTCACCTGCGACCTCGCGCAGCTTCTCGATGGCGAGCATGTCGAGCAAGCCTGCATCCTCGAAGAACCCGCCCCGGTCCTCGCTGAACAGGTCGCGGAGGATGTTGCCGCCCGCCTCGACATAGGCGTCGGCTCCGACGAACACCGCGCGCCGGTCGGTCGCCGGGACGTTGGCAGCGGTCATGTCGCGCCGGATGATCCACGGTTCGCGGTTGTGATGCAGACCCTCGAAAACCTGTTCCTGCCGAGCATGGTCCTCGGTGATGGCGAAGGCCATAAGCTGATCGAGCGTAAGGCCGTCCTCGCGATAGACCTGCAACAGCTTCGGGGAGACGGCGCCAAGGCGAAGGCGTTGCTTCACCACGCCCGCCGACACGCCGAACCGCGCGCCGATTTCCTCCGCGCCCCAGCCCTTGCCGTCCGCAAGCTCGCGGAACCGCTCGAACTGATCGGCGGGGTGCATCGGGGTCCGGGTCACATTCTCGTCCAGACTGATCTCGGACGGGTCATTGGCGGTATCGAGCCAGCAGCGCACCGGCTCGGATTTCTTGATCTGCTTGCGCTTGGCGCGCAGCAGCATCGCCAGCCTGCGGCCCTCGCCTGCGGTGACGAGGTAATAGCCGGTCGGCGTCCCGTCCTCCTTGGTCTCGGGCTCCACGACAAGGTTCTGGATCAGCCCCTTGTGCTGGATCGAAGCGGCCAGCGCCTCGATAGCGGCCTCCCCATGCGGCACCTTGCGGGCATTGCGCGGGGACTTCTTGAGCTTGGCGAGCGGCACGAAAATCTCGACGCCCGACACAGGCTCGGCGGCTACGGTTTCGGTAACAGCGTTCATCACATTTCTCCTTCAAACCGCACTCACCCCGGAATGGGGTGGGCGGCGAAGGAGCGGACCGGCAGGCCCGCCGGCGGAGCCGGGGCGCACCCGAAGGGCCGGAACGCAGAGGAGGTAAGCGCGGCTTACCGCGCGTTGCGGCCCGGCGCGGCGGGCCTAAAGGGAAGCGTCGCCCACCCCACCGACGGGGAGAGCTACAAACAATGCGATCGGGCCGGCGCAGCCCTGGCCCGATCTCCGCACCTCAGAACAGTTACAATCCGCAGGGGCGGATTGACCGACCGGCGCGCCAGCGCCGCCTCGCCATGCTGATCGTCACCCGGCAGGGCCGAAACCCTTCAGGGGTTCGGTCGAAGCGCAGCGAAGATAGAGCGGCGGTCCCGAAGGGAGGCGCCAACCCATCTTGCAATTTTCACCTTCATCGACTAATATGAAGTCAGTGACTTATGGAGGTGCATATGGCGGTGATGACGATCCGAAACATCGACGATGCGATCAAGAAGCGCCTTCGCGTGCGCGCGGCCGTCAATGGCCGTTCGATGGAAGACGAGGCGCGGGACATCCTGCGCTCGGCGCTCTCCACTGACGATCCTCGCCCTCGCAATCTTGGTCAGGCAATCCACGAACGCTTCGGCCCGCTGGGCGGCGTCGATCTGCCTGACGTGCCGCGCGAAGCGATCCGCGAGCCGGTGGACTTCGGCTGATGATCGTCCTCGACACCAACGTCATTTCCGAGCTGATGCGGCGCGAACCTGACCCGAAGGTCATGGCGTGGATCGCCGAGCAACCGATGGCGGGGGTGTTCACGACGACCTTGACCCAGGCGGAAATCTTCTACGGATTGGCGCTGCTCCCCGAGGGACGCCGCCGCGATGATCTGCTGGCGGCCGCGCGTCCGATGTTCGATGTCGATCTGGCGGGGCGCGTCCTGCCGTTCGATACCGATGCCGCCGCGGCCTATCCCGAGATCGCCGCCGGTCGGAAACACGGTGGCAAACCGATCAGCCAGATCGACGCGCAGATTGCCGCCATCGTGCGCTCGCGCGGCGCGCGGCTGGCGACTCGCAACGTCCGCGATTTCGCCGACTGCGGGATCACGGTCGTCGATCCGTGGGGCGCAGCATGACGCCCGCCGCAGCGCGCCCCTATCTGCGCTACGCCGCCACAGAGGCTTTGCACGCGGCGCGGTCGCGTCGCAGCGTGTCGGGATGGCCCTTCCTCGCAAGCTCCGCCGCCGCACGCCTCGTCGCTGGGCCGAAAGCCCGGATGACTTGCACGACTACACCAATCGCGCCGCGCCGCGCCGGGCTTCGCGCCGGTCGCGCGAAGATGATGGGCCAATCGTCGTCACCGATGACTGGCCGGAGCAAGTTCCGATCGGCGACGCCGAACTGCGCGCGATCGAAGGCCATATGCGGCAAGAGCTGGACAAGCTGTTCGGGCCGCTGCCGTGAAGTGAGGAGTGAAGCGTCATGACCAGCGCCGCCGTGCGACGAAATGAGGATGAGGCGCCAGTCGTGGCGACCGCTCGCGCGGCGCTCTACCTGCGCGTCTCGACGGGTCGGCAGGCCGATAGCGATCTGTCGATTCCCGACCAGCGCCGCCAGATCGAAGGCTACTGCCTGTCGCGCGGCTGGGAGGTCGCCGCGGAGTTCGTCGAGCCGGGCAACACCGCGACCGATGATCGTCGCCCAGCTTTCCAGGCGATGATCGACGCGGCGATGGTGAAGCCGCCGACGTTCAACGTCATTCTCGTCCACAGCTTCTCGCGGTTCTTTCGCGACCAGTTCCAGTTCGAGTTCTACGTTCGCAAGCTGGCGAAGAACGGTGTGCGGCTGATCTCCATCACACAGGATTTGGGCGACGATCCGATGAGCGTGATGATGCGTCAGATCATGACGCTGTTCGATGAGTATCAGTCGAAGGAGAACGGCAAGCACACGTTGCGAGCGATGAAGGAGAACGCCCGACAAGGCTTCTGGAACGGCGCGCGGGCGCCCATCGGTTATCGCGTGGTCGCGGCCGGCGAGCGCGGCGCGAAGATCAAGAAGAAGCTGGAGATCGACCCGATCCAGGCCGAGACGGTGCGGCGCATCTACCGGATGGCATTGAACGGCGTCGATAACAAAGGGCCGATGGGCCTCAAGTCGATCGCGACCTGGCTCAACGAGAACAACATCCGCACCCGCGACGGCGGTCGGTGGGGCTTGGGCGCGGTGCATCAGGTGCTCACCCGCACGACCTATATCGGCCAGCACCGCTTCAACACCCGCGATCACAAGACGAAGACGCCGAAGCCGGAGAGCGAGCACGCCGTCATGGAAGTGCCGGCGATCGTGTCGGAAGCCCAGTTCGAGGCCGTGCAGCGCTCGCTCAAGGCGCGCAGCCCGAAGATGATGGCGCCGATGGCAGTGGGCGGCCCGACGCTGCTCACCGGCATCTGCTTCTGCGCGTGCTGCGGCGGCGCGATGACGCTGCGCACGGGCACCAGCAGTGTCGGGAGGGAGTATCGCTATTACACCTGCTCGACGAAGGCGCGGCAGGGCGCGACCGGCTGCCCCGGCATCACGGTGCCGATGGACCGGCTCAATGAGGCCGTGGTCGATCATCTCGAGGCACGGCTGCTTGATCCTACGCGGCTCGAAGCTCTGATGGATCAGATCCTCGAACGGCGCGACGAGTGGGTGAACCAGCGCCGCGAGCATGTCGCCGATCTTGAACGGCGCGCGACCGAGGCCGAAGCGAAGCTCAAGCGCCTCTATGACGCGATCGAGAACGGCGTGATCGACGTGAACGATCCATCGCTCAAGGATCGCATCACCGAGCTGACCGCGACGCGCGACCAGGCCAAGGGCGATTCCGAACGCGCCTTGGCGCATATCGTAAAGATCGGCCCAGCGATCACGCCGGAAACCCTCCGGGCGTTTGCGGCGGCCCTGCGCAAGAAGCTGCGGAACGGCGATGGGACGTTCGCTCGCGATCAGGTTCGCGCGGTCGCGCAGCGGGTTGAAGTGGTGAGCCGGAAGGAGGTCCGCATCCGTGGACTGCGGAGCGAACTGCTCCGAACCCTAACCGCCGCCTCTGGCGTAGAGGCGGCGGTGCTAGGCGTTCGTGCCTTTGAACCGAAATGGCGCACCCGACACGATTCGAACGTGTGGCCTTTGCCTTCGGAGGGCAACGCTCTATCCAGCTGAGCTACGGGTGCGCGCTCACGGTCGGGCATGGGTTATCAGATCAGCCGGGCAAAGGCCAAGCGGAAAGTGCAGCGGCCAGCACAGTTTGCCGGCCGCACGCCACCTGAGCACCAGGGCCGGCCCCCACCGGGCGCCCTGGCGGTCGCGCGCTTAGTGGTGGTCCTTGTGGGCCTCGGCGGCCGGGGCATCCTTGCCGTCCTTCGTCTTGCCCGCCTTCTCGCCCTTGGGCGGCGGGGTATAGGCCTCGAACGTGCCCAGACCGCAGGTGGCGCCTTCCATGATGCCGCCGCCGGTGTGCAGCACGGTGATCATGTCGACGTTGCAGATACGGCCGATCGACGTCTTGTACTTGAACGCCTTCTCGAAGCCGAGCTGCGGGCACCTGTAGGGCAGCGTGTTCTTCCAGATCTTCCGGTTCTTCATGTGGAACAGGATGGTCTGGTCGTCGAGCACCTGGGTGCGGTCGATCTGGATCAGGTCGAGGCAGTCGACCGTCTTGGGGGCCTCGGCCTTGGGCGCCGGGGCGGCGGCCGGTTCGGCGGCCTGCACCAGGCTGGCGCCCAGCAGCAGCGACGCGGTAGTGGCAAGGATCAGTCTGGTCATGGCGCAACTCCCGTTCTGGTCGCCCCCGGCAGGGCGAGGCGACAGTCTAGCAGCAGCGAGGCTAGGCAGAAGGGGCTGAACCGCGGCTGAATGGCCAGCGCGTCACCGGCGGCTGACCCACCCGCTCAGGCCCCGTACCCGCTCAGGCCAGCACCTTGGCGGTGTAGCCGCACAGATCGGCGATCGGGCAGACGGGGCAGGCCGGCGCGCGGGCCTTGCAGATGTAGCGCCCGTGCAGGATCAGCCAGTGGTGGGCATGGCGGCGGTAGGCCTTGGGCAGCACCTTCTCCAGCGCCAGTTCCACCGCCAGCGGCGTCTTTCCGGGCGCCAGGCCGAGGCGGTTGGCGACGCGGAAGATGTGGGTGTCGACCGCGCAGGTCTCCTCGCCGAACGCGATGTTGAGCACGACGTTGGCGGTCTTGCGCCCCACCCCCGGCAGCGCCTCCAGCGCCGCCCGGTCGCGCGGCACCGCGCCGCCATGCTGGCGCACCAGTATCTCGGACAGCGCGATGACGTTCTTCGCCTTGGTGTTGAACAGGCCGATGGTCTTGATGTGCGCCTTCAGCCCGTCGAGCCCGAGGTCGAGCATCTGCTGCGGCGTCTGCACCTGCGCGAACAGCGCCCGGGTCGCCTTGTTGACACCGGCGTCGGTCGCCTGGGCCGACAGCACCACCGCGACCAGCAGGGTGTAGACGTTGACATACTCCAGCTCGGACCTGGGCTCCGGGTTGGCGGCGGCCAGGCGGGCGAACAGTTCCTCGATGCGCGCACGGCTCAGCGTGGCCGGCTTGGTGGACTGTTTGGCGGACGGCTTGCGGGCCTTGAGCCCGGCGGCCTTCCCGGCGGCGTTCCTGGAGGCGGGCGTTTTGGGCGGTGGGGCCATGCGGGCGATCCCTGCGGGCGGGGTTGTTGTGGGAGGCGCCGGCCCCCTGCGGCACGACAGCACGGCCGGCCGGCCGGCAGCGCGCGCCCTGTTGGCTTGCCGTGGCAACCGGATTAGTCTGCGCGCCATGCACGGTCAAACCCTGTTCCTCAACCTGCGCCTGCGGCCGCACCGCTCGCTCGACGCGCGCCAGTTCCGCTGGCTGATGGTCGGCACGTCGATCATCTGCCTGCTGGCCGGCCTGCGCTTCCTGGCGCTGGGCGCCTGGCCGGTGATGGCCTTCATGGTGCTGGACGTGGCGGTGCTCTACTGGGCGTTTCGCGCCAGTTACCGCGCCGCCGAGCGGTTCGAGGACATCCGCCTCGACGAGGCCGCCTTCACCGTCCACGAGGTGCTGCACACCGGGGCCGCGCGCACCACCAGCTTCCAGGCCGGCTGGCTGAAGGTGCATCTGGAGCAGCTCAACGAGGACGAGAACCGCCTGCTGGTGCGCAGCCACGGCCGCTCGATGACGCTGGGCAGCTTCCTGTCGCCGGCCGAACGGGTGGAGGTGGGCCAGGAGATCGAGGCCGGGCTCGCCCGACGGCTCGACGCCCTGCGCGGCGGCTGAGCCCGGCGGGGCGAAGCAAGGCGGGACCGGTCGCGGCCGGCCGGGTTCAACCCGGCGCGGCGGGCGCCGGAACGGGGCGCGCCTTAAAGATCCAGCACATCCGCCATCGAATAGCGACCGGCGGGCCGGCCGGCCAGCCACAGCGCTGCCGCCACCGCGCCGCGCGCGAAGATCGCCCGCGACTGGGCGAAGTGGCTGAGCTCCAGCCGCTCGTTGTCGGCGGCGAAGATCACCGTATGGTCGCCGGGCACCGAGCCGCCGCGCAGGGTGGCAAAGCCGATGTCGCCGGCGGTGCGGGCGCCGGTGATGCCGTCGCGCACCCGCACCGAGCGGGCCTCAAGGTCGATGCCGCGACCCTCGGCGGCGGCGCGGCCGAGCAGCAACGCGGTGCCCGACGGCGCGTCCACCTTGTGGCGGTGGTGCATTTCCAGCACCTCGATGTCCCAGTCCTCGCCCAGCCGGGCGGCGGCCTGACGCACCAGGCTGGCCAGCAGATTGACGCCGAGGCTCATGTTGGCCGACTGCAGCACCGCCTGGCGCTGGCTGGCGGCATCGATAGCGGCATGGTCGGCGGCTTCCAGCCCGGTGGTGCCCACCACCAGCGGCACGCCGAGCGCCAGATTGGCCGCCAGCGCCCGGGGGCTGGAGAAATCGATCAGCACGTCGCTGACCGCCGCCAGCGCCGCCGCATCGTCGCCCAGCGTCAAGGTGACGCCCGAGGCCATCCCTTGTCCGGTCAGCGGCTGGCCGGTCAGGGGGTGGCCGGGGCGATCGACGCCACCGGCGAGCGCGGCGCGCGGCTCCGCCGTCACCGCCTCGACCAGCGCCTGGCCCATGCGGCCGGCCGCGCCGACGAGACCGATGCGGACCCTGCCGACCCGCGGGGTCCCGTTCTCCGCCGTCCCGACCTGTGCCGTCATGCCCACGCGCTCCCTTCAAAATCCGTCGCGGCCAGTTAAAAGAGCCGTATGGCAAAGTACAGATCGATCGTCATCCTCACCGGCGCCGGCATCTCGGCGGAGTCCGGCGTGCCGACCTTCCGCGGCCCCGACGGCCTGTGGGAGGGCCACCGGGTGGAGGACGTGGCGACGCCGGAGGCGTTCGCCCGCGACCCCGCGCTGGTGCAGCAGTTCTACAACCAGCGCCGCGCCGGGCTGGCCAGGGTCGCGCCCAACCCGGCCCATGTGGCGCTGGCCCGGCTCGACGCGGCGTTCGACGGCGAGCTGCTGATCGTCACGCAGAATGTCGACGATCTGCACGAGCGCGGCGGCGCCCGCCGGCTGCTGCACATGCACGGCGAGCTGAACAAGGCGTGGTGTCTGGCGTGCGACGCGCGCAGCGGCTGGACCGCCGACCTCGACGACGACAGCCGCTGCCCGTCGTGCGGCCGCGCCGGCCACCTGCGGCCGGACATCGTGTGGTTCGGCGAGATGCCCTACGGCATGGAGACCATCGAGGCGGCGCTGGCGCGCTGCGACCTGTTCGTCTCCATCGGCACCTCGGGCAACGTGTACCCCGCCGCCGGCTTCATCTCGACGGTACGCTACCATGGCCGCGCCCACAGCCTGGAGCTCAACCTCGAACCCTCCGGCGGCACCGGCTGGTTCCGCGAGGCCCGCCACGGCCCCGCCAGCCAGCTGGTGCCGGCGTGGGTCGACGAGGTGCTGGACTGACCGGCGCCCCGGACACCATCCGCCCCGGCGGTTGAAACCCGGCCGTCGCCGCGCTAGCCTCGGGCCCATGAGCAGGAAGAAGAAAAACCGGCCGACCCTGGGGACCGACAAGCGGCTGCTGGTGCTGGGCGGGCTGGCGCTTGCCGTCATCATCACCCTGTTCGTGCTCGCCGACCTCAATTACTGACCCCCCCGGCCAGGCCAACGCCCCCATCCCTCCCGATCGCTCTTTCCCTCCCTGCCGCCCGGGGTGGCGCCAGATGCCGTTCGTCCTGAGCTTGTCGAAGGGCGGACGGCGGCCCCTTCTCCGTCATGGCCGGGCGTGTCCCGGCCATCCACGCGAACACCGCCCTCGCCGGACAGCCCGCCGCCGGTGGAACCGCCGCCCGTGGATGCCAGGGAACACGCCCGGACATGACGACTGTTGAATGCGGGGCGACAAGGGTCGGCTGGCGCGACGCGACTCAAGCGCCGTAGGGCTTTTTCAGTACCTCGAAAGCGGCGCGATGATATTTTTGCGATGCCGGCACCAGCGGCGTCTCGAAAACAGGGACGGCCAGCCCCGAGGCAACGATGGCATCCCGCAGCTGCGGTGAAATAAACCGCCTGCCGATCAAGCCCGTTATGCCGAACAGGTGGTCGCTGACCGACGGCACGGTCAGGCAAAGGCGCTGCCAATGCCTGAAAATTTTCCGTTGTCCATCGATGCTCCAGCGAAAGTCCGAGACCGAGCGCTCGATGTCGTAAATGTCGAGGCGGTTCCAGTGGTGCACCCACCAGTAACCCTCCAGGTGCTCGCCCGAACCATCATCCGGCGAACCGTCGTCCGGGCGGGCCGGGATGTGCAACGTCACCGGGAAAAACTCGATCTTGTCGGTGACGAAAGATGACAGCAGGGTCTTGAACGCCTCGGAGACAATGTTGGGCCGGTTCCACCCGCCCCAGAAGTCAAAGGGATAAGAAAATTCATCCATGGTCCGGCTGGATCGCAACCGCACCGGGGGAATGAATTCGTCCGCGATAGCCTCCTCGCCATAATCCCAACTCAACAGTGACAAAAACCGCGTCTCCCGCCCCGGCCACGGCGCCAGGTCGATCGCACGGGGTTCAAAGCTCGCCACATGCGGCCTCAGCTCGTAGAGGAACTCGCCACTGAAATCCTCGGGAAGATCGGCCAGATCGGGTTCATTGGGGGTCGCGTGGGGGATCATATCAGCCACTCGCCGTCAGACAGTGAGGATCAAGGGCCACGAGCCCAAGGATCAAGGACTCAAGACCGGGCCGGACGCGCGCCACCAGCCTGGCCCGCTTCTGCCATGGCATCGTGACGATTGTAAATCGTTTTTTACCTATAACCGGCCGCGACAAAACCGCCCGGCGAAACGCGCGGGCGGTCGTGTCTGCCGTAAGCGGTAAGCCCGAGGGGCTTACTTGCCCAGCTTGAAGCCGCCGAAGCGCTTGTTGAAGCGCGAGATCATGCCGCCATGGTCCATCAGCTTCTGCTGGCCGCCGGTCCAGGCCGGGTGCGACTTGGGGTCGATTTCGAGGATCATGGTGTCGCCTTCCTTGCCCCAGGTCGAGCGGGTCTGGAAGGTGGTGCCATCGGTCATCTTGATGTTGATGACGTGATAGTCGGGGTGCGTGTTCTGCTTCATCGGGCAAGCCTCTGCTGTGGCTGGTTGCCGACCAGCCTGGAAAGAAAGCGCGCTCTTACAGGAGCCGCCGCGTCAACGCAAGAGCCGACGGCGCGCCAGCGGGGGACCGCACCGGACTGACCGCCCACTAATAGCCGCCGTGCGACCATTGGCCCGCGCGGCGGCGCTGCCCGTCATTGTCCGCCCCGCAAAGGACTGGTAAGGCGTGGCCATGCCGAACACGCCCCTGCCCAACACGCCCCTGCCTAACACGCCCGCGCCGAACATGCCCGCCGCCCCGGCCGGCCTTTGCGACCCGGCCGCCGAGGCCACGCCACCGGCCCGGCTGCCACAGCGGCTGGCCCGCCTGCAGTTGCTGTGGCGGTTCGTCCGCCGCTACCCCGGCCACCTCGGCGTGGCCCTGCTGTCCCTGCTCGTGGCGGCGCTGGCGACGCTCGCGGTGCCGCGCGGCTTCGCCTATGTGGTGGACAAGGGTTTCGGCGCCAACGACCCGTCGGCGATCACGCCCCATTTCCTCGGCCTGTTCGGCATCGTCGTCATCCTGGCCCTGGCCACGGCGCTGCGCTTCTACTGCGTCACCTGGATCGGCGAGCGGGTGATCGCCGACATCCGGGCCGCCGTGCACCGCCACCTGCTGACGCTGTCGCCGCAGTTCTTCGAGACCAACCGGCCGTCGGAGATCGCCTCGCGGCTCACCGCCGACACCACCATCATCGAGCAGGTGGTGGGCACCTCGGCCTCGGTGGCGCTGCGCCAGCTGCTGATCGCGGTGGGCGGTCTGGTCTTCCTGTTCGTCACCAGCCCCAAGCACGCGATGATGCTGTTCCTGGTCATCCCGGCGACGGTGGTGCCGATCGTCGTCATGGGCCGCCGGGTGCGCACGCTGGCCCGCTCCAGCCAGGACCGGGTGGCCGAGGTCGGCGCCATGGCCGATGAAGCGCTGGGCGCCATCCGCATCGTCCAGGCCTTCACCCAGGAGGACCGCGAGGCCGGCCGCTTCCAGAGCACGGTCGAGCAGGCCTTCAACGCCGCCCGCAGCCGCTTCACCATGCGCGCCGGCATGACCGCCGCCGTCATCCTGCTGGTGTTCTCGGCCATCACCTACGTGCTGTGGGAAGGCGCGCGCGACGTCATCGCCGGGCGGATTTCCGGCGGCGCCATCACCGCCTTCGTGCTGTGGTCGGCGCTGGTGGCCGGCGCCATCGGCTCGCTGACCGAGGTGTTCGGCGACGTGATGCGCGCCGCCGGCGCCGCCGGCCGGCTGTCGGAACTGCTGTCGGCCGACCCGGTGATCGAGGCGCCGGCTCGCCCGCGCGCCCTGCCGGTGCCGGCCCAGGGTCAGCTGGCGTTCGATCACGTCTCGTTCCACTACCCGTCGAAGCCGGACGCGCCGGCGCTCAACGACTTCTCGCTGACCGTCAATCCCGGCGAGACGGTGGCGGTGGTCGGCCCGTCGGGCGCCGGCAAGTCGACGCTGTTCCAGCTCATCCAGCGCTTCTACGACCCCGACGCCGGCGCCATCCGCATCGACGGCGTGGCGCTGCCGGAGGCCGACCCGCGCGACGTGCGCACCCGCCTCGCCGTGGTGCCGCAGGAGACCGTGATCTTCGCCGCCAGCGCCTACGAGAACATTCTCTACGGCCGGCCGGACGCCAGCGAGGCCGAGGTGTGGGCCGCCGCCGAGGCCGCCAACGCCGCCGACTTCCTGCGCGCCATGCCCGAGGGCATCCACACCTATCTCGGCGATGCCGGCGTCCGCCTGTCGGGCGGCCAGCGCCAGCGGCTGGCGATAGCCCGCGCCATCCTGCGCGACGCGCCGATCCTGCTGCTCGACGAGGCGACCTCGGCGCTCGACGCGGAATCCGAGCGATTGGTGCAGTCGGCGCTGGAGCGGCTGATGGCCGAGCGCACCACGCTGGTGATCGCCCACCGGCTGGCCACCGTGGTGCGGGCCGACCGCATCATCGTCATGGATCAGGGCCGCATCGTCGCCCAGGGCACCCACCAGGAGCTGATCGCCCAGGATGGCCTCTATGCCCGGCTGGCCAGCCTGCAGTTCGACGCGGCGGCGGAAGCCGCCGCCTGAGGCACGCACCGGGGCTGCAAGGCTTCAGGTCAGGGGCGAGGATTCGGGAGCAGGCAGCCTCAGGCGTGGAGAGCCGCCCGCAGGGTATCGCGCAGCGCGCACAGCTCGGCCAGCAATTCCGCCGCCGCCAGTCCGCTTGCCACGGGCACGGGCACGGGTGCCGGCGCGGCGGTGGCCATGGCGAACAGCGAGTCGGGGAAGTCCTCCAGCACCGGCGCCGGCCGAGCGGCGGGCGCGGCCGGTGCTGCCTGTGGTGCCGGAGAAGCAGGCGCCGGAGAAGCGGGTGCCGGCATCACGTCGTGCGGGGTTGCCGCCTCGGGCCGGGCGCCGGCCACCAGTGCCCTGGCGCCACGCTCCTTCAGCAGCTTCTGCACGCCGCGAATGGTGTAGCCGTCGACATAGAGCAGTCGGTGGATGACCCGCAGCAGCTCGATATCCTCGGGGCGATAATAACGGCGATTGCCGCCGCGCTTGAGCGGCTTGACGGCGGGAAATTTGGTTTCCCAGAAGCGCAGCACATGCTGCGGCACGTCGAGGCCGTCGGCGACCTCGCTGATGGTGCGATAGGCGGTGGCGGACTTGCCGTCGCTCATGCGTCCTCACCCCCGGTCTTGGTCAGAGCCACGGGGTTCAGGCGGAAGCCTTGTCACCCTCGTTGATACGATCCCGCATCACCTGGCTGGCCTTGAAGGTCAGCACCCGGCGGGGATCGATGGGGACCTCCTCGCCGGTCTTGGGGTTGCGGCCCATGCGGCCACCCTTCTGGCGCAGCACGAAGCTGCCGAACGACGACAGCTTCACATTATGGCCGGCCACCAGCGTATCGGAGATCAGATCCAGCACCTGCTCGACCAGCATGGCGGATTCGGCCCTCGACAACCCGATCTCCTGGTAAACAGCCTCACTCAGGTCGGCGCGCGTCATCGTGTTCTTGGACATCCCGTCCTCTTTTCTTCTTCGCCACCACGGATGGGGCAAACCTACATGACTGAAAAGAGAATCACAATGTCCACGGGCGCCGCCGCCCGGCCGTTAACCATCTTCACCTTACCAGCGAACCAGCGCGCCACCCCAGGTGAAACCGCCGCCCATCGCCTCCAGCATCAGCAGGTCGCCGGGCTTGATCCGGCCATCCGACACCGCGACGTCGAGCGCCAGCGGGACCGAGGCCGCCGAGGTGTTGGCGTGGCGGTCGACCGTCACCACCACCCTTTCGATGGGCAGGTGCAGCTTCTTGGCGGTGGCTTCCAGAATGCGGCGGTTGGCCTGGTGCGGCACCACCCAGTCGACATCAGACGGGGCGAAACCGGCGAGATCGAGCACTTCCTGCACCACGCTGGCGAGGTTCTCCACCGCGTGACGGAACACCTCGCGCCCCTTCATCCGCACATGACCGATGGTCCGGGTCGAGGAGACCCCGCCATCGACATACAGCATGTCACGGTAGCGGCCATCGGAGTGGATCTTGCTGGCCAGCACGCCGCGATCGGTGCGGATGTCGCCGGCAGCCTCGGCGCGCAGCACGACCGCCCCGGCGCCATCGCCGAACAGCACGCAGGTGGTGCGGTCCTCCCAGTCGAGCAGCCGGCTGAAGGTCTCGGCGCCAATAACCAGAGCGGTTTTCCCATGCCCTGCCCGCAACATCGAATCGGCGACCGTCAGCCCATAGATGAAACCGGAGCACACCGCCTGCACGTCGAAGGCAGCGCCGCGATCGAGGCCGAGCTTGGCCTGCACCTGGGTCGCGGTGGCGGGAAAGGTATCATCCGGCGTCGTGGTGGCGACGATGATCAGGTCGATCTCGCGCGCGTCAACCCCGGCACGGGCCAGGGCCACCCTGGCGGCGGCGGTGGCAAGATCGGAGGTCAGTTCGCCGTCGTCGGCGATATGGCGCTGGCGGATGCCGGTACGCTCGATGATCCACTCGTCGGAGGTATCGATTTCCGCCGCCAGCGCGCCGTTGGTGAGAACCCGCCGCGGCAGGTAGGAACCGCAACCGATCACCCGGGACCTTAACGCCATGCTCATACGTCCTCCGCCGACACGGCGGGCGCACTGCGGAAGTTTCCGAGGTCATGGGCGATCCGCCGGCCGATGTCATCATTGATCAGATCATACGCCAGGCAGATGGCCGCCGCCACGCCCTGGGCGTTGGCACTGCCATGGCTTTTCACCACCAGGCCATTGAGACCAAGGAAAACCGCGCCATTATGGTTATTGGGGTCCAGATGATCGCGCAGCGCACGCAGGCCGGTGCGGGCGATCAGATAGCCGAGCTTGGTCCAGATCGACTGTTCGAACGCGGCCCGCAGCAGCCCGGTGATCAGCTTGGCGGTGCCTTCGGCGGTTTTGAGTGCGATATTACCGGTGAAGCCGTCGGTAACGATGACGTCGACATCCCCCGCACCGATCTTGTCGCCCTCGGTGAAGCCGACGAAGTTCATCGGCAGGTCCACCTCGCGCAGCCGCGTGGCGGCGGCCTTGAGGTCATCGGTGCCCTTCAAGTCCTCGACGCCAACGTTGAGCAACGCCACGGTCGGTTTGTCCAGCCCCAGCACGGCGCGGGCGAACGCTGCACCCATGACCGCGAACTGAACCAGATTCTCGGCCGAGCACTCGGTGTTGGCCCCAAGATCGAGCATCACCGATTCGGAGCGGGCGGTCGGCAGCATGGTGACCAGCGCCGGGCGGTCGATGCCGTCATGGGTGCGCAGCACGAACTTGGCCATCGCCATCAGCGCGCCGGTGTTGCCGGCGGACATGGCGGCCTGGGCTTCGCCATCCTTCACCGCCTGGATCGCCATACCCATCGAGGACGTGCGGCTGCGCCGCAGCGCCTGGCTCGGTTTGTCCGAGCCCAGCACCACGTCGTCGGTATGGACGATGCGGGAACAGGCGGCGAGCTTGGGCAACCGCGCCAGCACAGGCGCGATCTCGGCCTCGCGCCCCATCAGCAGGAACCGCGTCTCGGGGAAGCGGATGCGGGCGAGCTCGGCACCTTCCAGAACGACGGAAGGCCCGTGATCGCCGCCCATGGCATCGAGCGCGATCGTCGGACCTTGCGTCATAGCGGAATAATGCTGTTCGGGCGGCGTCAGGCGGCCGTCTCGACAACCTCGCGACCGTCGTAGTGGCCGCAGGCGCCGCACACATGATGCGGGAGCTTCAGCTCACCGCAGTTCGGGCATTCCTGGTGGCCCACCGGCTTCAGGGCGTGGTGGCTACGGCGCATGTTGCGGCGTGACGGGGACGTTTTTCTCTTAGGTACTGCCATGGTACACCTGAAATATCTTGAGGGCCGGTGTTAGCCGGCCGGTCGCATGAGCGCGCGACAATACTGATTCACTGGCGAGATTCAACCCTCGTCGTTGGCGGATTCGTTCTTTTTCCGCAGGGCGCTGAACGGCGACGACGCCAGCCGGGCCTCCTCCTCGCTCATGATCCGGGTCCGCGCCTGCGCCAGCGCCGCTTCTTCGGCCCGCGGATAGGGATCAACCGCCAGCGCCATCGACTCGGCGACCGCCTCGCCGACATCGATGCGGTCCTCCTCCAGCGGCAGCACGTCGCAGTCGTCCTCCGACAACTCCAGTTCCTCGTGTTCAGGGGTCCAGTCGCGCACGAAGCGCAACCTGAGCGGCTCGTCGATGACCTGCTCGACCGGCACGCCCGAGACCACGCAGGGCTGCGATACCGCCGCCTTGAGCCAGCCGTCGATGACCACCCCCTGTTCCGTCGGCGCCACCGTGACGGTCGCTTCCAGCCGCGGAATCGCCAGATAGCCAAACCGTTCGGCGAGCGCCGCCAGTTCCGACTCAGTGGCGCACAGCGCCAGCTCAAGGCCGTCGCCCGGCAGCCGGCTGAGTTCGATCGGGGCACCAAAGAGGCTCATGCGCCTTCTCCCATCTCCACGGCCAACGCCGGTCCCGCCGCCAGCATGGCCAGGTCCATCCCGTCCAGCACCCTTTCCAGCGCCCGCACCCGACCGGCCAGCCAGTCCAGCGTGTCCGGCGGCAGATCGGCGCCGCGGAACAGGTTGCGCCGCAGGGCGTCGTTGAGCGCGTCCGCCGCGTCCAGTGCCACATCATAGGCCAGCCGGCGACCATTCAGACCGTCCACCATGGCCTTGACCTGCTTGCCAACCGACAGATCCCCCACGCCCATCTCGCGCAGGCTGCTGTCCATGTCGTCAATGAAGCACTCCAGCAGCGAGCGGGTCAGCGGGCCAGCCGTTTCCAGCTGGTCCAGCCGGCGCAGCACCAGCGACAGCACCAGCGCCAGGACGTCGAAGCGGCCGTCTACCGTATCCGGCGCTTGCCCCCGGGTATACCATTGCGGCCGGCGGGCCAGCGCGATCGCCGCTTCATAGAGCCCGCGAGCCGGCCGTTCCGGAGGGGCGATGCCCAGCAATGCCTTCAACCAACGCATGACAAGCGGCTCCCGTCGTCTCTAGGACCCCGCGCGGCTTGCCGAGGCGGTCCGTCGCGGATATGCAGGGCATCACAGTCATCGTCAATGCGACGAGCACGAAGATAAGAGAGATAGCGAAGATGCGGCGCCTGGTCCAAATGCTGGTTCTGTCCACCCTGGCGGTCGGTGCCGTCGGTTGTGGACGGATGCAGGACGTCAAGGGCTACCTTGCCGATGACCAGCTGGTCGCCGCCATCCAGCCCGGTGTCGATAACCGGGACTCGGTGATGAAGACGCTGGGCCGACCGACCATGGAGTCGGAGTTCGACCCCAACACCTGGTATTATGTCTCCCGCCGCACCGAACAGTTCGCCTTCATGTCGCCCAAACCGACCCAGCACCAGGTGCTGATCATCAACTTCAACGATCGCGGCAACGTCACCAAGGTCGAGAAAATGGGCATGGAGCAATTGGCGCACGTCGATCCCAGCAATGACAAGACTCCGACACGCGGCAAGGACGTGTCGATCTGGCAACAGCTGTTCGGCAACATCGGCCGCTTCTCACCGGCCGGCGCGGGTGGCGGCCCGCAGTAACGACAGGCGAAATTTCGGCGAATTAACGTATTGGCAGGGCGGCGCATGGTTGATATAGAGCCCGCCACGCTGATTTCCGGGGTCTGCATCCGCGATGCCAGACCCTGTTCCCCGGTAGCTCAGCGGTAGAGCAACCGGCTGTTAACCGGTTGGTCGCTGGTTCGAATCCGGCCCGGGGAGCCATCTACATGAAGGGGCTGAAACCTCACGGTTTCAGCCCCTTTTTGCATCCCCGTGCACCCCGGGGCCTTCACGCGACTCAGCGCCATATCCCGATGCCGGTCGTGACCGCGCGTCTGGCCTCAGGCCCAGGTCCATCGATACTGGTCAGGATTCGCCGGCGCCATCGCTTCACCCTCATGGCGCAGCGCGATCCTTGCGGCCGTGACATGGCTGGCCTCGGCCGAGGCCAGCCACTCGACGACCGCGCCCACATGATCTTCCTGCACCGGTCCGGCGACGGGCAAAGCCGCTCCGACCGGATCATCGTTGCTCGCCACCTCCCCGTCCACTGGTGAGACGATGATCGTGTTGACCCGGACGGCGCCACGCCATTCCGTCGAGAGACCCGCGACATCGTCGACTGGCGACCGGTTCACCACCGGCGGACGCAAAATGTTGACGACGCTGCCGCCGCTGCGCCGCAGTTCGGGGAAGGCGGCGCGACAAAGATTGACAGTCGCATGCGGGAAGCACCGGTCGCCAGACGCCACCGATGATGGCGTGAACGCCGCGGAATCCATGGGCCGTGCGTTCCCGGCATGGTTCACCAGCAGGTCGAGCCGCCCGAACGCCCGGTCGACGCCACGCAGCAGCGCCGCCACTGACGCGGCATGACCAATGTCGGCCGTGACGGCCCATGCTTGGGCATTGCCGGCGCGGATCTCCGCGGCCGGACGCTGTCTGGCGCAAACCGCAACGTCCCATCCCCGTCCCAGCAGGTATTCCGCGATTGATCGGCCCAGCCCCCTGGTGCCGCCCGCGATCAGCGCCGCCCGGCGTTTCCACTCCGTCATCGCCGACATTCCCCTTCCAACCCGGCGCGTGATCCGCCGCGCCACTGACCTGGCAATGTAATCGACGACGTGTCGTCGCCGTGCCCCCATATGGCGGTCGGCAGATGAAATGGCGTTCACCATCAATGGGCAAACACTGGCGGCGGTCGGTTGCCTGCTGTCGGCAATGGCAATCCCAGTTGGGAATGACGACACTCAAGAAAGCCACTTTATCGAGAGTATTGATGGATTGATCACACCACAGACGCGCATGACCATGATGTCCCGCCCCGAAAGCAGGATCGCCGAGCTGAGGTCGATGGCCTCGACACCAGGCGCTGCCACCAGGCGACCCGCCCGGCGCGCACCAACGAGCGCTGGTGATATCGACGATTATCCCTGATGGTGCACGCCATGTTTTGCTCAAATGCGCCCACTGGACAACGATCGAGCAACGTGCTGCGTTCGAGGCGGTCGTCACTGCCTTTCCGACGCGGCCCCGACGGGTCCGCGGCACGGCGCGACCGGTGCGGAAGAACACAACCGGGAGGATGAACAATCCCGGACGGGGAGTGAAAGCGATGGGCAGCATTGAGGTCACCGAGGCATTGCTGGCGCGACTTTACAACGGGCCGCTGGAAGAGCTTCCGTGGCGTAGTTTCCTGCGGGCATTGATCGACCACATCGGATGCAGCAATGCCGCGCTGACCCTGCAGCTCAGCCGCAAGGGGCTGGCGCCGATGATTATCTGGGGCAAGACGCCACCAGTCGACGGCGCGCTGGCACGCGACATCGGCGACCGACACGCAGCGCTTGGCCACCTTGACCCCCTGCGCAACGCGCTTAAACGCTCAGGCGACATCGCCTTGCTTGAAGAAGTGGCCTCGCCCGCCCAGCTGGCACAGAACGAATTCTACCGGGACGTCCTCCAGCCCTACGGCATCGAACAGGCCATCGGCATGTACGTATCGGAGGCCGGCGGTCTCGAATGCAATCTCGGCCTCACCGGACCCGCCAACGGTGTGCGCTTTGGCGACGAGCACAAGGATTTTCTCGCCCGACTCCGCCCTCACTTCGAGCTCTCGATGTCACTGTTCTCGCGCATTTATCGTGACGAAAGCGAGATCGAGGTGCTGACCGACACGCTCGATCGCCTGACCATCGGCACCTTCATCATCGACGGCAAGGGCCGCATGATCCGCGCCAACGGCGCCGCCCGGCGGATGATTGATGACGGCGACAGCTTTCAGCTGCACGGCGACAGGTTGGTGATGTGCGGACGTGCCGACTCAACGCGCCTGCGCGACGCCATCAACGCCGCGCTCGCCGCGCGCATGAGCGATGGCGACACGGAGTTTGTCCGGGCGTTCCGTGGCAGCGATACAGCGTCAGCGCGACTTGGTATTCTCGTGCGTTCCATTCGTCGCGACCGCCAGCGGCCCGCCGACATGAGTCCGGCAGTGGTCGTCTATGCATCGAACCCCGGCCACAGCAGCTCGTTCGAGCGCCTGATCGCCACCTTGTTCGATCTATCCCCGTCAGAAGCAAATCTGGCGGCGTTGCTGACCCAGGGCCTGACACTGGCGGAAGCCGCGCGGGAGCTCGGCCTCACCGAAAGCACCGTGCGCAGTTACTCCAAACGGATATTCGCCAAGGTGGGCGTCAATCGCCAGGCGGAACTGATCCGCCTGATCCTGCGCAGTGTCGCCATGCTGGGGTGAGTGATCCGATCAACTCTGGACGACCACCGCCCGGCGATAGCGGGGCAGCGCGACCAGCAGCAGACCGACGATCACCGGCAGCACGACCGCGCCGGCAATGGCGATGGAATAACCAAGCGCGCCCTGGTCACCGAATCCGAAATCAGTGATCGCGGCAATCACGCTCGCACCAAGCCCCGTCCCCAGCAGATTGACGAACAGCAGCGAGATCGCCGTCACCTGGCCGCGCAGCTGATTGGGCGTGACATCTTGGATCGCCGCCAGCATCACGCCTTGCGAGGCCTGTCCGATCAGGGTGCCAATCGCCATCATGCCCAGCGACAGCATGGCTGACGGCATCAGCGGCGCGAGGATCAGCGGCAGCCCCTTGAGCACCGTGGCGACCAGCACCACCCGCATGTTGGCGTCCGCCCTGCCGCTTTGCATCAGCCGGCCGGAAGCCCAGCCGCCCGCCAGGGTGCCAATGGTGCCGCACACCAGCATGACCAGGCCGTACTGCAGACCCACCTCGCCGGCTGTCATGCCGTAGCTGCGGATCAGAAAGGTCGGGAACCACAGCGCGGTACCGATGGCGAGCAGCGCGATCAGGCTGAGTGAACCGATCAGCGAGCCGAACAACACCCACCGCTGGGCAATATAATCGAAGCCCTCGCGCAGGCTGCTGTGCGGCGACAGCTCCACCGCCACGTCCTGGCGCGGTGGTTCGCGGATCAGCATCATCAGCGCGGCGACAATCAACCCTGGTGCCGCAACACAGATGAACACCATCTGCCAAGGTTCGAAGCGCCCCAGTGCCGGCAAGGTCGCGCCGCCCAGGCCCGTGAAATGGGTCAGCAGCCAGCCGCCAACCAGTAAGGCCATGCCGCCGCCGATCGGATAACCGATGGCGTAAAAGCTGATCGCCAGCGCGCGGCGCCGACGCTCGAAATAATCGCTGATCAGTGAATAGGCCGTCGGGCTCAGCGTCGCCTCGCCAACGCCGACGCCAACACGGGCAAGGAACAGCCCGATGAAACTGCTGGTGAAGCCACACGCCGCCGTCATCATCGACCAGAAGACCACGCCCCAGACGATCAGCGTCGCCCGCCGCCGGGCGCGGTCCACGAAGCGGCCGATTGGCAGCGCCGCGATGCTGTACAGCAGCGAGAAGGCAAATCCTTGCAGGAGGCTCATCTCGAAGTCCGTGAGATTGAGATCATGCTGGATCGGCCCGACCATCAGCGTCAGGACGCGCGCGTCAATGGCACTGAAGCAGTAGCCGACGAACAGGATGGCGACCACCATCCAGCGATAGACCCCGGGTCGCCCGATCGCGCGGATACCAGGCATGGTCGCAGCTGTCTGCGTCACCATGCCGAGGGCGGATCCTGCCGCGCCAGAATCTGCTGCGTCCGTGCCGCGATCAGCGCATCATTCTCCGCGCTGGCGGGCAGCAGCCAGAAACGCCGTGCCCTCACCCCCTCCAGCGCGAAGGCGGCAACCTCCTCCGGCTCCGTCAATCGCAGCTTCAGTCCGGTCGTTCGCACCAGATCCTCCATGGTGCGGTACGCGACTTTGGTTTGCGCCGCGTTCTCCACATAGTCGGCAGGCCGCACCTCCCCCGAGGCCATGATACCGGTATTGACCGTGTGCGGCCCCGGAAACAGCACGGCCGCGCGCAGCAAGCTCCCTTCACGCAGCAACTGCTGATGCAGCACCTCGGAAATGCTGGTCACCGCCGCCTTGGTCGCGGCATAGATCGGCGTGTTGGGCAGCGATCGCAGGCCGCCGTTGGTGGAGCTGGTGTTCACCACGACACCTTCCTCGCCTGCCTCCAGCATCCTCGGCACGAAGGCCGCGATGCCGTGGACGACGCCCAGCACGTTGACATCAATGCCCCAGCGCCAGTCGCTGAGCGGCAGGGTCCAGATTTTCCGCTGTGCCTCGCCCAGACCGACACCGGCGTTGTTGAACAGGATATGCACGGTGGAAAACCGCGCGAAAACCTGTTCGGCGAGCGCCCGCACCGAAGCCTCCTTGGTGACATCGCAGACGATACCCAGCACCTCGCCATCGCCCAGCGCGGCGATCTCGGCCCGCGTCTTCTCGATGCGCGCCGGCTCGATATCCGCGATGACCACATGCGCGCCGGCGCGCGCCAGATCGGCGCACAGGCACTTGCCCACGCCGCTGGCGCCGCCGGTGACGACGGCAACCTTGCCCGAAAAATCCTGCATCAGGCGGCCTTTCGTCCGCCGACCTCGGCGCCGATATTGCGCGGATCATCCTGACGCCCGACCCAGTGGTGCGCGATCCACTCGCCCGGCACCGTGCGCAGCAGCACCCCACCAGTGGCGGTGCCGCCCTCGACATACTGCATGTCAGTGATACGACGCACCGGAATATCAACCAGCGGATCGTAAGGCGACTCCCGCAGCGTGATAGTGCCCGTCATCACGCGCCGCCCGGTGTAATTGCGCCGCCAGTTGAGACGGGTGAGGAACACGTCGCCATCAAACTGGCCTGGCTGGTCAATCGATGGCATACCCTTGTAGCAGAAGAGGTGCTCCTCGAAGGAGAGCGGCGCATCAAGGGCCTCTCCAATGGTGCCTTCGATCTCGAAATAGGTGATGCCATGGCGCGAACAGGTGGCGCGCAGATGGTCGCCATTGCGTTCGAAATGGGTCTGGGCGATTTTTTTCGGTTCGCCAAAGCGTTCCCGGCCGGAGGTAACCACCGTCTCGCCTTCCATGGCCATGTGGAAGCAGTAAGCACCCGGTGCGCCTTCATGGGTACAGTTGACCCCAACCGTGAGCGCGCCAATCTCCACGGTCTCGGTCTCCGTGACGTGCATCGCCACATGCACCATCTGCAGCCAGATTTCCGGGCGGTCCACCGCGTCCAGCGGCCGCGGCAACAGCGCGGCGATGATTTCCGGGTCGGTCTCGTAGGTCGCGCGAATGCCGTAAACGGTATTACGCAGCATCCCCGCCGAGCGGGTCTCCACCGGCCCTTGAAGATAGCGTAGTCTGGACATCACAATTCTCCCTGCACCTGTCGTGCTAATATTGATTGCTGCTTCTGATTGTTGTGCGTGCCGGTTCCGCCGGTGCGGCACTACTCGGCTGCCTCGATGACACGACGCCCGTCCGGGCCGCCGATGTAGAATTGCTCGAAATAGCGCCGGAAGCGCAGGATCGGCCCATCACCATCGCAGAGGAATGGCTGCGCGCGGTGAATCTTGTTATGCCAGATGGGAATGTCGCCCTCGACACCCGACTGCCCGCAGGTATTGGCGATCGCCTGTTCGATCGCTTTCTCCTGCGGCGACCCCGGTTCAACCCTGGAATGGGCGAAGCAGAAGCGCAACTCGACGTCATCCGCTTCGATCGGCGTGGCGATGACCAGCAGCGACAGCTCCACCAGTCCCCGCAGGCGCGTGTATTTCTGGCCGGCGCCGTTCTGGATTGTCTCGACCGAATAGGACAACTGCTTGCGCTCGCCGGTCGGCAGGTCGAGCGTGCGCAGCCCGCGCGCAATACTGCGACGGCGCACGCCGTCGTAATCGGTCTCGCCCTCGGGCACCGCGTCCATGGCATGGACATAATGAAAATGAGCCGTGTCGACGCCGTTCTCGGCGATCTCCTGCGGATTGCTCGCGAACCGCCACTCACGCTTCACCAGCGGCGCCCACGCGGGGTCGGTGAACTCCGGATAGTCGATGACGTCGAACATCGGCGCGACATTATCGGGATGATACCAGGCCCAGATGACACCGGATTTCTCGACCAGCGGATAGGCCTGCGTCAATGGCTCGCGCCTGGCGCGCGGCGGAAAGGCCTTGGCGTAGGGGATCGCGCTGCAGAACCCGTCGGGACGGAAGGTCCAGGCATGAAAGGGGCAACGAATGCTGTCGCCCTCCACCCGCCCGCCATGGCCCAGGTGCGCGCCGAGATGCGGACAATAGGCGTCAAGCAACCCGGCCTCGCCCTGCTCGTTGCGAAACAGCACCAGATCGCGCCCGAAATAATGGACCGCTCGAACATCTCCGCTCCGCAGGTCCGCACTATAGCCGACCCCGAACCACCCGTAGGGAATGGGCATGGGAAACCGATCTACCTTGGGCAACACATCCTCCTCTTCATGCCATTCTTGAATGCTGGCTTCATGAGCGAGAGTATCGTCTCGGCGCCAAGAGGTAAGAGGCAATTCATGCACGCTTTGTGCGCACCGGCGAACAATATGCGTCAGTAGCGCGCCGCCAGCGACGCCGCCATGTCGGGCCGCACTTTCACCCGCGACGTGCGGCGCACCAGGTAGTCGATGAAGGCGCGAGTCGCCACCGAGATAATGCCCGGCGAATACACCACCCAGCAGTCCTTGTCATAGAAGGACCACTCCTCCTCCAGGGCGATCAGCTTGCCGTCAGCGAGATCCTGACGGATGACGGTGACCGGCAGGCTGGCGATGCCCAGCCCCTTGCGCACAGCGCTGCGCAAAGCGATGCCGCTGTTGCTGATCCAGCGCGGATTGACCCGCACACAGATGTTGTCATTGAAAGTGATCGAGGTGCTGCGATCGGTCAGGCAATCGTGAGCCAGCAGGTCGCCCGGCGCCTTCGGCCAGCCGCGCGCCGCGACATAGGCGGGCGACGCGCACAGGCAGTAGGAAAGGTAGCCGAAGGTCCGGGCGCGCAGGCTGGAGTTGGGCAGCGTGCCGTAGCGGATGACGATGTCGAAACTCTCCTGAACGATCTCGTTCTCGTTCAGATAGGCAATCGGCTCGATGACGATGCCGGGGTGTTCGACACTGAAGGCCGCCAGCAGCCCCGACATGTAATCGGAGCCGAAAATGTCGCTCAGGCCGATCCGCAGCCGACCGACGGGCTCGGTGCTATAGCGGGCGATCTGCTTCTCGACCTCGGACAGCCGATGCTGCAACTGCGCGCATTCCCGGTGAAAGCTCTCGCCGGCACCAGTGAGCGACAGCCGCCGGGTGGTGCGGACGAGCAGCTGGACCCCCAGCCGCTCTTCCAGTTCATGCACCGTCTTGCTGATGAAGGACTTGGAAACGCCGAGCTGATCGCCCGCCGCCGTGAAGCTGCCATGCTCCACGACGGCAAGAAACTCCTCGATACCACGCCAGCTCGACATAACCCCCACCCTGAACGGGGTTATGCTATCACCCCTCTACCCGAATGCAATTCGCTTGACGAACGTCATTCCGCCGGCTGGCGGGCGAACAGTTCGCGGCGCGGACCGATTTTCTCGGCGATCCGCCACAGCGCCTCGGCGTCCAGATCATAGATTTCGAGCGCATTGGTGCCCAGCATGGCCTGGATGTCATCATCCGGCAGCCCGCCCAGGCTGACCTTCATCTTGTCCAGCGTGCCCGGCCAGGTGCCCTCGGGATGCGGATAGTCGGTGCCCCAGAGAATGCGGTCGACGCCGATGTCGTAATAGGCTTGCGTCGACTCCTCGTCGGGCAGCGCCGAACAACCGACCCAGACGTTGCGCGCGAAATACTCGCTGGGCTTCATACTCATGTTGGCGTTGTAATCGCCGAGCTTGCCACTGGTGTGCTTGACCGACGCGCGGATGTCCATCAGCCGGATCACCCACGGGAACCAGAACTCGCCACCCGCCTCGGTGAAACTGACCTTCAGCTCCGGAAATTCTTCGAACACGCCGCCGAACGTCATCGTCCACAGCGGCCGCGTCAGCCAGAAGGCGAACTCGCACATGAAGGTGCCGATCCAGCCCGGCTGCGTCGTGTCATAGGCCGGCGAGGCACCGGAATGGAAATGAAGCGGCATGTTCATTTCCTGCAACATCGCCCAGATGCGATGATATTTGGTGTGATTGTACAGATCGAACCCTTCGGTGAAGGCTGGAAAGAACACGCCCTTCAGGCCATTCTTGCGCGCCCACTCGATCTCGCGCGCCGTCTCGTCCAGATCGTAAAGCGCCGGAATCACCGCCAGGCCAATGCGGCGATGCGGGTCGTCGCGACAGAAATCCGCCATCCAGCGATTGTGGGCACGCGCACCTGCCCACTGCAGTTCGGCGCGTTCGGCCGATGGCCGCAGACCGATATCGGCCCCGAACGGCGGCGCGTTGCGCTCGGTGATGCCATCGGGAAACAGCACTTCAGCGGTCACGCCATCGCCGTCGAGCACCCGGTTGCGGATCGCGCCATCCCATGCGCCTTCGAGGCCATCGCCGACTCGGGCACGCCATTTGGTGTTGAAATCATCGATCAGGAAGCGTTTCTCGTGTTCTTCCCGCGCCTTGATTTCCAGCTGCACGGTCTCATCGAAGCGCTGGTGATACTTGGCTTCCAGATAGTCGCGATACTTCTCCGGCGGCAGACCGGCATGGCCGTCGGAAGAGATGACAAGGTAGCGATCCATGGTTTTCTCCAATCATTCATATGCTCGTCGCGGAACCTTCAGGGTGCGCCGCCGTGGCCGGCGCGCGGGCTGCCGCGATGTCCGGGGCCGACATTAGGCGGTTCACGACGCGGAAAAAGCAGACGGCGGGCAACGCACTATCGCCCTTCATGAACAATGGCGCCGCGGCGACGCGGCGACAGTTCACCCGCCAGCAGACCGGCCGTTATCAGCGCGGCAATGGCGAACGGCGACGGCGACCACCACTGATAGGTCGCCGAGGCCAGCACCGGCGGCAGGGTGATCGAGGCGCCCGCAATCAGGGTGATGGCGGAGGCGATCGCCACCTGATCCTCATCGGCGCCCGCCAGCGACGCCGCCGCGCTGAACCCGGGGCGGGCAAGGCCGTAACCCAGGCTCGCCGCGACAAAGGCCCAGAACGCGGCGTTCGTGCCGTTGTCGAAGGTGGCCAGCGCGTTGCCTGCCATAGCCAGCGCAGTCCCCACGCGCATCATCGTCAGCGGCGATGGCGACAACAGCCGTACCAGCCCCCATTGCGCCGCCAGCGCCACCGCCGCGCCCGCCGTCATGGTAAGACCGATCATGCGCTGGGCGGCCATGGGCCCGCCGTTCATGCGGTCGATGATCACAAAGCCGATGGTGTAGATGTTGATCGCCTGCGCTGAACACAGCAGCATCCCGAAGGTGAGATGCCGCCCCACACCAGGGCGACGCCAGACCGCCACAAGCGAGACCCTGCCGCTGGCGGCCGGCACCTGGGCGCGCGCCACCGCCGTCGGCGCGAGAAAGACAACCGTGCCCGCGAGCGCCAGGCCCCCGAGCAGGGCAAACCCGATCATCGGCCCCAGCGGCCCCAGTGGTTCGACGATCATCGCCGGCGCTATGGCTGGACCGACGATGGTTCCGAGGCTGAGCGCGCCGGCGAGCGTGGTCAAGGCCCGTGTCCGCTGCGCGCCCTCGGTTTCAAACGCGATCAGCGCCTGCGTCGCCGTGGCGCTGGCCGAGCCGAGCAGGCCGTAGATCGAGCGCAGCACGAAAAAGACACCGAAGGTCGCCAGCGGCGCCAGCAGGCCGAGCAATCCCAGTTTCACCGACAGCGCACAGCCGGCCATCGACGCAATAAAGCCCACCAGACCCGCCCGGATATAGTAGTTCGGCCCGGCGCGACTGATGCGCGACACCCAGAGCGGCGCGCTGACTGCCCAGGTGAGGGCGGAGAGCGAGAAAATGCTGGCGACCAGATAATCAGGGATGGCGAGCATCCGGCCGATGGCCGGCATGACCGACACCAGCCCGGTGTTGCCGATGGCGATCAGAAACGTCACCACGCCAAGGAAGGAAAAGACCCGCCGCGAACGGTGTCGCGGCGGGTCAGGATTAAACAGCATGTCCGTCTCGTTGTCCTTAGAAGCGAACGCGCAGTTCGCCGCCGAGAGTGCGCGGGTCACCGTACTGGCCGAGTGTCAGGAAGCTCAGGTTGATGGCGCTGACCTTGTACTCCTTGTCGGCCAGATTCTTGCCCCACAACGCCAGTTCAAGCGTGCTCTTGCCGAACAGCGCGATATCGGCCAGCGCGATCCGGGCATCGAGGAGGCCGTAGGACGGCAGCTTTGCCAGCGGATCGGGCGTGATCGAGGTGAACTGGCTGCTCCGCCAGCTGTAGTTCACGCTCGCCTCCAGCGTGCCCATGCCGAGATCGCGGCTGTAGATCGCGCCTAGCTGATAGTTCCATTCCGGCACCCGCGGGATGACGTATGTCTTGGTCACGTCGGTGCCGTTGGGCAGTACGAAGTCGGTGTAGCGCGCGTCGATGTAGCCGGCACCGAAATTGATCATGAAGCCGTCGAGCGGCCGCAGCGATCCTTCGATCTCGATGCCGGTGAACTTCGCCTCGCCGGCGTTGATGATATTGGTCGTCACCAATGCCGGCACGAACACGCCGGCCTGAAAGTCCTTGTAGATGGAATGATAGACCGCCGCGTTCAGGCGCAGCGCGTTGCCGAACCCCGCGTATTTCACGCCCAGTTCGAACGAGGTCAGTTTTTCCGGGTTATAGGAGGTCAGGAACGCGGCATTGGTGGCCGCGGTGTCGTTGATGCCGCCGCTCTTGAAGCCCGTCGCCACACGTCCGTAAACGGAGACATCCGGCTGGAACTTGTAGAGAATGTTGAACTCGGGGTTGAAGCGCTTCCAGACGCCCGAGCTTTCCATCGGGATCAGGTCGGTATAGCCGATGCCCCCCGCGCCGGGGCGGGCACCGGCGGCGGGCTGACCGCTACGGGTCACCGGATTGCCGTTCGCATCGCGGACAAAGACACCGGACCCGGCGGCCGCCGGATTGACCCGGTAGGCCGAGTTGGACAGCAGCAGTTCGTAGGCGTGCTTGGATTCGCGGGTGTAGCGCACGCCGACGGAGGCCGTCAGTTTCTCGTCAAGCGCCTTGGGCGTCCAGGCGAGCTGGCTGTAGCCCGCATAGGACTTGGAGCCGCCGCCGCGTTCGCTGATGTCGTAACTGTTACCGCCGAACTGGAAATTCCAGCGCGGATTGTAAACGTCGTAGTCGTCGTCGAGATAGAATAGGCCGAGCGTGTACTTAAAGTCGCCGGTGGTACCAATCGCTTGGAATTCCTGGGTGAATTGCTTGTAATCGTTGTCCAGGATGAAGCGCAGGATATCCAGCGGACTACCGTCGAAATCACTCTGCGAACTGGTCCGCGCGGTGCGGCGTGCGGTGATCGACTTGAGTGTCATGTCGCCAATGCCGGGCTGCCATTCCAGCGTCAGCGCATGACCCGTGGTCTTGAAGTCACTGTAAAGCGCGCTCTGCGCGCCAATCTCGCGGGTCCGGCCGGACACCACATAGGGCGCCAGCATCGCATTGACGAAGGCGGTGGAGCCGGAGCCCGTCACCGCGGTGGTGACCAGCTGGTTCGGCGTCCCGTTGCTATCCGTGATGTCATAGCTGTAGAGCGCGCTGAAAGCGTCGGACGGTCGCCACAGCAGGTCGACCCGACCGGCCCACAGTTCCTCGTCACCGAAATTTTCCGAACGCAGCGCGTTGCGGTAATAGCCATCATCGAGCTTGGAGATGATGCCCACCTTGGCGCTGAAACCGGCAACTTCAGGCAGATCCACGGTCAGCCGCTGGCTGAACTGGCCGTAACTGCCGGCACTTGACGTGAACTGGCCACCGAACTCGCCGCTCGGTTTGCGCGTGATCAGGTTCACCGCGCCGCCGATGGTGTTCTTGCCATAAAGCGTGCCCTGGGGACCGCGCAGCACCTCCACCCGTTCCAGATCCACCGTGTCGAACGCGGCACCGGTCGACTTGCCGATCGGCACGCCGTCAATGTAGAGGCCGACCGGCTGGTCGCGGGCCAGGCTGGTATCCGCCGATGGCGACAGACCACGAATGGTAATCAACGGCCCGAAACTGTTACCGATCGTCTCGTTGATCTGGATGTTCGGCACCACGGTGGCGATGTCGGTGACGGTGCGAACCTGGGCGCGATCGAGCGCCGCTTGACTGACCGCCGAAACCGAGATCGGCACGTCGACCAGCCGCTGCTCGCGGCGCTGGGCGGTAACGACGATTTCTGCGAAATCATCCAGCACCTGCTGGCTGGTACTGGAGTCTTGCTGCGCAAGCGATGGCACCGAGCCGAGTACCGTCGCGGCCCCGGCAATGAACAGAACTGACTTCATGACAGACTTATCTCCCCTGTTTTTATTGAGGCGCGGCCTTTTGCCTGGCCCTTGCCTTGCTGGACGTCTCAAGCCTTCCCGTTGCCCCGACGCGAACCTGGCGGCTGTTCCGCCGCTCTGGTGGCCACACTGTTTCCCAGGACGATCAATCATGAGGCCAGATTCACCTCCCGGATCACCAAGATCGACACTGTTCGGGGCATTAAGCGTAATTTTTTGCTCCTTTTTGTTATTTTTTGGCCGATTCCTTGCCATTTGCGTTATTTGACGACCGATCACCCGTGGACAATATCCCCATTTGGGGACAATGCCAGAGCCGCCATCGTCGGCATCCCGCGACGACACCGGGAGGGCCGGGCACGACGACGCGGAAATGGATCAGTCATTCATGACAACCGGCACCACCGCTCGCCCGCGAAGCACGAAAGGCCTGTAATGCGCGCATCCTCGCTGCCCCGGGAGCCTGCCAAGAAGGGCCCCCTCAAGGCCGCGGACGAACGTCGAGGCGGGTCCGCGAAGTGGCCGCCAGCCGAACAATTATCGCCCGGCCAACGGTGTCGGATACGCGAACGCCTAGAGTTGGATCCGCACCGTCCAGGCGCCGACACCACAAAAGAACAGGGAAAGTTCAATGACCGACACGACTTCGCCCGGCCTCGCCGAGGCCATGCCGATTCTCGCCCGCAACGAAGGCGTATGGGAGGGCTGGTATCGCTACTACGACGCCGCCACCGGCAAGCTCGTGGACCAGCACCGATCCCGCCTGTTCTGTCGCCTGACGCGCGATGGCGATGCGGAATACTATCACCAGACCAATCATTATTTCTGGGAGGACGGCCGCACCGAAGTGCGCGAGTTTCCCGCCCGCTACGAGAACGGTCGTATCTGGTGGGACAACGAATTGATCAAGGGCTGGTGCGCCACCATGCAGCCTGACGACTTCAACCGCTCCAGCTGCCTCAACTGGACCCGCAAGAACGAGCCCGGCATCTATCTCTACGAGATGATCCAGATCGATGACGCCGCACGCAACCGGGCCCGCACCTGGCAGTGGTTCCGCGATGGCGTCTGCTACCAGCGCACGCTGATCGACGAGCGCCTGGTCAGCCGGGACTGGCGCAACTGGACCAACAACGCCGCGCCCGATAATTGAGGCGCGCCGCACAGGGGCGCCGCCAACCTCGGCGCCCCATCCCGGTATCAGGGATGCTTATGCGGCGGCACATAGCCCGGCACCTCCGGCGGCACCTCCTCGACATAGGCCTCCAGCGTGCCGCGCACGCCTTCGTCCGGCCCGTCGGTCGGCTCCTCCAGCAGGTCCGGCCGGTCACGCTCTACCCGCTTGAGCACCGCCGGCGGCACGTCCTCGGGTCCGCCAGTGATCTTGTAGCTGTGCATGCGGCCCATCAGCACGCCGTGCACCCCGCTCCGGCCCATCAGCATCCATGGCCACCAAGGCGCCTGGCGCATGAAGCCGGCATGGTAGCGCGCTGACTCCACAGAACGATCATCGATTTCGGCTGTCGGCGTGAAGATGGTGAAATGCTCCGACGGATTGACGCGGCGGCCGGTGGAGGCCTTTGGCCAGCCTTCCGGGGTCACCGGGTTGGTGTATTCGTGCGCATAGTCCCAGCCGAGCAGGTACTGATCACCAATGCGCTGCCATGGCAGTCGGAACGGCTCGCCGCTGGTGGCAGCATTGGCGGACGTTGCCTCCATCTCATTGTTGACGGTCTCGCCGTCGCCAACCCTGAACACCTTGCGCTCCAGCCCCAGTGAGCCACGGAACCGATCGTTGAGGAAAGGAAACACCTCCACCCGCTCGCCCGTCCACGGATTGTCCCAGTGGTCAATGATTTCACCCGTCGCGAGATCGGTGAAGTATCCGCACTCCTTGCCCATCACCTTCACCGTGCCGTCGGGCTGAATGACGTTGCGAATGTTGCCGAAGCCGCAGTAGCCGAACAACGGCATCGCCCGCTTGTCGCCAACGATCGCGTACTGCACACCCTGATAACCTGACAGCACGGCCTTGGGACCAATCGTTCCCCACATCTTGGCAAAGCCATACAGATTCTCACGTGGATCACTGACATCAAGCGGCCGCAGGTCACTTTTTGACGGCACCGCGCCGACCGCTGGCGCGGCCAACGCAGCGCCGCCAAGCGCGGCAAAGCCGCCCAGCGCTGCCCGGCGCGTCACACTGCTCAGAATGGATTGCATCACTCGTCGTTCCCCTGCCCGTGCGGCACGATGGTGCCCACCTGGTTGACTGCACGCTTCGAGGTTGTCGCTCGACCCCTTGCTCCTCGGCCTGTGCGCGGCAGGGGAGATGTTAGTGGCGACCGGCTGCCACGCCCGCGCCGATCGGTACGCTGCCCGACAGGTGGGCAGGCGACGACATGTCACAGGCGCGGGGAGTCTAATTGCAATCGATTCACAACATCATTACCATGAATGCAGCATCACTCCCGTCATCGCTTATCCAGCTGTCGCCTGATCGTGTTTCAGACCGTTTCCCTTCGATGGCCCCTGCCAATTCAGGGCTTGTCTTGCGTCAGTGCGGACCCTGTCCGCGGCGGCCGGCTGGCGTCCCTGCTGGAGACACCCTCCCGTTTTGGCGGGATGCTGCTGACGGCATCACTGCATCTGGGAGTCGTCGCTGGCCTGTTCGCCACCTGGCAGGTCGCACATGTGGGCGGCCAGTCACCGACACTTGAGGTCGCGCTGCTACCAACGGCGAGTGCCGATTCCGGAGCGGCCGCCGCCGCGCAACAGGTCGCGCCGGTCCCCGCGCCCACCCTGCTGCCGGTCCGCATGGCGCCACCAGCAGAGCCCAGTATCACCGTTACCAGCGACGCTGCCCAGAATGCCGCCCCCCTCCCGATGCCAGACGCCGGAACCGAGTCAGCGGCCAACCAGCCAACGTCTCAAGGGGCGCCAGGCCCGGCGGCGGCAGTTGATCGTCATGACGGACTTGTCGCCGCCGATGGCGCAACAGGGAAAACGCCGGCGACCGGCGCCGGGCGGGGTGCCGCCGATCCCTACGCCGCGACCGTCCTGGCGTGGATCGAAAAGCACAAGGCCTACCCGCGCGATGTCGCCGGGCGCCAGATCGAGGGCGTCGTGCTGATCGCCTTCACGCTGGATCGTCGCGGGAGGGTGCTCGACGTCAGGCTGCGCGCGGGTAGCGGCGCGCCGGCGCTCGACCTTGTCGCCATGCGGCAACTGAAGGCGGCCAGCCCCTTCCCGCCGCCGCCACACGGCACCCGCTGGCGGGTCCGCCAGTTCGAGGTGCCACTGGCGTTTCACATCCGGCGACCGGCGACGGCTGGTTAGTGCAGGCAGCTAAAGCGTTTCCAGGAAGGCGACCAACGCCGCCTGCTCCTCGCGACTGAGGTCGAGCGGCTTGAGCAACGGATCTGTGCGCGGAAATTTCGGATCATCGGCCTGTTCAGCCGTGGGCCTCGGGTTGGCGCCGCCGCCGTTGTAGAAGGCCACCACGCCTTGCAGGCGCGGCATGACACCATTGTGCATGTAGGGGCCGGTTCGCGAGAGACCGCGCAGTGATGGCGTCTTGAAGCGACCGACGTCCGCCGAAACGCCCGTCATCGTGAAGCGACCGAGGTCCTCCAGCTTTCGCCCGTAGTAGGTCAGTCCGATGTTGTGAAAGCCGTCGTCGGTGAACAGCGGCCCACTGTGACAGTTGGCGCAGCCCGCCTTGGTGCGGAACAGATGCAGGCCCAACAACTGCTGATCGTTGAACACGCCGGTGCCGCGCTCCAGTGCCCGATCCCATAGGCTGGAACGGGGTTTCAACGTTCGCTCGAATGTGGCCAGCGCCTGGGCAATCCGTTCCAGCGATATACTCTCATCCCCGAAGGCTTTGGCAAAATCGGCGCGATAGTCCGGCACCGCATACAGTCGCTCGACGATGACATCGCCGTCTCCGGCCATCTCGATAGGGTTGGCGATCGGCATCAGCGCCTGCTCCTCCAGGCTGGCCGCGCGCCCATCCCAGAAGAAGCTGCTCTGCCAGGCCACCGCGAAAAGGTGTGGCGCATTGCGCTGACCGCGCTGGCGGTCATGGCCGAAGGCGGTTTTCAGGCCGTCGCCCAGACCCAGCTCCGGGTTGTGGCAGGAGGCGCAGGCAAACTGGCCTGACCCCGAAAGTTTCGGATCATTGAACAGCCGCTCACCCAACGCGACCTTGGCCGGGCTGGGCGGGTTGTCGGCCGGATGCTTGACAGGTGGCCGGGGACCAAACTCGGTGAACCGCGCGCCCTCATGCAGGGTCGGCGCCGGCCAGCTGTCGGGCGGACCGGCATAGAGCGTCCGCAAGGTGGCGATGTCAGGCGGACTGGCCGTTCCCGCCCCCAGCAGGGCCGACGCCGCCAACACCTGCAAACCCAGAGTCCGGCGCCAGCCCGGCCTGCCCGTCATCTCCGCCTCACTCCGCGCGCCGCGCATCAATATTTGTACCGCAGGCCCAACCATACGGCGCGGCCGATCTCGTAGGGCTCGGACGTCGTGACCGTGTCGGTATCCACGGCATTGGAGAGCAGATTCGTCACCCGCACTTCACCGATCAGGCGCCCAAAGCGGCTGCGCATGATGTCGGCCATCACATTCATGTTCACGGTCACCAGCGACTTGTAACGCACCCAGTCGTACACGTCATAGGTTACGCCATCGATGCTCGTGTTGACGCCGGTGTCCTCCAGCCGGCGATACTTGTCCCGCCACTGGGCGTTCAGATTGACGCTCAGGCGGTCATCCAGCCACACCGAGGTCCAGTCGGCCGTCGCCTTCCAGGAGCCGCCGTAATTGGCGCGACGGTTGTTCCAGCGCAGTTCGCGCTCGCTGATCACAGCGCCGTTGAAGACGACATAGTCGATGTCGAACGCGTCTTCCTCATAGGTTTCCCAGTAGTCGTCGTTGGTGGTGCGAGTCTTTTCCCACTGCACGTTGAACGCCAGCGCATGGCGGCCGAACTGGCCGACCCATTCGGCTGACAGGCTGCGGTAACGCGTGCCGCCGTCGTTGGTGAGGTCATAGCTGGCGTGCACCGAGGTGCCGCCCGTCTCCCGATCGTAGCTGACGATCTCGTTCAGCGAGCGAGAGAACTCATCCTTGTTGTGTCGGATGACGCCCTTCAGGCGGAATTGACCACCAAGCGCCTGGCCCATGAGCGCGCCCGTCAGTTCGTCGGAATAGGGCGTCTTCAAATCGGCGCTGGAATATTGCGCCGGGCGGGTGTGCTGGTAGAGCGTCCAGTTGTCGGAGAACACCAGTGAGCCGTTGGTCAGCGTGCCGGTACGGCGGTAGATGTAGGTATCCGGCATCTGCTCCATGATCGCGTAGGACAGGAAGCTGCGGCTGTAATAGCGATTGGCGCCGAAGGTCAGGTTGAGGCCCAGTGGCAGCGCATAGCTCGCCGACAGACGCGGCGCGACATTGTGGTTGCCGAGAAAGCTTTCATGGTCATAGCGCAGGCCGGCACGCACCGTCAGGTCGGCGAGACTGAACTGGTATTCGGTCCAGGCGCCGATGCTGTCGAGGTTCACCTTGGCATGATAGGCGGCATAATAGTTGTACTGGGCAAGCGCGATCTGGCCCGTGATGCAGGCGGTGTCGCTGGCATCGGCGCAGACCGTGCGGGTGTCGTAGGTGCCGCGGCTGTACTGGTAGAGGTCCTCCAGCCGCTGCTTGTCGGCCGAGACATGGCCATAATTGAAACCGGCGCGCCACTCGCCGATGCCCAGCGGCTGCTGCCACTGGCCTTTCACCACCATGTCCTCCTGGCGCTGATCGATGTCGCCATGGCCGCCCTCGCTGCAGCTCGACAGCGTGCACCAGTCGATCGCGCTGGCGGCCGACGACCAGCTGTAGGAGCCGTTGGGCGCGTTGCGGTCGGTCACCGACCGGGCGTAGCTCGCCTCCAGCTGCCAGCTCGCCTCGCCGCGCGTGCCATCCAGCCGCAGCCGGGCGGTGGTACCGCCGCCCTGGCTCTCAACATAGGCATTGCGCGAGTTGTTGATCGACGACTCCTCGGAATAGGGCGCATACTTGGCCTCGGCCCGCAGCGTCAGACTGTCGGACAGGGTGATGACCGCCTTGCCGAGAAACTCGCGCTTGTGGCTTTCGGTCACGTAGTTGCCGCCGCCATAATAGGCCGACCACTCGTTGGTGACCTTGGCGCTCTGTTCGCTGGCCGCGAACAGGAATTTGACCTTCTCGCTGGCCGGCAGGTCGACCGATCCGGTGTAGCGGCATTTCTCGAACGACGGCTTGCTGGGATAGGGCTCGCTCAGCGACGCCCTGGTCTCGCGGTCCAGTTCGAACTTGGTGAAATCCTCGCTGGTGCAGGCGATGCCCACCGACGCCCCCACCCGGTCACCGGGATCGCGGGTCTCGATCTCCAGCACGCCGCCGGTGAAACCGCCATATTCCGCGGAGACATTGCTGTCACGCAGCGTGATCGACCCCACCAGATCGGCATCCACCCAGACGGTCTGGGCGCTGACGCCCGCCACGTCCTGGGCATCGGCCGGGTTGTCGTTGGTGACGTCAAGACGGGAATTGACGCCCACACCATCGACCGAGATGAAGTTGTCGTAGAAGCGGCCGCCGGAGATGGAGATGTCGGCGGGCCGCAGATCGCGGATATCGGCACGATTACCACTGGCCTGATTGCGGTCGAACTGCACATGCGGCAGCACCTTCAGCAGTTCGTTGGCGTCGCCGTTACCCGAATTGCGCGCATCGATCGCCGCGCGATCGATGCTGGTGGTGCCGGAATCGATGGGATCGCCGATCTTGTAAGCCGATGGAGCCTTGGCGGTCTCCTCCACCGTCACCTGCGGCAGTCGATCGCCTTCCGCTGCCCGGGCCACGCCCACCGGCAGCAGCATCACGCTCACCAGTGCCAACTTCGATACCGTCACACGCATTTTCGCCCCCTGACGAACATCATCAACCGCAAGCCGCATTTTTCCGATCATTCCGATCCGAAATAGAGAATGCGACCGATTCGCAAGAACAGATAGACATATAGGAATAGTCATGCAACTCATTTGCAATCATGATCGCGCCTGACCATGCGCGGCGACGCCCGGCACACGAGCGGGCACCGGGGCGGACATACGGTTGGCCGTACCGCCAACAAGAAAACCGGCTCCCGAACCGAGTCCGGGAGCCGCAAGGTCAAGGTAACAGGGGAAGACGAACTGAAAGCTGTCTCTATTCGGCCGCCAGTCGCTGACCCTCGATGACCGAGGCCGCCGGAACCGCAGCGGCGATCTCGATCTTGCGGGGCTTCTTGTGCTCGGGCACCACGCGTACAAGCTCAACGTTGAGCAGGCCGTCGGCATAGCTGGCGTTGGTCACCTTGATGGTGTCAGCCAACTGGAACCGGCGCTCGAACGCCCGCTTGGCGATACCGCGATGCAGGAAGGTCCGCGTCTGACCGCTGGCCTCCTCCTTGCCGCGACCCGTAATGATGAGCGTGTTCTCCTGGGTGGTGACATCCAGTTCATCGGCGCTGAACCCGGCGACCGCCAAAGAAACACGATACTCGTCCTCACTCACTTTCTCGATATTGTAGGGCGGATAAGCGTTATCGGCACCATCAACCCGAGTAGCGAAATCGACAAGTCGATTGAGATTTTCAAATCCGATGGAAGACCGGAGCAACGGAGCAAAGTCGGAAGCACGCATAAGCCTATTCTCCTCTTTGAGCAATTGGCTTCAATACCTGCCACAGGGGCCAGGTTTCTTGAGCATCGAGCCCGCCACTTGCGGCACCCGACGATTTTCAAGTTGGGCATTAACTCTCTTTCTTTCAAGAGGTGGTTGTCGCCTGCGGCATTCTGTGGGCATAGTCAGGTCATGGCCGACGATCGACCCCAGGCGTCCCTGACGCCGCTGCTGGTGGACTCGCTGTACAGCGAAGCCATGGAGCTTGCCGACGAAGCCCGTGGCTATTTCGAGAAGATCGGCCAGTGGGACCGCAAACGGCTGGAGCCGATGGACCGGGTGGTATTCTCCTGCGAGTCGCTGAAGGTCACCACCCGTATCATGCATGTCATTTCATGGCTGCTGGTGCGCAAGGCGGTGGCCGCCGGCGAAATGAGTGAAGCCGAGGCTGATCACCCCGACCGCAAGCTGGGACGCGCCTCGATTTCCGACGAGCGCACCGACCCCCGCCTGTCGGCATTGCCGTCGTTCGCGCTCACCCTGATCCGCCGCAGCCAGGACCTCTACGAACGGGTCCACCGGCTGGAAGAGCAGATGCATGAGGAAAGTGCCGCCGCCAGTCCCGCGCGCCAGTTGCTCGACCGCCTGGAACGCGCCTTCTGATGCACGTCTCGGCACGCCTGCTGCTGGCCACCGGTGCCGGGTTGGGCGGCGCTGGCGTGGCACTGGCGGCGGTCGCCGCCCACGCGGTGCAGACACCGGCGCTTGGCACGGCTGCCACCATGGCAATCCTGCACGCCGCCACCGGCGTCACGCTGGCTTTGGGCAGCACGTTACCGATATCGGCTCGCACCGCCGCGCTGCTGCGCCTGTCTGGATGGACAATCACGCTGGGTGCACTGTTGTTTGCCGGTGATGTCGCCCTGCGCGAACTGGCCGGATACCGCCTGTTTCCAATGGCCGCCCCCGCGGGAGGCAGCCTGATGATCCTGGGCTGGCTCAGCCTGCTGCTGCCGGCGGCACTCTTCCGCCCTCGCTGACGCCCCCCCCAGCACGACGCAAAAAACCCGGGCCTGACGGGGGCCCGGGCTTCTGACTTGCCGCGATCCGAGGGATTACTGCTGAGGCGCCGCCGCACCGGGTGACGCCGACGGAAGAGGCAACGGCTTCACGGCCAACAACTCCACCTCAAACGACAGCACCGCATTGGGCGGAATCACGCCGCCCGCTCCTTCCGGCCCATAGGCCAGATCGCTGGGGATAAAGAGACGGTACTTGCCGCCCGGCTGCATCTGCTGCAGCCCCTCCGACCAGCCGGGAATGACATCGCCGACGCCAAAAACAGCCGGCTCGCCACGGGCATAGCTGGAGTCGAACTCGGTGCCGTCGACCAGCCAGCCCTTGTAGTGGACCATCACCATGTCCTGCGGACGCGGTTTGTCACCCTGACCAGGACGCAGCGTCTCGATCTGAAGGCCCGAGTCGAGGATCACGACGCCGGGCTTGCGGGCATTCTCGGCCAGGAAAGCCCGGCCGGCGGCCTCCTGATGCAATGATGACGGTTGCAGCACACGCGCCAGCACGACGGCACCCACGATCAACGCACCCAGAAGGACGATCCAACGCGCCATCACGGCCCCCCACTCACCACTGCTGTCAAATGACGAAAGCCGCCCGTCAGGGGCGGCTCCCGCCAGTCACGATCCGCGTCTTAACGGCTGGCGCCGTCACGTTCCTGGCGCTTGCGCTCCAGCTTGCGGGCGCGGCGGACAGCGGCGGCACGTTCGCGGGCGCGCTTTTCCGAGGGCTTCTCGTAATGGCGCCGAAGCTTCATCTCCCGGTACACACCTTCGCGCTGCAGCTTCTTCTTCAGCGCGCGCAGGGCCTGGTCGACGTTGTTGTCGCGAACGATAATTTGCATAAAGAGCCGTCTCTCTCCAATCGGAATAGGTTCGCCGAGAGCCGTCCGCCCACGACGCGAGCGGCCTCCCTATCAGAACAGGGGCTGTCTGTGAAGCCTCGAATCTGCGGCAATTGGCCTTTCCACAGGCCTGCGGTTGCAGGCTATATACTGACTCATGACAATGCCCTCGGCCACCCCCGACCTGACGCCGCCGGACGACCTGACGCTGGACGACCTGGCGCCACGCCTGATCGACGCGGTACTGCCGCATGTGCCCTTCGATGGCTGGACCCCGCAGGCGCTGGCGCGCGCAGCGGACGACCTCGGCATTCCCGCCGACCGGGCCGCGCTCGTCTTCCCTGGCGGGGCCATTGACATGATCGCCGGCTTTATTGCCAGGGCGGATGCCGACATGGCTGACACGCTCGATCCGGCAACCCTGGCGAGCCTAAAGATTCGCGCCCGCATCCGGTTGTGCATCACCACCCGGCTGGCCCAGGCCGCGCCGCACCGCGAAGCGATTCGCCGGGCACTGGCTGTGCTTGCACTGCCCGCCAACGCAATGCGTGGGGCCCGCCTGCTGTGGCGGACCGCCGACACCATGTGGCGGCTGGCCGGCGACACGGCGACAGACTTCAACCACTATACCAAGCGGCTGACACTGGGCGGCGTTTACGCCGCCACCCTTGCGGTGTGGCTCGACGACGAGTCGGACGATCAGGCGGAAACGTTGGCCTTCCTCGATCGCCGGCTGGACGGCATCATTCGTTTCGAGACCTTCAAGTATCGCTTGCGGGAGAGCCAGGCCCGCCTGCCGAGCCTCAGCCGCTTCCTCGGACGGCTGCGCTATCCCGCATCCTGACCCCACGCCGCACACGCCCCGCCTGATTTTCATCGCCGACCACCGTACGACGCGAAGACGGGACTCGACCCTGATCAAACGTTTTGATAATTGTTCGCAACAACATTCGTTTGGAAGCAGTGAATGACCGGACCGACCACCCTCGGCGCACTTCGCCCCAGCCAGCGGGCAACCATATTGGCGATCGATCCGGCCGCCTCGGCCGGGGATCTCGACTTGCGTCTGCACGAGATGGGCTTCGACGAAGGAGTCGATGTGGAAATGCTGCATCGGGGACCGTTTGGTGGCGACCCCGTTGCGGTGCGGGTGGGCGGCTGCGTCATCGCCATGCGCCAGGCCGACGCGGCGCATGTCCATGTCGAGGTCGACGCAACGAAACATGCCGGCATGCTGGCCAAGCGTGAGGCCGCGGAATGAGCATCGCCGCAACGGTTGCCGTCGTCGGCAACCCCAACGCCGGCAAGACCTCGTTGTTCAACGCGCTGACCGGCGCGCGCCAGAAGGTAGGCAACTATCCGGGCGTCACCGTCGAGCGCAAATCCGCCCGCATGACCCTGAAGGACGGCCGCGACATCGACCTCGTCGACCTGCCCGGCGCCTACAGCCTCACCCCGCGCAGCCCCGACGAGGAGGTTACCCGGCGGGTGCTGCTGGGCACCCAGGAAGGCGAGACCAGACCCGCCGCCATGGTGTGCGTGGTGGACGCCACCAACCTGCGCAATCACCTGCGCTTCGTGCTCGAACTCAAACGGCTCGGCGTACCCATCGTGCTGGCGCTCAACATGATGGACCTCGCCGAACGCGACGGCCTGAAGCTGGACCTCGAACGGCTGAGCGCGACACTGGGCGTGCCCATCGTGCCAACCGTGGCGGTGCGCCGGCGGGGCCTTGACGATCTGATGGCCGCCCTGCCGGCCCTCATCGATCGTGCCGAGGCATCGCCTCCGCTGCCACCGGCGGACGTCCGCACCCTGCAGGCGGAAGCGCGCGCCATCGCTGCTGACGTCATCCTGTCCCAGGGTCAGGCCCGCAGGATCACCCAGAGCGTCGACCGGGTGGTGCTGCATCCCGTCGCCGGCCCCCTGATTCTCGCCACCCTGATGTTCGTCGTCTTCCAGGCGGTGTTCGCCTGGGCCGAAGCGCCGATGACCTGGATCGAGGACGGTATCGCCGGACTGCAGACGCTGGTGGCCACATCGCTGCCCGAGGGGCTGCTGCGCTCGCTGATCAACGACGGCATCCTGTCGGGCGTTGGCTCGGTGGTGGTGTTCCTGCCGCAGATCCTGATCCTGTTCGCCTTCATCCTGCTGCTGGAACAGTCCGGCTACATGACCCGCGCCGCCTTCCTGATGGATCGCATCATGGCGCGTGTCGGCCTCAACGGCCGGGCATTCATTCCGCTGCTGTCGTCGTTCGCCTGCGCCATCCCCGGCATCATGGCCGCCCGCAGCATCGACAACCCGCGCGACCGCCTGACCACCATCATGATCGCCCCCCTGATGACCTGCTCCGCCCGCCTGCCGGTCTATGCCGTCATCATCGCCGCCTTCATCCCCAACAAGGCCGTGCTGGGGCCGGTCGGCCTGCAGGGGCTGGTGCTGTTCGTGCTGTATCTCGCCGGCATCGTCAGTGCGCTGGTCGTCGCCTGGGTGCTGCGAAACTCGCTGGTCAAGGGCGCCTCGCAGACATTCCTGCTGGAAATGCCGAAGTACCAGCTGCCGGTGTGGCGCGACGTCGTCATCGGCCTCTATCAGCGTGCCATGGTATTCCTGAAGCGCGCCGGCACCATCATCCTGATTTCGATGATCGTGCTGTGGGTGCTGCTGACCTTCCCGGCGCCGCCGGAAGGCGCCAGCGGCCCAGCTCTCGACTATTCCATCGCCGGCACCATCGCCCACGGCCTGCATGTGATCTTCGCGCCGATCGGCTTCAACAAGGAGATCGCGCTCGCCCTGGTGCCCGGCATGGCCGCGCGCGAGGTGGCGGTCGGTGCTCTGGGCACCGTCTATGCGCTGCAAGGCGGCGAGGCGCAACTGGTCGAGACCCTGCGGGCCGCCTGGTCGCTGCCAACGGCACTCGCCTTCCTCGCCTGGTACGTGTTCGCGCCGCAATGTCTGTCGACGCTGGCGGTGGTCCGCCGCGAGACCAATGGCTGGCGCTGGACCACCTTCATGTTCGTCTACCTGTTCGTGATGGCCTACATAGCCGCCGGCGCCACCTACTGGATTTCCCGCGCGCTGCTTGGTTGACGACTGGCGTTCAGCGCGCGGGCTGCTATGCTGCCCGGCCTTTTCAAAGCCCAATCACGACAAGGAGCGCGCATGGCGGGCAGCGTCAATAAAGTCATTCTCATCGGCAACCTCGGACGCGACCCGGAAGTGCGCTCGCTCAACGACGGTTCAAAGGTCGTCAACCTGCGCATCGCCACCTCGGAAAGCTGGCGCGACCGCGCCTCGGGCGAGCGGCGCGAGCGCACCGAGTGGCACAATGTGGTGATCTTCAACGAGAACCTCGCCAAGGTCGCCGAGCAGTATCTGCGCAAGGGCACCAAGGTCTACATCGAGGGCCAGCTGCAGACCCGCAAGTGGACCGACCAGCAGGGCCAGGAGAAGTACACCACCGAGGTGGTGCTGCAGCGTTTCCGTGGCGAGTTGACCATCCTCGACGGCCGCGGCGGCGGTGGCGAGGAAGGCGGTTACAGCGGGGGCAGCAGCGGTAGCGGCGGCTTCGGCGAGGACCAGGGCGGCGGTTACCGTTCGGGCGGCGGCCGGTCGTCGGGCGGCGGCGGCGGCTTTGGCGGCCAGCAGCGCTCCAGCCGGCAGGACGATCTCGACGACGATATTCCGTTCTGAGCCAACCCCCAACACGGGTTCATCGACAACGCCGGCGTGCCACACGCCGGCGTTTTCATTGGGCGGCGCTCGCGCACCTGGCTCCTCATGGGGCCGCGAACACGGGAGCCACAACGAAGAAGGGGCTGGCGTTTCCGCCAGCCCCTTGATCTTGCGCCGATTTTCGCGGCAGCCCCTGCGATTGGTCGGGGAAAGAGGATTCGAACCTCCGGCCCCTGCGTCCCGAACACAGTGCTCTACCAGGCTGAGCTATTCCCCGTCAGAGGAGCTGCCGCCGTCGGACGCGGGTCTATAGCGCAAGCGATCCGGGAAACGCAAGGCCCCGCACAGGGTGTTTGTGTCAGTTTCTTTGTCGCAGGGTGAATTTCACCACTGTCTCGCCCTTGGCCGGCACCGGCACCTGCCAGCCGATGGTGTCGGCATCCAGCTTCTGGTGTTTCAGCGACTCGCCCAGCAGCTGCCAGTCACCGTAGAGACCGCTCTGGCGCAGATCGACGGTGGTGGCGGCATCCTTGCGATTGCGCAGCGTATAGACCATCGACCACTCGACGGTCTGGCCGTTGTCGTCCCGGGCGACGATGCGCCGCCCCTCCAGCAGCGGTTGCACCGTCACGTCGAACGCGCGCCCGAGCGTCAGGTCCACCGTGTTGCCGTCCGGCGTATGGGCGATGGAATCCTCGCCGAGGAACTGCGACTCGCCGGCCTTGTCCTGTCCGTACAGGCGCACCACCCCGCCCGGCAGCGGCTGACCGAGGCCATTGGCGGCGGTGTTGGCGAACCGCACCCGCACCTCGACATTCTGCGGCTGCTCCTGGGTCGAGAAGCCATGCGCCTCGTAGCGGTAGGATCGGGCGGCCTTCACCGAGGCCGCGTGCAGCAGCGCCACCTGCTTGGTCTGGTTGTTGGTCAGCGTCAGCGGCGTCGGCAGGGTATAGAGGTGATAGTCACCCACCGCCTCGCGCGCGGGCTCGGCCGGGGGCGCCGGCATCGCCATGGCATCCTTGCGGTAGGCGGTGACCATGATCTCGCGGGTCGCCTGATTGATGTCGCCGGCGACGACCTGGGTCCGGGCGTTGACGAAGTCGGTGCCGCTCTGGTTGCGGATGGTCACCCAGCCCTGCAGATTCAGCAGACCGCGCGCCTCGTCATACTGCCCGACATAGTCGGCGTTCCAGCCGAGGCCGCCGGTGAGGTAGGTCAGGCGGGCGGGCCGGCTGCCGGCGCGCGCACTGACCACCTGCATCGACAGGGTGGGGCGGGATTTCAGCGTCTCCGGCAGGCTGTCGAACGCCACCCGCGCGCCCGCACCCAGCGTCTCGATACGCCCGTCGATCACGAACAGCGGCTCGCCGTTGGCCGCCAGCACCGTCGCCCGGGTCGCCTCCTCCTTGCCGGTGGCGGGGTTCAGCCGCAGGATGGTCACCGGCTTGCCGACGGCCTTTTCCAGCAGTTTGGGCGGCGAAATCAGATCGAAATCGAAGTTCTGCTGCTCCACCCGCACGCCGTCGGCCTTCAACGCCGCGGTCTCGGGACGGATGCGCGCCGACACGCCATCGAAGGCGATCGCGCCGCCGCCGGCCGGAAAGGCGATGGTGCGGCTGTCACGCACCATGGCGAGATCTTCGTTGTAGATGGTCAGGCTGACGCCATCCGCCAGCGCCGGCAAGGGCGCCAGCGGTGCGGTCAGGGCGACAATGGCAAGAGGAAGGGTGCGCATTTGCTCTCTCCGGTTGGTGCGGCCTCCTTGCTGGCAGAGTGGCGGTGAACCGCCGCTGAACCACCACTGAACCGCGGGCCGCTTGAATGCCGGTCATGCTCACCCTAGTTTGAGCCGATGACAAGTTGGACGCGCCCTGTCGGCCGGCTGATGCTGGCGTTGGTGCTGGCGGTGCTGGTCCCCGCCGCCCCGTCGGCACAGGCGATGCCGATGGCCGGCCAGGCGAGCCGCGCGGCCGCCGCCACGGCAACGCCGGACAGCCCCTGCCATGACAGCGCGATGCCTGCACCCAGCGACCGGAGGATGGCGCACCCCGACGCCGGCACGGCCGCGCCACCACCGGCCGGTCACGACTGCTGCGACCAGGGTGGCATGGCTGCCTGCCCGACCGGCCATGGCTGCGGCTGTGCGGGCCTTGCCAGCCTGACCCTGCCGCTGCCGGCCGTCATCGCCCTCGCCCTGCCGCGCGCGCCAGCGAGGCCCGAACACGCCGACACGCCACCGCCGCAACACGCGCCGCCGCCACTGCGCCCCCCGATCGGCTGACCGGCCCGCCGCGCGTGGCCGCTGGTCCGCGCGATCCGCCTGTCCAAGCTTCGGGAGTCCTCTCCATGTCCCTGATTCCGCCCGGCCTCAGCCGCCGGCGCTTCGTCACCGGCCTTGCCGCCAGTGGCGCGCTGGCGAGCAGCGGCCTGCTCGCCCCGCGCCACGCCCGCGCGGCCCGGCCTGCACCCACACCCACCGTGCTCACCGGCACCGAGTTCAACCTCGATGTCGTCGAGACACCGGTGAACATCACCGGCCGACCGCGCATCGCTACCTGCGTCAACGGCCAGTTCGCCGGCCCGACCCTGCGCTGGAGGGAAGGCACGGAGGTCACGCTGCACGTCACCAACCGGCTGAAGGTGGATACCTCCATCCACTGGCACGGGCTCATCCTGCCGGTCGGGATGGACGGCGTGCCTGGCCTGTCCTTCCCCGGCATCCGGCCGGGCGAGACCTTCACCTACCGCTTCCCGGTCCGGCAATCCGGCACCTACTGGTACCATGCCCATTCGGGCTTCCAGGAGCAGACCGGCCTTGCCGCGCCGCTGATCATCGACCCCGCCGGGCCGGACCCGATCGAGGCCGACCGCGAGCATGTGATCTTCCTCGGCGACTGGTCGGACACGCCGCCCGCCACCATCCAGGCGCGGCTGAAGAAGATGAGCCACTACTACAACCACGGCAAACCGACGCTGGGCAACCTGCCGGACGGCATGTGGGCGACCATGCGCATGGACCCCAGCGACCTGGCCGACGTCTCGGGAGCGGCCTACACCTACCTGGTCAACGGCCAGCCGCCGGCCGCCAACTGGACCGGGCTGTTCCGCCCCGGCGAGACGGTGCGGCTGCGGCTGATCAATGGCTCGGCCTCGACCATCTTCGACCTGCGCATCCCCGGCCTGACGCTGACCGTGGTCGCCGCCGACGGCCAGCCGGTGGCGCCGGTCGCGGTGGACGAGCTGCGGCTCAACGTGGCGGAAATCTATGACGTGCTGGTGCGCCCGGCCGACGATCGCGCCTACACCCTGTTCGCCCAGTCCATCGACCGCTCGGGCTTTGCCCGCGCGACGCTGGCGCCGCGTGCCGGCATGAGCGCCGCCGTGCCGGCGATGGACCCGCGGGTCCGCCTCGACATGATCGACATGATGGGCGCGATGAGCCACGGCGCCCACGGCGGACATGCGGGTCATCGCGCCCCGCCGCTGCCTGCCCGCCACGCCAGCAGCGAGTTCGGCCCGAGCGTCGACATGCGGGTCGACAGCCCGCGCGACAACCTCGACGACCCCGGCATCGGCCTGCGCGACAACGGCCGGCGAGTGCTGACCTACGCCGACCTGCGGACACTGGGCGGGCCGCTCGACGCACGGGCGCCGGCGCGCGACATCGAACTGCACCTCACCGGCAACATGGAACGCTATGTCTGGGGCTTCGACGGCCTGGCCTATCCCGAGGGCAAGCCGATCCACCTGACGTACGGCGAACGGGTGCGCTTCGTGCTGGTCAACGACACCATGATGACCCACCCCATCCATCTGCACGGCATGTGGAGCGAACTGGAAGACCCGCGGGGGCGCTTTCTGGTGCGCAAGCACACCGTCTCGGTGCAGCCGGCGCAGCGGGTGCGTTTCGGGGTCACCGCCGACGCACCGGGCCGCTGGGCCTTTCACTGCCACCTGCTCTACCACATGGCCGGCGGCATGTTCCGGGAGGTGATCGTCGCATGACTAGGATCTCCCTCACCCTTCTCGCCCTGACACTGAGCGCCCCACCGGCGCTGGCCCAGCACGTCCATGACCACGCGCCGGCCCCGACTCCCGCGCCCGCCATCGCGCCGGACCACGGCACCATGGATCACTCGGTCATGGACCATTCAGGCATGGACCATTCAGGCATGGACCACGGCCAGATGAGCCACCCCGCCACGCCGTCAGCGGCACCTTCGGCGCTGCCGGAGACACCCGCCTCCGGTCCGCGCGACCCCCACGCCTATGCCAGCGGGTACGACAACGAACCGATGTCGGCCCATCACATGGCGCCACCGCGTACCTTCCTGCTGCTGGTGGACAAGCTCGAATACCAGGGCAACACCCGCTCGGCCGACGGTCTGGCCTGGGACATCCAGGGCTGGTCCGGTGGCGACATCGACCGGCTGGGGTGGCGCAGCGAAGGCGCCGCCGCCGGTCATGAGGTGGAGGCGGCTGTCGAGGTGTTCTGGGCCCGCGCCGTCAGCCCGTTCTGGGAGGTGCAAGCCGGCATCCGGCAGGATGTCGGCGACGGGCCTGAGCGCGGCTGGCTCGGCATCGGCATCGAGGGCCTGGCGCCCTACTGGTTCGACGTGCGAGCCAGCCTCTACGCCGGCCCGTCCGGCCGGCTGGCGGCGCGGCTCAACGTCGAGTACGAGCTGCTGCTGACCCAGCGGCTGGTGCTGACGCCCGAACTGGAGGCCGATGCCTACAGCGAGACCGACCGGGCACGCGGCATCGGCCGGGGCCTGTCGGAGGTCACGCTGGGTGCCCGCCTGCGCTACGAGTTTCGCCGCGAATTCGCCCCCTATGTGGGGGTGAGCTGGACCGCGAAACTCGGCCGCACCGCCGATCTAGCCCGCGCCGACGGCGCATCGCCACGCGAGGCCGCCGTGGTCGCCGGGGTACGGTTCTGGTTCTGAGGGCAACCTGTCCTGCCCGCCATCGGTTGGCAGGACAGGTTCCTCAATAGTCCTTCGACCACTTCAGGCTGACGTTGGTGGTGCCCAGCGAGCCGATCTGCGACAGGATCGACAGCGTGCGGGTGAGATCGACCTCGATCAGGGTCGAGGTGTAGCCGCTGCCGTCGGTCGAGACCTCCATATAGACCCGGTTGGTGAGGTACTTGCCGCCGGTGACGGTGGTGCCAATGCCCTTGGCGCGATCGCCGGGCGACACCCGCAGCCGGTCGATGCCGATCGCCTTGCGCACCTGCCCGACCACGTTCAGACCGCCGTCGCCGCGCAACGCCGCCAGCGCCGCCCCCAGTTGCAGCGCTTCCGGTGCCGACAGGTTGGTGATCGAGGTGCCGAACAGGATACGCGAGAGGATTTCGTCCTGCGGCAGGCTGGGGCTGGAGGAGAAGGTGATGCGCGGCTTGCGGGCCGTGCCCTCGATGGTGATGGTGACCGTGGTGCCATCGAGCGCGTGAGTCGCCACGATGTTGAGCAGCGGGTTGGGCGGACTGGCGCCCTGGAACAGGATCTGGCCGCGGTCGAGATCGAAATTGCGGCCGGCGAACTCATAGGTACCGCGCACCAGATCAAGCCGGCCAGCGATCAGCGGCGTCGCCGTGGTGCCGCCAATCTCCAGATTGCCACGCCATTCGGAATCGAGGCCCAGCCCCTCGACGAACACCTTGTCCGACACCTTGACCGCGAGATCGAGGCGCAGCGGTCTGCTGACGCTGGCGCGCGCGACACTGGCCCGCTCGACGAACTCGCCGCCCACCTCGCGATAGGCGATGATCGGCACCGGATCGACGGCCTGTGCACCACCGGCGCGCAGGCGTGCGCTGTTGACCCTGAGCGCGCCGGCAATCAGTCCACCATCGGCGCCGTGCGTCACCCGCACGTCACCACTGGCGCTGGCGGTCACATCGTCGCGGCGCATCAGCGTCGCCTTGTCGAGGCTGATCCTGACGTCGGCGGGGAAGCCCCGCGCGGCGGAAAGGTCCGCCCAGCCGGTCGCCGAGACCTTGCCATCCTTGCCGGCACGGCCGGCAAGACTGGCGATCTCCAGCCGGGATTCGGTGAAGCTGGCATCCAGCGCCAGCTGGTCGACGATGAACCCGGTCGCCAGATTCTCATAGGAAAGTCCCCGGGAGGTCAGGTGGCCGTTGATACGGGGATCAGCGAGCGTGCCGGACAGCCGGGCGTCCAGCATCACCGGACCGGCGATGTCGTCGCCCTCATGCCCGATCAGCGCCCACAAGGCCTCCACCCGGCCGTTCCAGGCGACGCGACCGGCCAGCGGCGCGGCAAGCCAGCTTGAACGCACCTGCCCCAGTGTCGCCGGCGGCAGACGCGGGCCAACCGTCACGTCGGCGCTGCCGGCCTGGGTGCCGTTCTCGTGCGCACTGAGCGAGGCCTTCAGCGCCGTGGCGTCAAGCGAGGCCACCAGGCGCGCGCGCATCGGCGCCGAGCGACCAACCAGCCCCGCCCGACGCAGGTTGTCTACCGCCAGATCGGCATTGGCGGTCATTGGCCGGTCCGCCAGCTGGCGCGCCTCGACAGTGCCGGACAGCCGGCCAGTAAAGCCGAGATTGGGCTCGATCAGCTCCAGCACGGTTGCGCGCACGTTGGCCGCTTGCAGGCGCAGGTGCTTGTCCTGTGGCGTCCAGGCCCCTTCCGCCGCCAGGGTGCCGGAGGCCAGCGTGAGTTCGGACCGCAGCAGTCGCCAGCCGTCGCCAGCGCGCGCCAGAACGAGCGGCTGGCTGAACCTGATGGGCAGATCCCCCACCGTACCGGCCCCGGACAGCCGGATTTCACCGGGCGCCAGCTCGGCCTTGCTGGCGAGATCGAAAGTCAGGCCGCGCGTACCCCTGGCCTCCAGCGCCAGCGTGGCGTTGCCACCCGCCTCATCGCCCGCCAGCCGGACGCGATCCAGCACCAGCCGACTGATCGCCGCCTTGTCCATCTCGACGCGACCGACGAAACGCGGCATCGCCGGCTCCAGCAGCAGCGCGCCCCGGGCATCGAGCCGGCCGATCGCAATCGGCCTGGCCAGGGGCAGCCGCACATCGCGACCCTGGAGGTCGATGTCGAGCCGGGGCGCCGCGCGCGGCTGCGCCAGCGCCACTCGGCCATCCAGTCCAGCGCCTGAGACCGCCAGCACTCCACGCCAGGCCTGGCCAACAGGCCGGGCGAGGTCGCCACGCAAGGTCAGGGCGCCGAAACGGGCGGCCAGCCCGCGCAGCGCCACCCCATCGGCAAGATCAAGCCCGCTGGTGATATTGACCGCGCCCAGCGGCCCGCTGCCCGTGAGCGTCACCCGATGGCGCGCCAACGTCTCCGACTGCGTTCCGGCCTCAAGGTTCGTCCACCGCTGGCCGGCGAAATCGGCCGCCGCCAGCCGCGCCGTGGCAACAAGGCGCGGCGCCGCGAGATCGCCGTCGGCGCGCACCGAGAACCCGACCGGGCCTTGCGCCACGCCAGCCAACCCGAACGGCGACAGATCGGCCAGTCGACCGTCAAGCCGTCCATCAAGCCGGCGGTCCGGACCGAGGCGCACCGAGCCGGACGCCGACAGTCCAGCAGCGGCGAGCCGGATATTGGTCACGCTCAGGTCACCGCGGGAAGACAGCGCCAGCCGGCCGTCGAGCCGCGCCGCGCGACCCAGCAGGTTCGCCAGCACAGGATCACGCCCGCGCAGCCTGGAGGCCGAAACAACACCTTCAACACGCGGCGCCCGGCTCCAGTCCTCGCTGCTCCCGTGCACGATTGCCTCGATGTCGGTGGCCAGGCCGGGCGGCAGGGCCAATCCCCGGGCCAAGGCGCGCAGGCTGAATTCATAGCGTCGTCGATCCAGCAGGATATCGACGTTGCCCCGTGCCGTAAGCACGCGGTTGTCCAGCGCGATCTCGGACACCGCCAGGGCATGGTTGTCAGGGTCATAGGTCAGCACCCCGAGCAGGCGCAGGTCGCGCGTCAGGGGTTCGGCTATCTCTGGCAGCCCGCGCACAGAAGCGACGCTCGCATCCAGCAACACACGCGATGGCGCGGGTCCGGCCGCTAATCTTGTCCGGGCCCGCAGGTTGGTGAACGCCAGCCCGCCGCGGACCAGCCGCCGCGCGTCGGCGGTCAGAGTCAGCGCCGGCCGGTCATACCGGCCGGCGACTTCCAGCCGCGCCGACAACCCGTCGGCGACAAGGGCCGGATCGATCGCCGAAGGCACCGGCAAACTGATACTCAGCGCCGTCTTGTCGAGGGCGCCATCATCGAGTCCAAGGGTCGCCTGACCGCGCGCCTCCAGTGCCCGCCCGACCAGCGTCACCTGGGTAACAAGCCGCCGGTCCGTCTGTTCCCCGGTCAGTGTCAACCGGACGGGTCCCTCCAGCAGCCGGCGGGCCGGCGCGGGGAGCGCGGTGACGGGGCGGATATCGCCGGCAAGTGCGAGCCGGCCATCGGCAAGGCGCACGACAAGCGCTGTCAGCGGCTCGTCGGCGTATCGTGCCGATATCCGGCCACGCCAGTCCTGCCAGCTTCCCTTGCCCGCGACGGTGAGACGAAAACCATGCGGCAGGCCCAGCAGACTGGCCAGAGCCCCATCTTCCGGCGCGACGATGCGGGCGTCGATGTTCAGCCGATCCCGCTCCGGCTCGGCCACGAAGGTCGTGACCATCCGGTCCGCGCTGCCGGTCGATCCCACGCGCAGTTGGCTGTCGACCCGGCCATCACCCACATGCAAGCCACCGCGTACCGTGAGAATGAACCGCTGATCCGCCCCCGTCACCGGCGCCTCCAGCACCAGCCGATCGATGCGCAGACGCCCGATACTGATGTCCATCTCCGGCAACAGCGGGCCTTCGGACGGCGTCTCGCGCAGCACGGGTCGACGCTCCAGAACAAACGTCGGGGAGGAGATGCTGCTGATGATCAGCCGATTACGGACAAGGGACAATGGCGACCAGTTGATCGCCACCGATGGCGCACGGGCGAACACACCCTCGGGATCACGCAAGGTCAGGTCGACAACCGTGAGCCCGCCGAACAGACTGCCACGAATGCCGCCAACACCGACGGCCAGGCCGGACTCAGTCTCCAGCGCGGCCAGTTGCCGGGCGAGCCAGGCCCGGCCGGATGGCGTGTCCAGCCAATAGCCGCCCGCTGCGACCCCTGACGCCAGCACCGCGAAAACCGCGAGCGCCACCACGGCGTAGCGCTGCAGGCGCCCCAGCGCGCGCACCAGCCAGGCCAACCGCGCGCGCATCAGAAACTCTGCCCGATGGACACATAAAGCAGCAGTCGCTGCTCACCCGGCCGGCGGCCCAGCGGCGTCGCCACATCCACCCGTATCGGCGCGAAGTCGGTATAGTAGCGCAGGCCCAGACCCGCGCCCCAACGGAAGCCCGACAGTGTCGGCGTGCTGTCACGGGTAACGATGCCGCCATCCAAGAAGGGAACGATGCCGAAGCGCTCCGTCACCCGCCAGCGCAGTTCAGCCCCGACCTCGCTGATCGCCCGGCCGCCCAGCGGCGTACCATCGGCGCTCTGCTCGCCAACGTTCTGATAGCTGAAACCGCGCACCGAACCGCCACCGCCGGCAAAGAAGCGACGATTGGCGGCGATCCGGTCTCGCCCGGCGCCGACGATGGACCCCACCCGCACGCGGCCAGCGGCGACGAACCGCGCCTGCGCATCAAGCGGCCGGTAGTAGCTCCCGCCCAACTCGGTCTTGAGGTAAGTGAACACCCCCCCCTGTTCGGCCAGCTGCGGGGTCACGATGGCGAAAGCGCGAAATCCCGCCGTGGGATCGAACAGGTCGTCAGTGGAATCGTAGCGCAGCGTCGCCGGTGCCGCCAGCAGCAGGTAGGTGCGCTCCCCCGCGGCGTCCTGGATGCGCTCGATCGATGTCTCGGCGCTCAGGGAATAGACCCATCGCTTCTGCCAGATGGGGTCGGTTTCCCGTTCGATGCCGATGCTGAACGTCCCGCGATAGGTCTCGTAGGCGTCCGGTGTTTCGTGAGCGATCTCCAGCTGACTGATCAGCGCGTTGTCGCGACGGCGAAAATTCGACTTCTGCAGGTTGGCCCGCGCCAGTTGCTCCTGGGTGCCCACCCGCCCCAGCAGTGTCAGCCGTTCTTCGGCGCCGAACAGATTGCGATGCTGCCAGGTGGCTTCCGCCTTCGGCCCCGAGCCGGAACCATAGCCGACGCTGAGGCCGATCGAGCGACGCTTGGCGGCCTCCGTGCGCAGAACAACCGGCGCGGCGACCTCGGCATCACCCCGGCTGGCACCCGTCGGCAATCGGGGCGCCACGGCGGCCTCGGCGAACAGCCCGGTGGACAGCAGGGCCTCGCGAAAGTCGTCGACCCGGCGCTGATCGTAGATTTCGCCTGCCTTGAAGCGGGCAAGCCGGGCGATATGGCGCGGGCGCAGCACCTCCTCGCCGGTGAACTCAAGGGGTCCGAACCGGGTCAGCGGCCCGGTATCGACCGCCAGCTCGTAGCTTACGCCGGCATCGCCATGGTCCACCACCACATCCCGGGCACCGACCTCGACAAAAGGATGCCCGCGTCGCGGCAGCTCGACCCGAAGGCGTGCCTCGGCATCCAGCATCGCCTGCGCGGTCGCCGGCTGGCCTGGCGCCAGCGCCAGGATGTCGCGCACCATGACCTGAACCCCCGCCGGGGCCTTGATCTCCACCGATCGCAGCAGATAACGCGGACCCGGCTCGGCGGTGATGATGACTTCGACCTGATTGTCGCCGCTGTCCTGCCGATCCAGCGCAAAGCGCACCCGGCCGGCATAATAGCCTTCCGACTGGAGCAGCCGCTCGGCGGAGGCGACATCCTCGGCGATCCGGCGGCGCAACTGCGCCAGGCTGTCCGGGCGGCTGCGCCGGTTGGCCCACAAGATGGAGAGTTGTTTCATGCGATCGTCGAGACCGATCGCGTCAAAACCGCTGAATGTCACAGCGTAGCGAGGCGTGCGTTCGGTGGCGTCCGTCGCCGGCGCGGTCGAGGGTGGTACTGTGTCCGGGAGCGCCGGTTGCTGACCTCGGGCTCCAGGTACGCCGCACAGGATCGCGCCAACAAGGGCGCCACCGAAGAGCATCGAGACCGAGAACCCATGGCTCATGGGTCTGGTCTATCCGATCCGCGTCACGATGACAGCCAGGATCGACGGGGTAATGTCAGTTTTTGTTCAAAATTCCTGCGTTAACCTGAGGGTGGTCAGTGGATCTCGCCCAGCGGCTCCTCCAGCTGGAGCACCTGGATGGCATGCTCCACCGCGCGCCAGTGGCTGAACAGCTCCTGATTGCCAAGCGCCCGGCTGTTGTCCGCCTGGCTGGCGGCCTCCAGCACCGCCTCGTCACCATGCCAGCGCACCAGATGCTCGGCGACGCGGAAAGCGTTGATGTCGTGGATGGCAAGCTGTTCCATGAGTCTGCTCCCGGCCTGTGTCCGTTGTTGTGACAGACAGGGAGCAAGGCGCGCGCCAAGCGACACGACATTGAAATAACTCTATTTTTTTAGAAGTCCTGGCTGCCGCCCTGTGCCGCGCAGGCGCACCCTGTACCAGAACGGGACTCACTGTGCCAACTTGTCGAGGCGGAACGAAACCGTTCCCCCTCCGCCCGAAATGCTCTAGATGCAGCGGCGGAAGCTTCCAGGCGCCACGGGGGCGCGGAGGATGAAGGAGAAGCAGGCCATGGCGGCACAGGCCGGAGGCATTTGCATCACGCTGGGCGTGATCGTTGGCGTCGCCGCCGGCATGGCGACCCGTCAACCGAGCCTGGGACTGGTAATCGGTCTGGCGACCGGCGTCGTCCTGGCAATCGGCATCAGTGTGCGGGACTTCATCCGCAAGGGGAAACGCTGACCCCCGGCAGGCCCCCCGGCAATCCCGCCGCGACGCGGCGCTACAGCTTGCGGCCGACCCACACCACGCGACCGATGATATCGATGCTGGCGGGGTCGCAATCCTCCCATGCGGGATAGACCGGATTGTCGCTGCGGATGCTGAGCCGCCGGCTCGTCGGATTGACCGAGACGCGCTTCACATGCAGCGCGCCGTCGGTGCGCAGCACGAAAATGCCATCGCGGACCCGCTTGTCCGCCGCGTCGACCAGAATCTGGTCGCCGTTGGACAAGGTCGGATACATCGAATCGCCCTCGACCCGGATCACCGACAGTGCCTCGACACCGCCCGATGCAATGCTTCGCGCCCAGCGGGCCTGAAACGCCAGCGCCGACTGCGCGTCCTCGTCGCCCGGCAAACTGCCATGGCCGGCCGAGGCGCCCACATCCAGCCGCGGAATCAACACGTAATCCTGCGAATCGTGCACCTGTCCGACACCGGCGTGAACGGCGCGGCCCACGGGCCCCGGCGGCCCGCCCAGTTCCTGCTCCGAAACCCCGAAGTGTTCGGCCAGCTTGCGGCGATCATCCTCGTCAAGCTTGCGCGGCACACCGCGCTTGATGAACTGCTGGATGTAGGTCTGGTTGCGGCCCAGCATCCGCGACAACGTCGCATAATCGTCGCCACGCTCATGAACCAGGCGGTCAAGCCGCTGCCGGATGGCATCGTTGGTCATCACACGCCTTTCTGCGCCAATACAGCAATGGGCAGACCAGAGCCCTGGCCGCGCCACGCGCTGGGGGAAGTTCATTCCTTCCTACCATAGGTTTTACCCTAGACAATAGCGGATTTTCAGGGTAATTGCTTAAATCCTATCTAGTAGGGGAATAACGAAAAAATGAACGGTCAAAAACTACTTATGCACGTTGAGCGGGTCATTCTTGACCACAACATCGCGCCGTCGCGCTTCGGCCGGGACGCCCTCAACGACCCGCGACTGGTGTTTGATCTGCGGCGAGGCCGCCGCATCAAGAGCCAAAATCGCCGCAAAATCAGTCAATTTATCGCCAAATTGGCAACAAGAGAGCCGTGATGATGGCCGCGACGACATGCGATGCCCCACATGCCGCACTGCTCGACCAGATCAGCGCGGCACTTCGCCAGAACGCCGATTCCCTTGGCTGCAAACTGGTGTCCCGGATCAACGCCGCCGATCACGCGCCACAGGTCATGCTGACTTGCCTGCGCAGTCGCCCCTGGCACAGCGCGAGCTTCACGGGTCAGGGCCACCAGGTCATGCTCGACACCGCGCAGACAGGCGTGTCTGCCGCCGCGCTGGGGGCGTTGACCAGTCAGCTTGCCATCACCGTTGCCAATCTCGAAATGACAACGAGTGCTCAGACCATCGTGGAGACCAGTATCTGCGAGATTGTCACGCGCATCGATGCCAGCTCCGGCATCGTCCATGGCCATGCCGTAATCGACTTGCTGGCGCTCGACGAGTGAAGGTGTGATTAACCATAAATTATTCTACTTTAAAGAGTAATGTCCCAACAGCGAACCAAATTCGCGGGGCGTGGCACGGGAGGTGCGCCGCCCTCGGGCGGGCAACAGCCGGAGGAAAACCATGGCGACAACCGAATTCTGGGCAGTGACCTCATCGTGGGCGTCAGGTGAATTCTGGCCGACCGGACCGGACGGACTGCCATCTCCCCCCCTGCCCGGACACCTGCCCGGCTGGCGGACCTGTCAGTTCACGACGGTTCTGCTGCTGGAAGCCCCGGTGCTCGGCCGGTTGCGCGGGCTCGCCGCGCGCTGGATCGCCGACGGCGTACCGCTGCTGCTGCCGGATCACCCCGTCGGCTGGCGACCGGCGAGACTGCTGGGCGCGCCGGACATCATCGCGCGCTGTGACGGCCGCTGGCGCGTCGGGCTGGATTTCGAGACGCTGACGTAACGTCGGCGGGTGGTCAGCCCGGCTTGCGCCCCGATGCCGTCGGTACCGCCGCCAGCCAGTCGGCGATCTGGCGCGCCGCAGCATTGGCCAGTTCGTTCATGGTGACGGCCACGGCATCCGGCCGGGTTGACGCCAATGGCGCGGCGACATCCACCCGGGTGACGCTCACCACGCGCGGATTGGGGGCAGTCAGCAGGGTAAGGTAGAGCGAGACCCGGGCGCGCGGATTGTCCTTGTCGGAGACATCGACATGGAAATCGATCAGCCGGCTGTTCAATCGATAGGCAAAAGGCGCGTCGATCTGGCGGAAGCTCAACACCTGGCCGTCGGCGGCGAACCGCAGCTGTTCCTCCAGCAGCTTGCTGAACAGCCGGGCCGGCGGATCAACCCACCGGGCCCGGGCCAGATACTCAATCCCGGTCGGCGATGTACGAACCGCCATGCGCGGAGAGCGCAGTTCCGCCACCGCCTCGGGCTCGTCCACCAGCAACGGTGTCGGCAGCGCCATGGCAGGCAGCGGCTCAAGCACCCGCAGCGTGTGGAGCGACGGCGGCGGCGCATCGTCGCCGATCTTGACCAGCGGCCCGCAACCGGCAAGGCCGGCAAACAGGGCCAGCATGACGAGGACTCGGTTAGCGCTCATATTCGGGCACCTTGCTGCCGCTGATCAGTGATTGCGCCGACCCCTGCTCCATCCGTTCCGCCAGCCGGTTGAGTGTGCGGGTCAGCTCCCGCAGGTCAATCATCAGCCGCGTCATCTCCGGCACGGTGGCCTCGGTGAACCGGGCAAGGCCGGGACGATTCTCGGTCACCACATCATCGAGCTGCGCCACCAGCCGACTGGAATGCCGGGCCAGCTTGCGCACCTCGGCGATCATTGGCCGGGCATCATTGTCCACCATCGCCTGGCCGCTCTGGGCCAGCGCGGTGAACGCCGTCGCCGCCACGCGCACTTCCTTGGCTGTCGTCTCCAGCTCGACGAGCGTACGTTCGATCTCGGGTGTCCGCCGCGCGATGCCCGACGACACCGTCTCCATGTTCTTCAACGTATTGGCGACGGACTGCCGGTTCTCCTCGTTCAGCAGTTCGCCCACCCGGCTGACCGCGACCGTCGCCTGCTGCAGCAGTTGCGGGGCGCCGGTGAACAGCTCGGCCAGCGGTGAGGGCCGGCTGGAAATGACCGGCACGCCCTCCGGCCCGCTCTCCTTCAGCGGCGGGGCGCCGACCATCGCGCCGGTGAGCTGGACGAAAGCGATGCCGGTGAGCCCCTGGGCCTCCAGCGTCGCGGTGGTACCTTCGAGGATCTGCGCGTCCTCGGAAATGGCGATGCGCACGCGCACCTTGCGGGGGTCTTCCGGCACCAGGGCGATGCGTGCGACCTGGCCGACCGGGACACCGTTGAAACGCACCACGCTGCCAACGTCGAGACCGGCCACCGAGTCCCTGAAGTAGATATCATACTGGGCGCTGGCACCGCTTTCGAAGCGGGCCAGCCAGATGACGAAGCCGAACAGCGCGCCGGTAAGCACCAGCATGAACGCGCCGATCAACACATGGTTGGCTTTCGTCTCCAAGCCCTATCCCCCTTCACCATGGCCAGAGGTATCCGCGCCGCCGGCGATCTGCAAGGCCGCGCGGCCCCGCGGCCCCTTGAAATACTCCTGCACCCACGGATGCGGGTAGGCCAGCAGCTCGTCGATGGTGCCCACGGTGATCACCCGCTTGTCGGCGAGCACCGCCACCCGGTCGCATACGCTGTGCAGCGTGTCGAGGTCGTGGGTGATGAGAAACACCGTCAGCCCCAGCGTCTGCTGCAACTGCCTGACCAGATCATCGATCGCCGTGGCACCGATGGGGTCAAGCCCCGCTGTCGGTTCGTCGAGGAACAGGATCGACGGATCAAGCGCCAGCGCCCGCGCCAGACCGGCGCGCTTGCGCATGCCGCCGGAAAGGTCGGAGGGGTACTTCGGACCGGCATCACGGTCGAGGCCGACCATGGCGATCTTGAAGGCAGCGATCTCGTCGAGCAGATGATCGTCCATGCGATAATATTCGCGCAACGGCACCTGCACATTCTCGGCGACGGTCAGCGAGGTGAACAGCGCCCCGTTCTGGAACAGCACGCCCCAGGTCCGCCGCAGTTCCTTGGCGTCGCGCTCCGACAGGCTGGCGGTGGAGCGGCCATGGATCTCGATGGTGCCGGCCGCCGGCTCCTGCAGGCCGATGATCGAGCGCATGAGCACCGACTTGCCGGTGCCCGAGCCGCCGACAATGCCGATGATCTCGCCGCGTCGGACGTCAAGGTCGAGATTGTCATGCACCACCTGCGCGCCGAACTGGTTGCGCAGGCCGCGGACACGGATGATGACGTCGCGATCCGTCATCACATGCCGATCGTTGTGAAGAAGACTGCAAAGAAAGCGTCGAACACGATCACCATGAAGATCGACTCGACGACCGAGATGGTGGTGCGCTCGCCCACCGAGGCGGCATCACCAGCCACCTGCATGCCTTCGAAGCAGCCGGCGACCGCGATCACCATACCGAAGACCGGCGCCTTGATCATGCCGACCAGAAAGTCGTCCATGGTGACGACCGTCCGCACCCGGGTGAAGAAGGTATCGACCGGAATGTCGAGTGACAGCCAGCCAAACACCATGCCGCCGGCGATCGCCACCATGCTGGCATAGAACACCAGCAGCGGCATCAGGATCACCAGCGCCAGCAGGCGCGGCAATACCAGGGTGTCGATGGGATCGAGGCCGATGGTGCGCATGGCGTCCACCTCCTCGGTCAGCTTCATGGTGCCGATCTGGGCGGTGAAGGCCGAGCCGGAGCGACCGGCCACCATGATGGCGGTGAGCAGCACCCCCAGTTCGCGCAGCGTGGCGATGCCGATCATGTCGACGACGAAGATCTCGGCGCCGAACCGGCGCAACTGATAAGCCCCCTGCTGCACCAGCACCAGCCCGATCAGGAAGGACATCAGGCCGACGATGGGCAGCGCCTTGAGGCCGACTTGCTCCATGTGATGGCTAAGCGACGTCCAGCGGATACGCCAGGGCCGCGCCAGTTGCAGCGCCAGCCGCGCCAGCACGAGACCGAGGAAGGCCAGCAGCGCCCCGAAGCGGTCGGTGATGGCGACGGTCGCCCGCCCGATCTCGGCGAGCTGACGCACCACCGGATTGGCCTCGCGCGGCCGCACCTCGCACGGCGCGTCGTTGATCCTCGCCTGCTCGATCAGCTTCTCCTGCTCGGGCGTCGCGTTGGCATACCGCGCCCGGACGCCGGCAACCCGCCAGTCGCGCAGGAAGCGGTAGACCAGCCAGGCGCCGATGGTGTCGATCGTGTCCGCCTCGCCAAGGTCGATGGTCATGGCCGGCGACGGCGTCAGCGCCGCCAGCCGGTCATAGGCGATGCCGGCCTCACGCACGGTCAGGGGGCCCACGATGCACACGCGTGTCTCGTCGCCCGCCGTCTCGATCCGCAGTCCGGTCAGCGCTGCCTGTGTCAAATCTCATCCTCACCTGCACGGCTTCGTGCCCGGAGCGCACTGTAATGGCAGGATTCTGCACGACAACCCCACGCCCATCGACAACTGACCACATTTCGGCCACATGACATTGAGAGAGAGCCGTTCATGAGCGACGCGGCCGTCATTGTTGGTTCCTGTGCCACCCCTCTGTGGGGGCTGACGTCCGCGCAGCGTATCACCCGCATCTTCGAGAAGAATGGCGTTGCCATCGCGCGACCGGACGCCCTGCCCGATACCGGCCGGGTGTTCCTCGCCGACGCCCGCTTCGCCTTCGATCCAGCCTGGGTCGTCGCCATGAAGGAGCAGCCGTCGGTGCTGACGCTCGGCGGCCGGGTGGTGCTGGCCAACCTGTCCGCCGAACACGCGCCCGCGGCACTGGCCGCGATGACCGCCGGCACGCCGTGGCAGGCCGCCCACGGCATCACCGAGTTCGCCGCCGACCGGGGCGCCGAGATCTACAATCACGAGCTGCGCAAGCGCGAGACCCCGTTCGTACGGCCGCTGACGCCCGAGACCGTGCCCGGCATCGAGCGCGACAGCTATTACGGCGCCTACAAGGGTGTCACCGACCTGCTGACCAAATATGCCTGGCCGGTGCTGGCCTTCCACCTGACCCGGCTGGCGGCACGCCTGCGCCTGACGCCCAACATGGTCACCGCCATCGGCCTGGTGCTGTGCATCGCCGCCACCTTCGCCTTTGCCGAAGGCTGGTACTGGAGCGGGCTGGCCATGGGCTGGACGATGATGGTGCTGGACACCGTCGACGGCAAACTGGCGCGCGTGACCATTACCTCGTCCAAGTTCGGCAATCTGTTCGACCACGGCATCGACCTCATCCATCCGCCCTTCTGGTACTGGGCCTGGGCCTGGGGTCTGGCCGCCTATGGCACGCCGCTCGCCCCCCCGCTGTTCGAGCAGATGATGTGGGCGATCCTTGTCACCTATGTCGCCGGTCGTCTGGTGGAAGGTGCCTTCCAGCGGTTGTTCGGGATGCACATCCATGTCTGGGAGCGCATTGACTCCCAGTTCCGGCTGATCACCGCCCGCCGCAACCCCAATGTGCTGCTGATGACCGGCAGTCTGCTGTTCGGCCGGCCGGACATCGGCCTGCTGCTGGTGGTGGGCTGGAGCGCGTTGTCGTTCGTGTTCCACCTCGTGCGCCTGTTCCAGGCGCTGCTCGCCCGCATGAGCGGCAAGCCGATCGTCTCCTGGCTGCGGGCGGCATGACGCTCCCGCTGCCGGTGACAGCCCTCGTGCCGGCCGGCCGGCGGCCGGGGCGCGATCCGCTGGCCGAGCATTTCGGGGTCTCGTTCAAGGCCATCATTCCGGTGGGCGGCGAGCCGATGGTCGGCCGGGTGGTGCGCGCCCTGCTGGCGACGCCGGGCATCGGCCGGGTGGTGCTGCTGACGCAGGAACCCGAACTGCTGATGACCCACCCCGACCTCACCTGGCTGGCCGACGATCCACGGGTCGGTTTCCGCACCTCGCGGGAATCCATCTCGGCCAGCGTGCTCGACGCGATGGCGGCGCTCGACGGCGACGGCAGCCCGCTGCTGCTGACCACCGCCGATCATGCGCTGCTGACGCCGGCCATGGTCGCCTCGTTCCTGACGCCCGCCGTCGCCAGCGGCGCCGACCTCGCGGTCGGCTTCGTCGAGCAGGCGACCCTGCTTGCCCGCTATCCGCTCAGCCGGCGCACCTGGCTGAAGTTCCGCGGCGGCTGGTACTCCGGCGCCAACCTGTTCCTGTTCCGCGACCCCGGCGCCCGCGCGGCGCTCGAACTCTGGCGGGAGGTGGAGCAGGATCGCAAGAAGGTCTGGAAGATCTTCGCCCGCTTCGGCCCCTGGCTGTTCCTGCGGATGCTGACCCGCTCGATCAGCCTGCCGGCCGCTTTCGCCGCCGCCGGCCGCCGGCTCGGGCTCACCGCGATCCCGGTGGTGATGGCCGAGGCGGAAGCCTGCATCGACGTCGACAAACCGGACGACCACATGCTGGTCGAGCAAATCCTGAAAGACCGCGCCCCGTGAGCGACACCCTGGCGACCCCGATCCGGCTGGCGATCTACGACATGGATCGCACCATCACCCGCTACCCCACCTACACGCCGTTCATGCTGGCGTGGGCGGCCAGGCACCGGCCGTGGCGGCTGCTGACGGCGCCGCTGGTGGTGGCGTGCCTGCTCGCCTATGTCGGCAAATGGATCAGCCGCGGCCGGCTGAAGACGCTGATGCTGGCGCTGCTGGTGGGCAGGCCCAGCGCCACCCAGCTGCAACCGGCGATCGACCGCTTCGTCGACCGCCTGTTCGCTGGCGGCATCTACGCTGGCGCACTGGCACAGATCGCGACCGACAAGGCCGCCGGCGCGCGGGTCATCCTCGCCACCGCCAGCTACGACTTCTACGTCGACGACATCGCCGCCCGGCTGGGTGTCAGCGAGATCGTCGCCACCCGTTCGGTGTGGGATGCCGGCCAGCATATCCTGCCGGCCATCGACGGCGAGAACTGCTATGGCCCGGCCAAGCTCGCCATGGTGCTGGACTATCTGGCGGCCGAGGGGCTGGCGCGAAACGCCTGCCACGTCACCTTCTATTCCGACCATCACTCCGACCAGCCGGTGTTCGACTGGGCGGACGTGGCGGTCGCCACCAACCCCAACCGGAAACTGCGGGCGCTGGCGCTGGCGCGCGGCTGGCAAATCATCGACTGGGACTAAGCGGCTGGCTCGACAGTCGTGATCAACGGCAGCGCGAGGGTTGACGGTCAGGCAACCTTTGGCAGACCAGTCGAGCGTCGAGGCTGCGGCCGGCCCAGTTCCTCGGCGAACACCCGGATATAGCTTTCCAGCGTGTCGTCGAGTGAGAAGACGCGCGCGCGCGCCATCAGCGACTCGGCCGCACGGGGGCGCGCCAGCCGCCAGGCCATGGCATCGGCCAGCGCGGCGGCATCATCGAGCGGCACCAGCGGCCCGAAGCGGCCATTGGCGAGCACTTCCGCCGTGCCGGTCGGGCAGTTGGTGGCAACCACCGGGCAGCCGCAGGCCAGCGCCTCCAGCAGGGCGTTGCTCATGCCTTCCCACGACGACGACAGCACGAACAGGTTGGCGCGCCTGAGATAGGCGAAGGGGTTGGCGCAGAAGCCGGCCAGTCGTACATCGTCGGCGACACCCAGGCGCTCGGCCTGTGCCCGCAGCCGGGCGGTGGCCGCCGGCGTGCCGCCACCGAGGATCAGCAGTCGCGCCGGCGTATGCGCGCGCAGCCGGGCGAAGGCCTCGACCAGCAGTGGAAAATTCTTCTGCCGCACCAGCCGGCCGATGCCAACGATCACCGGCGGCGCGCCGGGAGAAAACCATGGATCATCGAGCGGTGCGGCCGCCTGGCGGGCCACCGTCGCCAGATCAATACCGTTGGGCAGATAGTCGATGCGATGGTCGCGCAGGTCGAGATCACGGGCGATGTTGCCAGCCAGATCGCGTGATACCGCGACGATGCGGTCGGCCGCCGCGAACATCGCCTTGAGCCACGGCCGGGCCAGCGCCGCCACCACCGGCGCCACCAGCGCCTCCCAGCCGCGCTTGCGCGGATGCACCATGTCATTGGAGGCGCGCATGACGAGTTTGGGCGGCTGCTTGACCCCACGCAGGGCCAGCGCCGCCAAGGGATGGACATGATTGCCGGAGGAGAACAGCACGCCTGGCCGCCGGGCCTCGACATAGGCCCGCAACGCCGGGACCGCCCGCAGCGTCGCCACCGCCCGGTTGCCGCCCTCGTCGGCGCCAAGCTGGACCAGTCGCAACGACGACGGCAGCGCGTGGCGGAAATCGCCGCCACCTTGCACCACCACCAGATCGCAGCTCATGCCGGCGGCCACCACCCGCTCGGCGATCCGCAAGGCATTGCGCACGACGCCCGACCCCCGCAGGTCGAACACCAGCACGGCGACATCGACCTGTGAGGTCGTGTTGTCGCGCATGGCGGCATCGCCACGCTTCAAAAGGTGAAGCGCGCTGTCCAGCCGGGGTTGCGGAAGGGCGAATGTCATGGGCTCAACTGCTGCCGATGCAAGAAGTCAGAGGATACCTTATCCACTCCGGTATGAACCCGGCATGACCAGACTGTGAATTAAGTGTGGCGGCGCGACAAATCTTTCGCGGTCGCAATATGTGCGCCCCAGCCCTGATTGACATGTAATAACATCACATATACCACCGCTGCATAGCTTGTGCAGGGAGTAAGCAGATGAAAACCGTTGCCAGCCTGATCGGGTTGAGCGCCCTTGGCCTCAGCGCACCCGCCATGGCGAATGCGACCGACGCAGACAGGAAAAGCCAGGCACCAGACCTGGTGGTGACAGCGCCGCTGATGCGCGAGCGGCTCGACACGCTGCAGGCAACCTCAGTGCTGTCAGCAGACGCCCTGGGACGGGCGATGAAGGCGACGCTGGGCGACACCCTGGCCTCGCTGCCGGGCGTTTCCGCCACCTCCTTCGGCCCCGGCGCCTCGCGGCCGGTGCTGCGCGGCTTCCAGGGCGAGCGCATCCGCATCCTCATCGACGGCATCGGCAGCATCGACGTTTCCAACACCTCGGCCGACCATGCGGTCTCCGACGACCCCACCGCCGCCACCCGCATCGAGGTGCTGCGTGGGCCGGCGACCCTGCTCTACGGCGCCGCCGCCATGGGGGGCGTGGTCAACCAGATCGACGACCGCATCCCGCTCACCGTGCCGGCCGACGTCATCGATGGTCACGCCTCGATGGGCTATGGCACGGCGGCCAACGACTTCAGCGCCGCCACCGGCATCACCGCCCGTCTTGACGACTCGGTGGCGGTCCATGTCGGCGCCAGCTATCGCGACACCGGCGACATGGAGATCGGCGGCCACGCCGATTCCAAGTATCTGCGCGCACGACTGGCCGACGTCGGCGAGGAACACGACGAGCACGGTACGCTCGATAACAGCGCGCTGTGGGTGAAGAGCGGCTCTGTCGGCGTCAGCAAGCTGTTCGACAACGGCATGATCGGTATTGCCGTCAGCCGGCTGGAGACCAGATACGGCATTCCCGGCCACAGTTTCGACCCCCGGCTGACCCTGGCTGACTATGTGCCTGACGAGGATCACGACGAGGACGAGGATCATGACCACGAGGAAGACGAGGATCATGACCACGGCCACAGCCACGAGGACATCCAGATCAAGCTGAAGCAGACCAGGATCGACGCCAAGGCGCAGTACAGGTTCTCGGACGGCTTCATCGAGGATGCCCGTTTCCGCTTCGGCTGGGCAAAATACGAGCATTCGGAAATCGCCGACGGCGAGGTCGAGACGACGTTCCGCAACAATGGCTACGAGGGCCGGCTGGAACTGACCCAGCGCCAGCGCGGCGCCTGGCGGGGTGCGTTCGGCGTGCAGTTGGCGCGGCGTGACTTCAAGGTACGCGGCGCGGAACTGGTACTGCCGGACAACATCACCAACCAGTTCGGCGCCTTCGCCCTGCAGGCGCTGGAGTTTGACCCGCTGACCATCGAAGGCGCGCTGCGCTACGACCGCGACAAGGTAAGCGCGCGCGACCTTGGCGCCCGGCGCCACTTCGACAGTGTCAGCGGCTCGCTGGCCGCCAACTACAAGCTGGCCGATGCCTGGCGGCTGGGCGCCAGCGTGTCGCGCACCGCCCGCGCGCCAGCGGCCGAGGAACTCTTCTTCGATGGCGCCCATGCGGCGACGCGCTCCTACGAGATCGGTGACCCGGACCTGAAGGTGGAAAAGGCGTGGGGTGCGGAGGCCTGGCTGCGTGCCCGTGCCGAGCGCTACAGCTTCGGGCTGACCGCCTACTGGAGCCGCTTCTCCAACTACATCCTCGCCGAGGCAACCGGCGAGATCGCGGAGGATCTGCCGGTGTTGCGCTATGGCCAGGTCGATGCCCGATACTACGGCCTGGAACTGGAGGCCTCGGTCGAGCTCGGCCGCGCCGCCGGCTGGACCTTCGTCGGCGACGTCACCGGCGACATCACCCGCGCCAAGAACCTCGACGACGGCACCCCGTTGCCGCGCATCCCGGCCAAACGCCTGCTCGTCGGCCTGGAAGGTCAGTCCGAGACGCTGGACGCGCGCGGCGAGGTGGAACTGGTGGACGACCAGAAAAAGGTCGGCGCCTACGAATTCCCCACCGACGGCTACACCATGGTCAACCTGGCGACGACCTGGCGGCCGTGGGGGCGGAACCGCGAGGTGTCACTGGTGGCCCAGCTCAACAACCTGTTCGACGTCGATGCCCGCCGTCATGCCTCCTTCCTCAAGGACGTGGCACCGCTGGCTGGCCGGGATTTCCGCCTGACCGCCCGCATCGGCTTCTGACCCGACGGCCGGCGCCCGGGCGCCGGCCTCTTTTCTGCGCGCGAAATCCGCTTAAGGTGAACGCATGACCGCGTTCACCGTCAGTGTCTCCAACAGCATCGCCAGCATTCCCGCCGCCGACTGGGACCGCTGCGCCGGCGCCGGCAATCCGTTCGTCGCCCACGCCTTCCTGACCGCACTGGAAGCCAGCGGCAGCGCGACGCCGGAGACCGGCTGGACACCGCTGCACCTGGTGGCGCGCGACACTGGCGGCGCCATCGCCGGTGTGATGCCGGCCTATGGCAAAAGCCACTCCTACGGCGAATATGTGTTCGATCACAGCTGGGCGGACGCCTTCTCGCGCGCCGGCGGCGACTATTACCCCAAACTGCAGATCGCCGTGCCGTTCACGCCAGCCACCGGGCCGCGCCTGCTGCTGGCTGACCGGGCGGCGGCGGCCAGCCTGCTGGCGGGCGCGCGATCACTGGTGGAACGCGCCGGCCTGTCCTCGGCCCACGCCACCTTCATCGCGCCCGGCCAGGTGCCCCTGTTCAAGGCCGACGACTGGCTGATCCGCCACGACCAGCAGTTCCACTGGGTCAATCGCGGCTATGCCAGCTTCGACGATTTCCTGGCGACGCTGGCCTCGCGCAAGCGCAAGACGATCCGTCGCGAACGTCAGCAGGCCTTGGAAAGCGGTCTGGAGATCAGGGCGCTGACCGGCGCGGCGCTGGACGAGTCGCACTGGAACGCACTGTGGGCCTTCTATCAGGATACCGGCGCCCGAAAATGGGGCCGGCCCTACCTCACCCGCGACGCCTTCACCCGCGTCGGCGCCACCATGGCCGACCAGGTGCTGCTGGTACTGGCCTACCGCGGTGATCGTCCGGTCGCCGGCGCCTTCAACATGATCGGCGCCAACACCCTGTACGGCCGCTACTGGGGCTGCACCGAGCACCACCCGATGCTGCACTTCGAGTTGTGCTACTATCAGGCCATCGACTTCGCCATCGCCCGTGGCCTCGCCACCGTAGAGGCCGGCGCCCAGGGCGAGCACAAGCTGGCGCGCGGCTACGAACCGGTGCGCACCACCTCGGCCCACTGGATCGCCCATCCGGGCTTCCGCCGCGCGGTGGCGGATTTCCTCGACCGCGAGCGCCATGCCGTGGCCGCCGACATCGCCTATCTCGGCCGCTTCACGCCCTATCGGCGCGGCCCCGGCCCCGCCGCCGGCCCCGACACCGCCGAGGACCACGACTGAGCGGCCACAACGCCGCCGCCTTGCCTGCTCACGAACGCCGGCCTCAGCGCCGGCCGAACAGCTTTTCGATGTCACCGGCGCCCAGCTTGAGCCAGGTTGGCCGGCCATGGTTGCACTGGCCGGAATTGGGAGTCGCCTCCATCTCCCGCAGCAGCGCGTTCATCTCCGCCGGCGACAGCCGCCGGCCGGAGCGCACCGAGCCATGGCAGGCCATGGTGGCGCAGACTTCATGCAGCTTCTCGGTCAGCGACAGCGCCTCGCCGAGGTGGACAATCTCGTCCGCAAGATCGCGTACCAGACCGATGATGTCCGCCTGACCGAGCAGTGCCGGCGCTTCTCGTACCAGCACCGCCGACGGCCCGAAACGCTCGACGACCAGCCCCAGCGCCGCCAGTTCGTCGGCGCGGGTCTCCAGCGCGTCGGCGGCGATCAGATCGAGCTCCACGACCTCCGGCAACAGCAGCACCTGCCGCTTGACCCCGCCGGCGGCGAGTGCCGCCTTCATCCGCTCATAGACCAGCCGCTCGTGGGCGGCGTGCTGGTCGACGATCACCATGCCGCCGTCGTCGGTCTCGGCGACGATGTAGGTGTTGGCGATCTGGGCACACGCGGCGCCGAGCGGGTAGGACTCGGCAGCCGGCGCCGCGGGCTCGACGGCTGGCATCGACTCGGCGGCACGCGCACCCGGCATGAACGGCGTCAGCGCCGGCTGGGCCAGCCCGGCGCCAGCACCAGGCGTGTTGTAGGCCAACGTCCACTCGGCCATTGCCGGCGTCGAGGGCCGGGGTGGCGCCGACAACGGGGCGTTCAGCGGCCGGAAGGCGCCGAGCGCCGCGCTGGAAACCGTGGTGGCGGTGCGCTGGCCATGCTCGCGCAGGGCGTGTTTCAGGCCCCCGACAATCAGCCCGCGCACCAGCCCCGGGTCGGCAAAGCGCACCTCCGCCTTCGTCGGGTGGACATTGACGTCAACGAACCCCTCCGGCGTTTCCAGGAACAGCGCGACAACCGGAAAGCGATCATGCGCCAGCACATCCTGATAGGCGGCGCGAATAGCGCCCAACAGCAGGCGGTCGCGCACCGGCCGGCCGTCGACGAACAGGAACTGGTGGTCGCCGACGCCCCGGCTGTAGGTTGGCAGGCCCGCGAAACCGGTCAGCCGCAATCCGTCGCGGGCCAGATCGACCGCCAGCGCGTTGTCGGCGAACTCGACGCCCAGCACGTCGGCAAGGCGGCCGGCGCCGGCGGCGAACAGGTCGCCGGCCTGGGCCGCGCTCTGGAACAGGGTGCGGCCATTGTGGGTGAGCGTGAAGGCGACCGCCGGGTGCGCCATCGCCAGCCGGCGGACGATATCGACGCAGGCGGCCAGCTCGGCGCGCTCCGACTTCAGGAACTTGAGCCGCGCCGGCAGCCGGCCGAACAGATCCTCGACCGCCACCCGGGTACCGGGATTGAGCGCCGCCGGCGCGTCCTGCACCAGCTGGCTGTTGTCCACCACCACCCGCCAGCCGGAAGCCGCATCGGCGGGGCGGCTGGCGATGTCGAAGCGGGCCACCGAGGCGATGGAGGGCAGTGCCTCACCCCGGAAGCCCAGGGTGCGGATGGTGGCAAGGTCATCGGAGGGCAGCTTGGAGGTGGCATGGCGCTCCAGCGCGAGGCGAATCTCGTCCGGGGTCATGCCGCACCCGTCATCAGTGACCCGAATGAGCCGTCGCCCACCCTCCTCCAGATCGACAACAACGCGGCGGGCGCCCGCGTCGACGGCGTTTTCCACCAGTTCCTTCAAGGCGTTGGCGGGCCGTTCAACGACCTCGCCAGCGGCGATCTGGTTGACGAGATGATCGGGCAGACGGCGAATGGACATGACCGCACCATAGACGCGGGGCATCCGGCGTGGAAAGCCGCCAGTGGCACCGGCGGTGCGCATGGTGGCAGGTGCCGGCTGGCATGTGCGGGCAGCATTACGACGAAGGTCGCACAGCCCGCGGCTGCACTCTTCACTTTTCTTTAATTGCTAATAGCAATAATGACCTCATTGTTCGAGTGGCTTCCAGATTGTTGCGTCGCGCTTGATCGATCCCGGTCCAGAAAGGTCCAGTCAGATGGTTACGGCCAGTGTCCAGCAGGCAGCGATCCACGCGCCGAAAGCCTCCCCCCAGCTTTCCCGCGTCATCCCCGCTCCGGTTGTCCACGCCCGCCTCGCCCGTCTGATGCGGGAAGTCCAGCAGATGGGCCTCGGCCAGTTTCTCCGAGGGATCGATCGGGTCGCCAGCGTAGTGAAAGACAGCGATCGGCGTCCGGGCACCTGAGCATAGCGACCGCACCAGCCCCTCAGCGGTCTACCATGCAAGCCCGTTCGCTCTACCGGCGCGGTGTTGATTCCAATCCCCCCTCCCTGGGATCGGCACCGCGCCGGACAATTTTCATCCCCCTGTTTTCATCGCTCCTGTCTCTCCCCCTCGCCCGCGCCTGGTCGCCCCGTCGCGTCCCGCTGCCCGCCCAGGGTGCAGATTCCTCTTGGCGGGCCTTGCCGGACTCGCCATTGTGCGCGGCCGAAAGCGCCCGATTCGGGCGCGCTCCCATTCACTCAGCCGACCGGCCCCTCGATAAACGGACGCAATGCATGGCAGGGATGTTCAGCCGCTTTCTCAACTTCCTTTCGTCGGACATGGCGATCGACCTCGGCACGGCCAACACGCTGGTCTATGTGCGCGGTCGCGGCATCGTGCTCAATGAGCCGTCGGTGGTCGCCATCAAGAACGAGAACGGCCGCAAGCAGGTGCTGGCGGTGGGCAACGAGGCGAAGCTGATGATGGGCCGCACGCCGGGCAACATCGAGGCCATTCGCCCGCTGCGCGACGGCGTGATCGCAGACATTTATGTCGCGGAGGAAATGATCAAGCATTTCATCCGCAAGGTGCATAACCGGCGCTCGTTCGCCAGCCCGGAAATCGTCATCTGCGTGCCGTCGGGCTCGACGTCGGTGGAACGCCGCGCCATCCGCGATGCCGCCAACAACGCCGGCGCCAGCCAGGTCTACCTGATCGAGGAACCGATGGCGGCGGCAATCGGCGCCGGCCTGCCGGTGACCGAGCCGACCGGCTCGATGGTCGTCGACATCGGCGGCGGCACCACCGAGGTCGCGGTGCTCAGCCTGCGCGGCATCGCGTTCGCCAGCTCGGTGCGCGTCGGCGGCGACAAGATGGACGAGGCGATCATCAACTATGTCCGCCGCAACCATAACCTGCTGATCGGCGAATCGACCGCCGAGCGGATCAAGAAGGAAATCGGCACCGCCTACCCGCCCGCCGACGGCACCGGCGCGACGCTGGAGATCAAGGGCCGCGACCTGATGAACGGCGTGCCCAAGGAAATCATCATCAACCAGGCCCAGGTGGCGGAAGCGCTATCGGAACCGGTGTCGGCGATCGTCGAGGGGGTCAAGGTGGCGCTGGAGAACACCGCGCCGGAACTGGCCGCCGACATCGTCGACAAGGGCATCGTGCTCACCGGCGGCGGCGCCCTGCTGGGCGACATCGACCGGGTGCTGCGCGAGGCGACCGGCCTGCCGGTCTCCGTTGCCGAGGAGCCGCTGAGCTGCGTCGCCCTGGGGACCGGACGCGCGCTGGAAGACCCCATGTATCGCGGCGTGCTGACGACCGCCTACTGAGCCTGCCCGGTACTGGCCCCCGGGCCGGCTTGACGGGATTGACGTTCCAGGGCCGCCACAGTCGCAGATGAGGATCGCGGGATGCCGCTGCCGCCCGCCACCACGCCCCCCTATCCCCGCGCCCGCTGGCGCTGGCTGATCGGTCGCGGGATGGTCATCTTTCTCGTGCTGCTGGGCAGCCTGATGCTGATCGCCAACCGCTCGATCCCGCCCGCCATGATGTCGGGCGTGGCCCTGGATGGTATCGCCCCGGCGCTCAGCGTGTTGCGCGCGCCGGTGGAGTGGGTTCGCCAGGGCGTCACCGAGGTCCAGCGCTATTTCTTCGTACATCGCCGCAACGCCGAGCTGGAAAAGCGGCTGCGGCGCGCGCAGGCCATTGAAAGCCGCTACCGTACCGTCGTCGCCGAGAACGCCCGTCTGAAGCAGCTGCTGCGGATCGTCGAGCCCGGCCAGCAGACGGTGGGAACGGCGCGCATCGTCGGCTCGACCGCCGGCTCCTACGTACGCAGTGCCATTGTCCTGCTCGGCGCCCGCGAGGGCGTGGCGCGTGGCCAGCCGGTCCGGGACGCCGATGGCCTGGTCGGACAGGTGGTTGATGTCGGCCAGGTATCGGCGCGCGTGCTCCTGCTCACCGATCTTGCCAGCCGGGTGCCGGTACGCGTGGAAGGCACCAGCCGCACCGCCATCGCCACCGGACTCAATGAACCGGAACTGCTGCTGGAATTCCTGTCCCCTGGCCGGCCGCTGCGGCAGGGTGACCGCCTTGTCACCTCCGGTGATGGCGGCACCTTCCCGCCAGGGATTCCGGTTGCCCTCGTCACCACGCCGCAGGGCGCCGAGCCCCGGGCACGTCCCCTCGCCAACCCCGGCGGCCTGGATTTCGTGGTCATCCTGCGCCCCTTCGTGCCGGAAGCCCTGCAGCCCCCGGCACCCTCGCCAGGCCTCGCGCCGGCGCTTCCCGCCGCCCCCGCGCAAGACGGGAGCACCGCCCCATGACCCAGCCCTGGGTGCTGATGACCCGCGAGGAGCGGCTGGCACTGCTGCTGTCAGCCTGGCGGACGGCGATTCCGGCGCTGCTGATCCTGGGCAGCATGCTGATCATGGTACTGCCGGTATTCCTGCCCGGCCCCACCCTGCCGCACCTGCCGCTGCTGGGCGTGTATTACTGGTCAACACACCGGCCGAACCTGCTGCCGGCCTGGGCCGCCTTCCTGATCGGGCTGGCGGTGGACATCGTGCTCGGCATGCCGCTGGGCCTCAACGCCCTGCTGTTCGTGCTGGTCCGTGCCGGGCTGGGCAGCCAGATCACCGCCTTCCTCGCGCGGCCGTACATCTTCGGCCTTGCGGTGGCGGCACCGGTGATCCTGCTGTTCCAGGTCATGACCTGGACCCTGCTGCTTCCCTTCGAGCCACGCATCGGCCTGACGCCCTTCCTCGTGCAGGCAGCGACCACCCTGGCGGCCTGGCCCCTGATGACCCGGCTGTGCGCGCTGGCGCAGACGCGCCTCGTGGACAAGTGGTAAGAGGGCGGGCACTGTCACGCCAATGGAAACCGAGGCCGATCGCCAGCACCTGTTCACCCGCCGCGCCCTGCTGGTCGGCGCCGGACAGGCCACGCTGTTCACGGTGCTCGCCGGACGCGCAGCCTATCTGTCGGTGTTCCAGAACGAACACTACAAGCTGCTGGCCGAGGACAACCGCGTCTCGATCCGGCCCATCCTGCCCCGGCGCGGCCTGATCGTCGACCGTCGCGGCTATCCGTTGGCGCTCAACCGTCAGGACTACCGGCTGGCGCTGGTACCGGAGCAGGTGAAGGATCTGGAAGCGACGCTGGACGCCATCGCCCGGCATTTCCCCCTCACCGAGGAGGACCGCGACACGGTGCGCAAGATGGTCCGCCGGGTGCCGGGCTTCATGCCGGTTGAGGTCGCGCGCGACATCGACTGGCAGGCCTTCTCCGCGCTCAACGTGAACATGCCGCAGCTGGCCGGCCTTCAGCCGATCCAGGGCTATACCCGCTACTACCCCGACGGCCCGGCGGTGGCCCATGTGCTGGGCTATGTGGGGTCACCGTCGGCGGAGACGGTGGACGCCGACCCGGACCCGATGCTGCGTCTGCCAGGCTTCAAGGTTGGCAAGGGCGGAATCGAGGAGATTTTCGACACCCGGCTGCGCGGTCGCGCCGGCGCCGACAAGGTGGAGGTCAACGCGCGGGGCCGGGTGGTACGCACGCTGGGCCGTACGCAGGACACCCCGGGCGACACCATCGAGCTGACACTGGACCGCGAACTCCAGGTCTTCACCGCCTGGCGGCTTCAGGGCGAGGCGGGCTCGGCCATTGTCATGGACGTCGAAACTGGCGAGATCCTCGCACTCTGTTCGACACCGGCCTTCGACCCCAACAGTTTTTCCGCCGGTATCAAGACCCGTGAGTGGAAGGCGCTGCTCGGCGACGAGATGCATCCGCTGCTCAATAAGCCCTTCCAGGGAGTCTACCCGCCGGGGTCCACCTTCAAGATGCTGACCGCTCTCGCCGGTCTGGCCAGCGGCGTGACGCCGGAGGAGGGCATCAGCTGCAGCGGCCGCTATCGACTCGGCAGCCATTATTTCCACTGCTGGGAGCGGCGCGGCCACGGCTTCGTCAACATGCACAGCGGCATCTTCCAGAGCTGCGACGTCTATTTCTACGATCTCGGGCGACGTATCGGCATTCAGGCGATCGCCGACATGGCGCGCAAGTTCGGGCTTGGCGAACGTTACGACCTGCCGGTACCCTCCCAGAAACGGGGCCTCGTCCCCGATCCGGCGTGGAAACTGAAACGCCATGGCAAGAAGTGGCTGCCGGGCGAAACACTCAACGCCTCCATCGGGCAGGGCTATCTCCAGGTGACGCCGCTGCAGCTGGCGGTGATGTCCGCGCGCCTGGCGAGCGGCCGCGCGGTGGTGCCACGCCTGCTGCGCAAGGATGTCAGGCCCGCACCGCTGCTGGACGTCCCCGCCGAGCACCTGGCCCTGGTGCGTCAGGCGATGAGCGATGTGGTCAACTCCAGCCGCGGCACCGCCATCGGCGCCCGCCTGCGTCTGCCAGGCCTTGCCATGGCCGGCAAGACCGGCACCGCCCAGGTGCGCCGCATCACCATGGCCGAACGGCGGGGCGGGGTCCGCAGCAACGACAGCCTGCCGTGGCGCGAACGCGACCATGCGCTGTTTGTCTCCTTCGCGCCGGTGGACCGCCCCCGCTATGCCTGCGCGGTGGTGATCGATCATGGCGGCTCGGGCAGCAAGGCGGCGGCGCCCGTGGCCCGCGACATCCTGTCCTTCCTGTTCAAGCAGGACATCGCCCGGGGTGACTACCGCACACCGTCGACCGCCGCCACACAGCCCGCCGCCGGGAACACAGACGAGGCCGCCAGCCCCGCCGGCACGCCGGCCGATGCCCCCGCCACCGCGCCGTTGCCGGAGAGCCCCGGCACCGCCGTGAGCCCCGATCCGGTGGCGGCATCAAGCGCGCCGCCGGATACGCCGGCGACCGGAGACTGAGCCGATGCACGCGCCGACCATCCCCGACAAGCTGCGCCGCCTGAACTGGTGGATCGTCCTCACCATTGCCGTGCTGGGCGGCTTCGGCATCGCGGTGCTCTATTCGGCAGCGGGCGGTGGCGGCAGTTTTCAGCCCTTCGCCATGCGCCAGGGTCTGCGCTTCGTCGTACTGCTCGGCCTGATGCTGGCCATTGCCAGCGTTGACCTCAAATTCTGGCTTCGCATCGCCTATCCGGCCTACGCCGTCGTGGTCGGGTTGCTGCTGGTGGTGGAGCTGCTGGGCGCCGTCGCCGGCGGCAGCCAGCGCTGGGTGGACCTCGGCATCATCCGGTTGCAGCCATCCGAGTTCATGAAACTGACGCTGGTGCTGGCACTGGCGCGGTACTACCACTTCCTGCCGCGCGTCTATGTCACCAACCCCTACCGGATGATCCCGCCGGTCGTGATGACCGCCGTGCCGGCAGGACTGGTGATGCTGCAACCTGACCTCGGCACGGCGACGCTGATCACCGCCGGCGCGGTGGGGATCATGTTCCTGGCCGGGCTCAATGGCTGGCTGTTCGTGGGCGGTGCCGTGGCCTTCGCCGGCAGCCTGCCGATCGCCTGGCAACTCATGCACGACTATCAGCGGCGGCGTGTCGACATCTTCCTCAACCCGGAGAACGACCCGCTGGGAGCCGGCTATCACATCACCCAGTCGAAGATCGCCATCGGCTCGGGCGGCATCACCGGCAAGGGCTTCCTGGAGGGCACCCAGAGCCATCTCAACTTCCTGCCGGAAATGCACACCGACTTCATCTTCGCCATGATGTCGGAGGAATGGGGACTGCTGGGCGGCCTGTTCGTACTGGCCTGCTATGCCGTGCTCATCGGCTGGGGGCTGTGGGTGGCACTGACCGGACGCTCGCAGTTCGGCCGGCTGCTGGCCGGCGGGCTCACCATCACCATCTTCCTTTATGTCTGCATCAATCTGATGATGGTGATGGGGCTGGCGCCGGTGGTGGGCATTCCCCTGCCGCTGATCTCCTACGGCGGTTCGGCGATGATGACGGTGCTGATGGCGTTCGGCCTGCTGTTCGCCTGTTCGCTGAGCCGCGACCGGACGCTGATCGAGGAAGGACCAAATTATTCGTGAAAGCTGCACCAGGGGGCTGGACAGACGCCGCCACCTCGTGTATCCGCCGCTCTCCGCTTCGGCGACGTGGACGCATAGCTCAGTTGGTAGAGCAGCTGACTCTTAATCAGCGGGTCCTAGGTTCGAGCCCTAGTGCGTCCACCACATTCTACCAATTAAAACAGCCGCTTACGCCGCACGGCAAGCACTCTTACATTACGGTGCGAATGCTGTGTAAGGGCGTTGTAAGGTTGCGCGGCGAGGCAACCGCGCTTCGCCAGCAGCTACGCACCGACGCGCAACTGCCTGTGGTCACACAGATTCGAGCGCCACGAACCGCCCCTAAGGGTATGCTGGCAATTCGGGTGGCGCAGGTCGCGGAGCCGGCCTTTTTGACCGAGCGCGGTTTTTACTCGATGCACTGACTGGTCGTTGCCAATGAGCTAGCCCGCTGCTAACCACGTTCTTGTTTTGATCGCAAAGGAAAACGATGCAGAAGCTGCCGCACCCCATTCCGTATCAGGGCAGCAAGCGGCGTCTTGCGGACGCCATAGGGACCGTCGTGCCGATGAAGGTTGGCACTTGGTATGAACCGTTCGCCGGGTCCGCTGCCATGAGCATCTGGGCAGCTCGTTATCGCGATCCCGAACAAATTATTCTCGGTGATTCACTCGCCAGCCTCACCGCATTATGGGAACTGATAATCTCTGACCCCATTGGAGCTGCCGAGAGATACGAGACTGTCTGGCACGGACAAGCTGACGCTGGCCCCGGCTATTTCAACGAGGTTCGCGCTCGCTACAATGAGCAGGGCGACCCCATCGACATTCTGTATCTGATGGCGCGGTGCGTTAAGAACGCTGTCCGCTTCAATCGCAAAGGTCATTTCACGCAGTCGGTGGATAAGCGTCGCCTAGGGATGCGTCCTGACAAAATGCGAAACGCGATGATGGGCGCGTCGGAGTTGCTGAAAGGGCGCACTGTAGTCAGGACGGGCGACTGGACTGCCACAATTGCCGATGCAGTGGAGGGCGATTTCATCTACCTCGACCCTCCATACATGGGCACAAGCATCGGGCGTGACCTGCGCTATGCGGAACAAATGACACAAGAGAGGCTTGTCGGTGGACTTGAGCAGGTTCTGGCTCGCGGCCTGTCGGTCGCGTTAAGCTATGACGGCAGCACAGGAGAAAAGGTCTATGGTCCGCCGCTGCCCGACCACCTAGGCATGACTCAGACGTTCATCCATACGGGTCGCTCCTCGCAAGCGACCCTCTCCGGGAAAGCCGACGAAACAATCGAGAGCCTTTACCTAAGCCCCGACCTGCGCGCCGAATTCACGACCATTCGTGTCGGACGGGAGCAAGCCCCGCGCCAGCACGAACTAGTCATCTAGTTCTGTCAGCAGCAGACGCTTGATTGCAGCGTCGATGGATTCGCCCCTTGCTGCCAGGCGAGCCTTGATCGCGTCGAAGGTTGCAGCTTCCCCGTCCGGCCAAATCACTTCGAGACGCCGCACCTGCTGCATCGCAATGTGGTCATAAGATTCGGGGAATGCCCAATAGCAGCCGCCGCAGATGTCTGGGTCTTTCAGTTCAAGGAGTTAGCGTCCGCGCTCGTGGTGTAATTTCCGGTGTAGGCGATGGTGTATTCCGGGGTGGGGCATGCCCCACCCCGGAATGCGGCGTCGCTGGTGGCCACCGGGTTCATCGTTATGGTGGAGTTTGCA
>NZ_JBEUDS010000017.1:0-79601 GCF_041060555.1 Parapedomonas caeni | reverse complement strand
TGCAAACTCCACCATAACGATGAACCCGGTGGCCACCAGCGACGCCGCATTCCGGGGTGGGGCATGCCCCACCCCGGAATACACCATCGCCTACACCGGAAATTACACCACGAGCGCGGACGCTAACCAACCGCGGCCCCCACCAGCGTTGAACAGCCTCATTCTGCATATCGACCCCACGCGTGCATCAACGGGGTGTTAGCATCACGAGTTTAAGCGCGCCTTAACGACGCCGGCGGCGCGGCCCGCCCTCAGTCCTTCTCGGCCGGGCGCTCGAACACGAAATCCTTCGAGCAGAACGCGCAGTTGACGCGGATCGCGCCGTCGGGCTCGCGCATGTCCATCAGCTCGTTGAAGCTGAACTGGCGCAGCACCGACTGGATGCGCTCGCGCGTGCAGCGGCAGCCCTTGGTGATGACGATCGGCGTGTAGATGCGCGGCTGGTCCTGATGGAACAACCGCCACAGCACGGTCTCCAGCGTCAGGCTGGGATCGGTGAGTTCCTCGTCGCGCAGCGTGTCGGCCAGCACCGTGGCGTGCTGCCAGTTGGGATGCGGCGCATCGGCGGCGAACAGGCGCTGCGCGCCTTCCTCGCCGCGCGGCAGATGCTGGATCAGCAGGCCGCCGGCATACCAGCGGTTGGCCAGCCCGTCGTGGCGCACCGCGAGCCTGACACGCGATGGCAGCTGCTCGGAGGTCTCGAAATAGCTGCCGGCGGCTTCCGCCAGGCTGGCGCCTTCCAGCGCGACAATGCCCTGGTAGCGGTCATTGCTCGCCGTCTGGTCGACGGTCAGCGCCAGATAGCCCTCGCCGAACAGCTCGGGCAGCGACGCGCCCGGCTCGATGCCGGCGATTTTCTCCGGGTCGAACTCGGCATAGCCACGCACCTCGCCCGGCGCCTTGTAGTCGGTGACCAGCAGGCTCACCGGCCCGTTCGATTTGGCCTGCAAGGTGAGCTGGCCGCCCTCCTCGCGCAGCACCGAACCCAGCAGCGCGGTGAGCGTCAGCGCCTCGGCCAGCAGCCGGGCGACCGCCGCCGGATAGGCATGCGCCGCCAGCACCGCGTCCAGCGTCGGCCCCAGGCGGGCGATGCGGCCGCGCACGTCGAGCCCGTCGACCTGAAACGGCAACACCACGTCGGCGACGTTGGTGCTATCCAGCAGGATCGCCTCGCTGCTCACGCTTCCAGCACTCCCAGGCACCACAGCAGCACCGCCTTCTGGGCGTGCAGGCGGTTTTCCGCCTCGTCCCACACCAGCGACTGCGGACCGTCCATGACGGCATCCATCACTTCCTCGCCGCGATGCGCCGGCAGGCAGTGCAGGAACACCGCCTCGCGCCGGGCCAGCGCCATCAGCGCCGGTGTCACCTGATAGGGCGCCATGGCGGCAAGCTTGGCCTCGCCGCCGGCCTGGCCCATCGACACCCAGGTGTCGGTGAGCACGACATCGGCACCGTCCACCGCCGCGCGGGCATCGCGGACGATCTCGACCGTGGCGCCCAGCGCGCGGGCCTGGGCGACCACCGCCGGCTCCGGCTCATAGTCGGCCGGCACGCCCAGCCGCACGGTGAAGCCCAGCAGGCTGCCAGCTTCGATGATCGAGTGGGCCATGTTGTTGCCATCACCCAGCCATGCCCAGGTGGTGCCGCGCACATTGCCCAGCCGCTCCTCCACCGCCATCACGTCGGCCAGTGCCTGACAGGGATGGTTGTGGTCGGTAAGCCCGTTGATCACCGGCACGTGGGCGTACTCGGCGAGCTGCTCGATCTTGTCGTGACCATTGGTGCGGATCATGATCGCATCGACCATGCGGGAGAGCACGCGGGCGGTGTCGGCGATGGTCTCGCCCCGGCCGAGTTGCAGTTCCGACGACGACAGGTTGAGCGCCGAACCGCCGAGCTGGCGCATCGCCATGTCGAACGACACCCGGGTGCGGGTCGAGGGCTTCTCGAAGATCATCGCCAGCGTATGGCCGTCGAGCGGCCGGTCGTGGTCCGGCCGGCCCCTGGGCATGCCGCGCCGGGCCTGCTTGCGCCGGTGCGCCTCGTCGAGCATCGCCCGGATGGCGGGCGCGCCGGGGGCGGTCCAGTCGAGGAAGTGCCGCACCATCATCACGACCCCCGCGGGAAGGAGCGGGCGGCGGCGGACAGCCGTTCCACCGCCTCGTCGATGTGCGCCTGCCCGATGTTGAGCGGCGGCATCAGGCGGATGACGTCGCTGCCGGCGGCCGCCGCCAGGATGCCCTCGCCACGGGCGTGGCCGACGAAATCGCGGTTGGGCACCTTGAGCTGCAGGCCGCGCATCAGGCCAATGCCCCGCACCGGGGCGGCGGCGAACACGTCGTCATGGTTGGGGATCATCTGACCCAGCGCCTGGGCCAGCCGCTCGCCGGTGGCGGTCACCTGGTCGAGGAAGCCCGGTTCCAGCATCAGGTCCAGCACCGCGTCGGCCACCGCCATGCCCAGCGGGTTACCGCCGTAGGTGGAGCCATGGGTGCCGGCCGACATGGTGACGCCCACCGCCTCGGTGGTCAGGCAGGCGCCGAGCGGAAAGCCGCCGCCGATGCCCTTGGCCACCGTCATGATGTCCGGCTTGATGTCGTAATGCTCGTAGGCGAACAGCTTGCCGGTGCGGCCCATGCCGCACTGGATCTCGTCAAGGATCAGCAGCAGGCCATGCTTGTCGCACAGTACCTTCAGGCCGTTCATGAACGCGGGCGTCGCCATGGCGATGCCGCCCTCGCCCTGGATCGGCTCGACGATGATGCCGCCGGTATGCTCATCGATCAGCGCCTCGGTGGCGGCCAGATCGTTGAACGGCGCGAACTTGAAGCCCGGCAGCAGCGGCTCGAAGCCCTCGCGCAGCTTCTTCTGACTGCTGGCGGAAATGGCGCCCATCGAACGGCCGTGAAAGGCGTTGTCGAAGGCGATGAAGCCGTACTTCTCCGGCTGGCCGTTGACATAGTGGTAACGCCGGCAGGCCTTGAGCGCGCATTCCACCGCCTCGGTGCCCGAATTGGTGAAGAACATGGTGTCGGCGAACGTCGCCGCCTTCAGCCGCTCGGCGACCTTCTCCTGTCCGGGAATGCGGTAAAGATTGGAGGTGTGCCACAGCGTCTCGGCCTGGCGCTTGAGCGCCTCCACGAGGTGCGGATGGCCATGGCCGAAGGCATTGACGGCGATGCCGGCGATGAAATCGAGGTACTTTCGCCCCTTGGAGTCGAACAGATAGGCGCCGTCACCGCGGACCATCTCGATGTCCGGCCGTGCATAGGTTGGCATCACGCTCGAAATCATGACAGGCCTCCAAACGACGGGCGACTCTCCGGGCCGCCCAAGGGCAAAACGACAAAAGGCGGCCGCGCGCGACCGCCATCCCGGAACCGGCTATTTGCGGGCGGTGGCACGCCAAGTCAATGTCGGAATGCCGCCGTCGCCCGGCAACGCCGCGAATTTCTTTGACTTGCCATGGCGTTTCCGTCATAGAAACGGCGCTGCAGTGCAGCAACCGACGTGCTCCGGTCGCGTGACCGCGCGGGCCCCTTGTGACCCCGCTGCCAATCAAGAGCGCGTTGACGTGTTTCCACCGGCCATCCTGATCACGCGGAAGGTCATCACCCTTCCGTCTGGCGCCGCCATGAGCTGCGCCGGGCCGTGCGGTGTTGCGACGCGCAGCACCGGATTCTTCATCTGAAAGCAAAAGACCACTATGTCTGAATTCTCCTCTCTTGGCCTGCACCCGACGCTGCTCGACGCGCTGGCCCGCCATGGCTATGCCACCCCGACGCCGATCCAGGCCCAGTCGATCCCGCACCTGCTGGACGGCCGCGATCTGCTGGGTCTGGCCCAGACCGGCACCGGCAAGACGGCGGCCTTCGCGCTGCCGCTGCTGCACCGGCTGCTCAAGGAGCCCAGGCGCGTCAGCTACAAGGCGGCGCGTGTGCTGGTGCTCAGCCCGACGCGCGAGCTGGCCAGCCAGATCATGGTTCAGTTCCGCCAGTTCGCCCACGGCACCTCGCTGAAGATCGCCTGCGTGTTCGGCGGCGTGCCGATGGGTGCCCAGCGCCAGGCGCTCGCCGCCGGCCTCGACGTGCTGGTGGCCACCCCCGGCCGCCTGCTCGACCACATGGGCCAGGGCACCGTCCGCCTCGACGAGGTGGAGGCGCTGGTGCTCGACGAGGCCGACCAGATGCTCGACATGGGCTTCATCCAGCCGCTCAAGCGCATCGCCGGCGCCTTGCCGAAGCGCCGCCAGACGCTGCTGTTCTCCGCCACCCTGCCACAGAGCATCCGTCAGCTGGCCGACGGCTTCCTGCACGAGCCGGTGGAAGTGGCGGTGACTCCGGTCGCCTCCACGGCCGAGAAGGTCGCCCAGCAGGTGATCTTCGCCGAGCCCGACCTCAAGAAGCGCCTGCTGGTGCACACGCTGGCGGCCAAGGACGTCGACCGGGCGCTGGTGTTCGCCCGCACCAAGCATGGCGCCGACAAGCTGGTGCGCATCCTGGGCCAGGCCGGGCTCGCCGCCGTCGCCCTGCACGGCAACAAGAGCCAGGCCCAGCGCACCCGCGCGCTGGCCGAGTTCAAGGACGGCAAGACGCCGATCCTGGTCGCCACCGACATCGCCGCACGCGGCATCCACGTCGATGCCGTCTCCCATGTGGTGAATTACGAGCTGCCCAATGTGCCGGAATCCTATGTGCACCGCATCGGCCGCACGGCGCGCGCCGGCGCGTCGGGCATCGCCATCTCCTTCTGCGCCGGCGACGAGCGGCCCTATCTCAAGGCGATCGAGAAACTGATCGGCCAGTCGATCCCGGTGGTTGCCAGCCCGCTGGGCGCCAGTGCCCCGGCGGCCGCCGCCAGCGCGCCCGCCAAGGCCGCGCCCGCCAAGCCTGCCCCCGCGCGTTCGGCAACCAAACCGCACAATGCCCATCGCGGCACCGGTCACGGCGCGGGGCATGCCGCAGCGCGTGCCGCCACCGGCGAGGCGGAGGGCGACAACCGCGCCCAGGCACCCCGCCGCCGCCGGCGGCGGCGTCCTGCCGCGGCGCGGGCCGCCTGAGCGCCCGAGGTTCTCCGACCATCGCCGGGGAACCGGCACACGACCATCGCCGGGGAACCGGCACACGACCATCGCCGGGGAACCGGCACACGACCATCGCCGGGGAACCGGCACACGACCATCGCCGGGGAACCGGCACACGACCATCGCCGGGGAACCGGCACGCGACGAACGTCGCATTGAGCCAGGGGCACCGCAGACCTAACATGCGGTCTTCCACTCCTCCTTTGCCGCGACAAGCGGCGAGACTCCGGGCGGTCAGCAATGGCCGCCCTTGTTTTTTTGCCCATCGGTTCCGGACTGTCGTCGCGCCGCGCGGGGTGCGATTGCCAGCGCCGGCGAATCAGGACAGGGTGCGGGAATCACAAGGCCGACGTCGTGGGAAACATGCTGTCCTCGACCATCGTCATCGCGGCAACGCTCGGTTATGCCGGTTTACTGTTCCTGGTGGCGTGGCTGGGGGACCACCGCAAGGCCTGGCTCGCCACTCCGGTCGCCCGCGCCGCCATCTATGGCCTGTCGCTGGCGGTCTACTGCACCAGCTGGACCTTCTTCGGCGCGGTTGGCACCGCTGCCCGCGATGGCTGGGATTATCTGCCCATCTACCTCGGGCCGATCCTGGTATTCGTGGCGGCGTTCCCGGTGGTCGCCCGCCTGGTCGACACGGCGCGCCGCAATCGTGTCACGTCGGTCGCCGACTTCATCTCCGCCCGCTACGGCAAGTCGGAATCGCTGGCCGCGCTGGCAACGCTGGTGGTGGTGGCCGGCGCACTGCCCTACATCGCTCTCCAACTGAAATCCGCCGTCGCCAGTTTCCAGTTCCTCACCGGCGGCGACCCTGGCGAGCCCGCCGCCATCGGCCTCGTTCTGGCACTGGCGCTGGCGCTGTTCACCATGTTGTTCGGCACCCGCCACCGCGACGTCACCCAGCACAACCGCGGCCTGATGATGGCGGTGGCGCTGGAGTCCGTCGTCAAGATCGGGGCACTGGTGGTACTGGCCCTGTTCGCCTGGCACCTGCTGCCGGGTGATGGCGCACCGCTGCCGTCCACCCTGGAGGCAACGCCGGCGGCCTTCCCCTTCGTGACCCTGTCGCTGCTGTCGATGGGCGCGATCATCGCCCTGGACCGGCAGTTCCACACCCTGGTGGTGGAATGTCCCGATGCCGGTGATCTGCGGCCGGCACGCTGGACCTTCAGCCTTTACATGGTGATCATCGCCCTGGTGGTGCCGCCGATCGCCACCGCCGGGCTGGCCCACGCCAGCCTGACGGCCGTCAATCCGGATCTGTTCGTGCTGGCGCTGCCGATGGCTGCGGGCAACGACACGCTGGCCCTGCTGGCGTTCCTCGGTGGCTTTTCCGCCGGCACCAGCATGGTGGTGGTGACGACGCTGGCGGTCGCGACCATGGCCGCCAACCATCTGGTGATGCCCAACGTGCTGCCGCTGCTGGCCCGCCAGTCGTGGGACGCCGGCCGCTTCGTGCTGTGGCTGCGACGGCTGGTGATCCTTGTCCTGATGCTGGCCGGTCATGCCTATTTCCAAGCCTTCGGCCAGGGCCAGACGCTGGCGGCCACCGGCACCCTGTCGTTCGCGCTGGCGGCGCAACTGATGCCGGCGCTGATCGGCGGCCTGTACTGGCGGCGGGCGCACAAGAGCGGTGCCTTCGCCGGCCTGGGCACTGGCGCACTGATGTGGCTGGTGCTGCTGTTCCTGCCGATCACTGTCGAGGGCAGCTACAGCGTCGGCCTCGGCGCGCTGGGTGAGGTCGACCGCCTGACCTTCGGCGTGCTGGCGAGCCTTGGCGTCAACCTGCTGATGTTCGTCGTCGTCTCGTTGCGCGCGGAAGAGACCTTCCTCGACCAGCAGCAGGCCGCCCGTTTCGTCGGCACGAGCCCGCCAGGCGCACCGCCGCCGGCCGAACGGCGCTGGCGCACCGGCGAGCTGACCGCGCTGGTGGGACGGTTTGCCGGCGAGAAGGCGGCCGAGTTACTGACCGCCCGACTGGCGCTGGTGCGTCCGCGCGATCCGGCAAGCCCGGAATTGCAGGCCGAGGCCGAAGCCCTGCTAACCCGCATCGTTGGCGCCGCGAGCGCGCGCATCCTGCTGGAACACGGCCCGGGCGCCAAGCTGTACGCCGAGGAAGTGGCGTCCCTGATCGAGGCCGGCGCGCAACAGGTGCAGTTCAGCCAGACACTGCTGCAGGCAACGCTGGAGCACGTCCAGCAGGCGATTTTCGTCACCGACGCCGAGCTGCGCATCGTCGCCTGGAACAGCCACTATCTCAGCTGGTTCGCCTTTCCGGCCGGCCTGATCGATGTCGGCGTGCCGCTGGAGCGTGCCTTGCGCTGGCAGGCCGAGACCGGCGCCATCGGCGACATGTTCGCCGACGCCCAGATCTGTCTGGCGATGGAAAAAATGCGGCAGCGCGAGCCTTATACGCTGGAGCGTACGCTGAGCACCGGGCGCATCGTCCAGGCCCAGGGCGACCCGATGCCGGATGGCCTCTACGTCACCACCTTCACCGACATCACCGGGCAGAAGCGCACCGAGCAGGCACTGCGCGACAGCGAGAGCCGGCTGACACAGGCCAACATCGACCTCGAATCCCGGGTCCGCCTGCGCACCGCGGAGCTGGAGAAGGCGCGCGCCCAGGCGGAAGCCGCCACCCAGTCCAAGACCCGCTTCCTGGCGGCGGCAAGCCACGACATCATGCAGCCGCTCAATGCCGCGCGCCTGTTCGCCGGCGCGCTTCGCGAAGACCTGACGGCACCGCACGAAGTCGCGCTGACCGACAAGATAGAGCGTTCCATCAACGCCGCCGACCAGATCCTGCGCACCCTGCTCGACATCTCGCGCCTCGACGCCGGCGGCCTGACACCCAGCCCGCGGGATTTTCCGCTCGATGAACTGTTCGGTGAACTGGCGGAGGAATTCGAGGTGATGGCGACCGCCAAGGGGCTCCAGCTGCGGCTGGTGCGCACCAGCCTGATCGTCCACGCCGACCGGCGGCTGCTGCGCAGCGTGCTGCAGAACTTCCTGTCCAACGCCATCAAGTACACCGCGCGCGGCAAGGTGTTGCTGGGCGCGCGCCGCCGCGCCGGCATGGTCCGCATCGATGTCGTCGATACCGGTCTCGGCGTCCCGCCGGAGAAACTGCAGGAGATCTTCCAGGAGTTTCGGCGGCTGCCCGACCGCGACCATCAGAACCAGCCCGGCCTCGGACTGGGGCTTGCGATCGTGGAACGCATCTCGGCAATGCTCGACGCGCCAGTGGATGTGCGCTCGACTGTCGGCGCCGGCAGCCGGTTCTCCGTCTCCGTGCCGGCCGCCGGGCGCAGGGTATCGGCACGACGCCGGAACGACGCGCACGAACCGGCCGCGCCCGCGGCGATGCGCGTGCTGTGTATCGATGACGACACCCTGGTGCTGGACTCGCTGCGCGCCATCCTGACCGCATGGGGCGCAACGGCCGTCGCGCGACCGTGGCAGGGTGACCTGCCCGATATCGGGATCGGCGCCGATGGCGACAACGTGGATGCCGTGCTGATCGACTACCATCTCGACGCCCATACCACCGGGCCGATGGTGGTGGAACGCCTCAAGGCGCAAGGCCTGTGCTGCGACCGGGTGATCGTGATCAGTGGCGCCCTTGATGACAGCCTGAAGGCGGAACTCGTGTCACAGGGCTACATGGCCCTGCCCAAGCCGGTGCGCCCGGACGCGCTGCGCCGGTGCCTGGACATGGATCGCCGCGGGACAGACCGGACCGCCGGCTGAGTGAACGGCCCGACAGCGCGAGCCTGCCGGCAAGAGGCCTACGGGCGAGGCTATCGGGGGCAGGCTGTCAGCGGGAAACCGGCATCGGAGGGCGGCCTGCGCATCAAGGCGCCGGGTTGGCCATCGCGCTCAGCGGCACCAGCGTGATTCCCTTCTCGGGCAGGCCCGCCAGCCATTCGTTGAGCGGATCGAGCGTCTCCGGCAGTGGCCTGGTGAGGCCGATGGCATGGCCGCGCGAACGGGCGATGCCTGCAAGATCGCCCAACGCGCGCTCCACATGGGCAAGATCGGTCTTGTCGTCGATGAAGCGGTCGTTGAGCGCAAAGGCGAGCCCGAGCTCACGGGCCAGCGCCGGACCGCGCGTGCTGCCGATCGAGCGGGCATCGACAAAGCGCAACCGCCGTTCGGCCATGCGTGTCAGCACCGGCCGCAACGCCGACGGGTCGGAGGTGAAGGCGGAGCCCATCATGGAGTAAACGCCGTCGGGCCTGGCGACCCTGGCCAGGGCCCAGTCGAGCCGGCGCAGGTTCTCCGCCGCCGGCATCGAGCGCAACAGGGTGTTGGGACCGGGATCGATGGCGGGATAGCGCTTGGGCTCCATCGGCACGCCAATCCACACCTCGTGTCCGGCGGCGCGTGCCGCCGCCGCCTGCCCGGCGAGACCGGAGGCATGGGGCGAAAAACCGATGGCGACCGCCGCCGGCAATGTCTCGATGGCGCGGCGGGTGGTCGCGCTGTTCAGTCCGGCCTCGGTGATCAGAATGGCGACGCGCGGCCCCGCCGGTCGCGTGCCCGCCGCTACCGCGCCCACCGGCGCCGGGGGCGGAGTCACCGCCGGTGCGGCATCGCTGCCCGGCGCCTTGGGCGGCGACGGTTTCGCGGTGGCGGCCGCTCCGGCATCAAGCGCGGCGGGCACCGCCTGAGGCACCGGAGTAACGGCATCGACGCCGGCCACTGTCATCGCCACCGGGTCGGCCGGGCCGGCGGCCGGGCGCAACAGGCCGGCGAACAGGGTGGTCAGGCCAATGAACAGGCCCAGCGCCGCGACACCAAGCACCACCCACTGCCATAGCGGTCGCGGCGCGCCGCCCTCGCCGTCAGCGTCATCCGCATCGTCGGGATGCTCGTCCGGGAAGGCCGGCGCATCCTCGCGGCTGTCGCTGTCGAGTCGGGGGGTATCGTCGTCCTCGACGGCCATGCCTGCGTTCCGTTTCCGCCTGTCAGTTCAGGGCCACCTTGGCGCCGCCCCGGCCAAGCCGTTGCAGCAACTTGATCGCATAGTCGAGCTGATAGTCGGTAATGCCCTGCTTTTTCAAGCTTTCGGCGGTCGCCGAAAAACGCGGATCGGGCTTGCTGTCGCTTTCCTCGCTGCGCTCGCCGATCTTGGCGCCGTTGAGCAGGTGGTTGCGCAGATCCGCCTCCCGCATCTGCGGCCGCTTGCCATCGACATCACTGAGCTGCGGCACCTCGATGTCCGGCTCGATGCCCTGTTCCTGCACCGAACGGCCCGCCGGCGTGTAGTAACGCGCCGTGGTCAGCCGCAAGGCCGTGTCCTGGGTGAGCGGAATCAGTGTCTGCACCGACCCTTTGCCGAAGGTGCGCTCGCCGATCACCAGCGCCCGACGCTGGTCCTGCAGCGCGCCGGCGACGATCTCGGACGCCGAGGCGCTGGCGCCATCCACCAGCACCACCACCGGCTTGCCCGCCGCCAGATCGCCGGCGCGGGCATGATAGCGCTGGATGTCCTCCTTACGACGGCCGCGCTGCGATACAACCTCGCCGCGTTCCAGAAAAGCGTCCGCCACTTCGATCGCCTGATCGAGCAGGCCGCCGGGATTACGGCGCAGATCGACGATGTAGCCGGTGACATTGGCCGGCCCGATCTGCTTTTGCAGCGTGGTGAGCGCCGTGCGCACGCCGGGCCCCGTGGGTTTGCTGAACTGGGCGACCCGGATGTAGCCGATGGTGCCCCTGGCCTCGAACTTCACCGGCCTCAGCGCGATGGTCTCGCGGGTCAGCCGCAGGTCGAACGGCTTGTCCTGACCCTCGCGCACGATGGTGAGCGTGATGCTGCTCTTGGCCGGGCCCTTCATCTTGGCCACCGCCTCGGTGAGGCTGAGCCCGAACACCGGCTCCTTGTTGATGTGAGTGATGTAGTCGCCGGACTTCACGCCGGCGCGGGAGGCGGGCGTATCGTCGATGGGCGACACCACCTTGACCACGCCATCCTCCATCGTCACCTCGATGCCCAACCCGCCATATTCACCCTCGGTCTGGGTGCGCATGGTCTCGAAGTCGCGGGCGTTGAGGAAACTGGAGTGCGGATCGAGCGCCGCCAGCATGCCGTTGATGGCGCCTTCAAGCAGCTTGCGGTCGTCGACCTTGTCGACATATTCGGCGCGCACCCGCTCGAACACATCCATCAGCTGATCGAGCTGGCGGTAGGTCTCGGCGTCACCGGCGGCACGGGCCGGCATCGCCAGCAGCGATCCGCCCAGCAGCAGGCCGGCCAGCAGGAAACGGGAGGGAGACAGGGACATGAACAACTCGACCTTCATCCTTCAGTTCGCTTGGCGACAGCGGCCAGCCAGGGCAAGGGATTGACCGGCGTGCCGCGCTGCCGGACCTCAAGATACAACTCCGGACCTTGCTGATCCGTTGCACCCATCTGCCCGATCGGCTCGCCGGGCCGCACCACGGCGCCAACCTGTTCGTCGAGACGGCTCATGCCCGCCAGAAGGGAATGATACCCGCCTCCGTGCGCGATGATCAAGAGCAGGCCGTAACCCCGGAAGGGCCCGGCGAACACCACCCGTCCGCCGGCGGGCGCCACCACCTGGGCCTCGGTTCGGGTCCGAATCAAGAGCCCCTTCGACGAACCGCCCGTGTCCAACGCCGCACCGAAACGTTGCACCACATTGCCCTCGACCGGCAGACGGTAGTTGCCCCGCGGATCCGGCATCGCGGCGGGCTCGGGGGGGCGCATCGCCACCACGGCCGGCGGCGCGCGCCCCGTACCCGACGGCCGGGCAGGCGCGGCCTGTGGCGCCGCCGGTGACGACAATCCCGACGGACGGGGCGTTGGCGGCGTCAGCCGGGCCAGACGCTCACGCCGGCGTACCTCGACGTCAAGCCGGCTCAGCAGATCCTGGATGTCGCGCGCCTGGCGGGCCATGCGGCCGAGCTTTTCGCTCTCGCTCGCCACCTGGGCCAGCAGGCCGCCACGCCGGGCCTCGCGCTCCGCACGCAACGCCTCCAGCTTCCGGCGGTCCGTCGCCAGGTCGTCCAGCTCCGCCTGGTGCTTGCGTTGCTCCCGTGCCAGGGCTTCCTGCGCCTGATTGAGCGAGTCGATTTCCGCCCTCAGGCCAGTCAGGCGGCCATTGAGCGCCGGCAGCACCGTCGCCAGCAGACTGGCCGAGCGTGCGGTCTCCAGCGCCGAGGCCGGCCGGAACAGCAACAACGATGGTGGCCTGCGGCTCATCGTCTGCAGGGCGGCAAGCAACCGGGCGATCTCCTGCTGGCGGGACAGGAAAAGCCTGACCTGGGAATCACGACGGCTCTTGAGACTGACGAGCTGTCCCTCCAGCTGCGACAGGCGTCGCTCGCGCAGCTGGATGGTCTGTGCCACCGCCACCATGTCGCGGGTGACGACATCGATCTCGCCCGCCAGCGTCTCGGCCTCGAGGGCGAGCGCGGATTTGCGTTTCTCCGCGGCCTTGATGTCCGACTGCACCTGCCTGAGCGTCTGGCGCGGATCGTCCGCGGCATGCGCCACGCCCCGCAGCGGACCAGCCAGCACCGCGCCAGCCAGCGCGACCCGCGCGATCGTCAGCAATGGTAGGCGCATCAAAGCCATCGGGCGGGTTTCAGTCCCCTCGGTGATAGGGGTGATTAGCGAGAATCGAGGTCGCCCGATAGAGTTGTTCGGCCAGCATGGCGCGCACCATCATGTGTGGCCAGGTGGCCGGCCCGAACGACAGCAGCAAGTCGGCGCCGTCACGGGTGGCGGCGTCATGGCCGTCGGCGCCGCCAATGAGAAAGCGCACCTCGCGCACGCCATCATCGCGCCAGCGCCCGAGCTGGGCGGCCAGCGCATCGCTGGCCAGCGCGCGTCCGCGCTCATCGAGCACCACGGTGCGCGCCGGCATGAGCGGCGCCGGCAGCCGCGCGGCGGCCCGCCCTTCCGAGAGTTCCGTGATCTTGAGGGAAGTGCCGAGCCGCGCCGCATAACGCGTCACCAGCTCGGCCTCGGGCGAGCGGCCGATGCGACCCACCGCCACGACATGCAGCAGCATCAGGCCGTCTGCGGCAGGGTCTTGGGTCCACCGGCCGGCACTTCAACCGACCACATCTTCTCAAGATTGTAGAAGCTGCGCACCTCGGGGCGGAACAGGTGAACGACGACATCGCCGGCGTCGATCAGCACCCAGTCGGCCTGCGGCAGCCCTTCGATCCGCGCGTTGATGCCGAACTCGGCCTTGACCTTTTCCGCCAGATGCTGCGCCATCGCGCCGACCTGACGCGACGAGCGGCCGCTGGCGACCACCATGACATCGGCAATGGAACTTTTGCCCGCAAGCGGTATGGAAACGACTTCGACGGCTTTGTCATCGTCGAGCGACCTGAGCACCAGATCGTGGAGACCCGAGCTACTCGTGGTCTCGCTTTGGGCGCCGCTGGCAGCGGCGGAAACAGCAGGCAATCCGTTCTCCTCACTTCGCCGGGCGACCATGGCGAGCCGCCCAAGCCGGGTCAGCCTTGCGCACCATGGTCGACGACAGGTCGATACCAGGCTGATCGAGGCAGACCACAGCGGGTAGCCGCCATGAACACCACCGAAACGCCTGCCGGGCAGGCCTTATACGGGGCCGTAACGGCCCCAGCACCTTAGCAGCCCGGCACGCGCCAGCATAACCCGGACGGAGCAAAACGGCAATCGGCACCAGCCGGGCGATGGTCCGCCAACCCTTCCAGCGGTGGAATTGTTGCAGATTGTCCCCACCCATCAGCCAGATGAAGCGCGTCGTCGGGTGCAGCCGGGTGAGGCTGGCCAGCGTATCCACGGTATAACGGGTGCCCAGCCGGGCCTCGACACCGGTGGGCATGATGGCCGGATGACGCGCCACCTGGCGGGCCGAACCCAGCCTGGCCGCCAGCGGCGCCATGTCGGTGCGGTCGGCCTTGAGCGGATTGCCCGGGCTCACCAGCCACCACACCGCGTCCAGCCGCAGCCGCTTCATCGCCTCGACGCTGATGTGGCGGTGGCCGGCGTGCGCCGGGTTGAACGAGCCGCCCAGCAGGCCGACCCGCGCGCCCCGCCAGCGGGCGGCGTTGCGCAGCAGGATGGAGCCGTCGGGGCAAGCCATCGCCGGCGGTCAGGACGGCCGGGTCTGGCCGCTGCCGCGCACCACATATTTGTAGGTGGTGAGCTGCTCGACACCAACCGGGCCGCGGGCATGGATGCGCCCGGTGGAAATGCCGATCTCGGCACCGAAGCCGAACTCGCCGCCATCGGCGAACTGGGTCGAGGCGTTGTGCAGCACGATCGCCGAATCGACCTCGCGCAGGAAGCGGGCGGCGGTGTCGGCGTCCTCGGCGATGATGGCATCGGTGTGGTGCGAGCCATAGGCGTTGATATGGGCGATGGCGCCGGCGACGCCGTCCACCAGCTTCACGGCGATGATGGCGTCGAGATACTCGGTGGTCCAGTCGGCCTCCGTCGCCGCCTCGATGCGCGGATCGAGCGATCGCACGTCGGCCTCGGCGCGCACGGTGCAGCCGGCCTCCAGCAGGGCGCCGATCACCGGCCCGGCCAGCCGCCCGGCGGCGGCGCGGTCGATCAGCAGCGTCTCGGTGGCGCCACAGATGCCGGTGCGGCGCATCTTGGCGTTCAACGTCACCGCGATGGCCATTTCAATCGTCGCCGATTGATCCAGATAGGTGTGGCAGATGCCTTCCAGGTGGGCGAACACTGGCACCCGCGCCTCTTCCTGTACCCGGGCCACCAGCGACTTGCCGCCGCGCGGCACGATGATGTCGATCAGCCCGGTCGCCGTCAGCATGGCCCCCACCGCCGCGCGGTCGGGCGTGCCCACCAGCTGGATCGCCGCCTCCGGCAGCCCGGCGGCCTGCAATCCCGCCACCAGGCAGGCATGGATGGCGCGCGAGGAATGCAGCGATTCGGAGCCGCCGCGCAGGATGACGGCGTTGCCGGCCTTCAGCGTCAGCGCGCCGGCGTCCGCCGTCACGTTGGGCCGGCTTTCGTAAATGACGCCAATGACACCCAGCGGCACGCTCACCCGCTCGATGCGCAGGCCGTTGGGGCGGGTCCACGCCTCGCTGACCCGTCCCACCGGGTCCGGCAGTGCCGCCACCGCTTCCAGCCCGGCGGCGATGGCCTCGATGCGCTTCGGGTTCAACTCCAGCCGGTCGAGCATCGCCGGGGTCAGCCCCTTGGCGCGGCCGGCCTCCATGTCGCGGGTGTTGGCGGCGAGAATGTCGGCCTCGCGGGCGCGAATGGCGGCCGCGGCGGCATTGATCGCCCGGTTCTTGACCTCGGTGCTGGCCAGCCCCAGCGCGTGGACCGCCGCCTGGGCGGCCCGCGCCATGTCACGCACCAGGGTCACGGGATCGGCGGCGGGAGTCGTCATGTCGTTCATAGCATCACCAGGTCGTCACGGTGGATCATCGCGGCGCGGGGCGCATAACCCAGCACCGCCTCGATTTCATGGCTCTTGCGGCCACACAGCCGGACCGCCTCGTCGGACGGATACCCCGCCAGACCGCGCGCCACCACCCGGCCGTCGGGGCCGGCGATGTCGACCACGTCGCCACGCTGGAAACCGCCGCTGACCGCGCGAACGCCGGCCGGCAACAGGCTGCGCCCCTGGCGCAGCGCCGTCACCGCGCCGTCGTCGATGACCAGCGTGCCAGCCACCGTCAGCCGCCCGGCCAGCCAGCGCTTGCGCGCCACCGGCGCGGCTTCCGGCGCCGGGAACACGGTGCCGATGCCCTGGCTCTCGAAACGGGCCAGCGGGTGGTCGACCTTGCCGGAGATGATCGCCATGTGGCAGCCGCCCGAGGCGGCGATGCGCGCCGCCTGCAGCTTGGAGACCATGCCGCCGGAGCCCATGCCTGTCGTCCCCCCGGCCATCGCCTCGATCTCGGGCGTCAGCACTGGCACCAGCGGGATCAGCGTCGCGTCGGGGTCGCGCTTGGGGTCGCCGGTATAGAGCCCGTCGATGTCGGACAGCAGAATGACGCCATCGGCCTCGACGGCCTGGCCGACCCGCGCCGCCAGCCGGTCGTTGTCGCCGAAGCGGATCTCGGCGGTGGCGACGGTATCATTCTCGTTGATCACCGGCACCGCGCCGGCCTCGACCAGCCGGTCGGCGGTGGCGCGCACGTTGAGATAACGCCGGCGGTCCTCCAGATCGTCGAGCGTCAGCAGCATCTGAGCCGCCTGGACGCCATGGCCGGCGAACAGCTCGGCATAGACCTGCGCCAGTTCGATCTGACCGACGGCCGCCGCCGCCTGGGCGTCCTCAAGGCTCGCCCGGCCGCCCTTGGCCAGCTTCAGGCGGCGGGCGCCCAGCGCCACCGCGCCCGAGGACACCACCAGGATCTGCTGGCCCTGCGCCCGCCGGGCGGCGAGCGCCGCGACCAGATCGGCCAGCCAGGCGCGGCGGACCTGCCCCTCGGCGGTCACCAGCAGCGACGAGCCGATCTTGACCACCAGCCGGCGGCAGACGGCGGGCGCGAACAGCCCGGCGCCCACCAGCGCGTCAACGGGAATCTGGCTCAAAGCGGCGACCATTCGGTCTCCTCCGCCCGCTCGACCACCGAGCGGCCGACACTCTCGATCAGCTTGTCGAGGATGGGCTCCAGCCCCTCGCCGCTGGCGGCCGAGACCAGATGGACCGGCTTGCCGATGGCGCGCGACAGCGCCGACTGGCGCCGCTTGAGCGCCGCCGGGTCCAGCGTGTCGATCTTGTTCAGCGCGACGATCTCCGGCTTGTCCTCCAGCCCGGCGCCGTACATCTCCAGCTCCTCGCGCACCGTGCGATAGGCCTTGGTCGGGCTGTCGGCCGTGCCGTCGACCAGATGCAGCAGCACCCGGCAGCGCTCGATGTGACCGAGGAAGCGGTCGCCGATGCCGACCCCCTCCGCCGCGCCCTTGATCAGGCCGGGAATGTCGGCGAGCACGAACTCGCGGCTCTTGTGGCGCACCACGCCGAGCTGCGGCTTCAAGGTGGTGAAGGGATAGTCCCCCACCTTGGCCCGCGCGTTGGACACCGCGTTGAGGAAGGTGGACTTGCCGGCGTTGGGCAGGCCGACCAGGCCGGCGTCGGCGATCAGCTTGAGGCGCAGCCACACCCACATTTCCTCGCCCGGATAGCCGGGGATGAACTTGCGCGGCGCCCGGTTGGTGGAGGTCTTGAAATGGGCGTTGCCCTTGCCGCCATCGCCACCGCGCAACAGCACCACCCGCTGGCCGGGCTCGGTGAGGTCGGCCAGCACATGCTCGCGGTCGTCGTCCAGCACCTGGGTGCCGGCCGGCACCTTCAGCACCATGTCGGCGCCATGCGCGCCGGTGCGGTTGCGGCCCATGCCGTGGTGGCCGCGCTCGGCGCGGAAATGCTGGGTGTAGCGATAGTCGATCAGGGTGTTGAGGCCATCGACGCACTCGATGATGATGTCGCCGCCCTTGCCGCCGTCACCCCCATCGGGTCCGCCATACTCGACGAACTTCTCGCGGCGGAAGGAGACGCAGCCGTCCCCGCCCTGTCCTGAGCGCAGAAAGATCTTGCACTGGTCGAGAAACTTCATGCGGCCTTCATCTCCATCTGTCCCGCTCTATGGGCGCGCCACTGGGGCCTCGTCAATGCGACCGTGCGGCTGTCCACCAGCCCGCCCCGCGCCAGACTGTGTCGCGGCGCCATGCCAACCGGCCGGAAGCCGAGCTTGGCCAGCACGCGGCCGGACGCCGGATTGTCGTGAAAATGGTCTGCGACCACGCGTGGCAGGCGCAAGCCCTCGAACGCCAGATCCAGCACCGCCCGGCCGGCCTCGGTGGCATAGCCACAGCCCCACGCCGCGCGCGCCAGCCAGTACCCCAGCTCATAGCCGCCATCGCCCCGGTGCAGGCCGATGACGCCGACCAGCGGCACCTCCGGCAGGTCATGGGTCAGCATGGCGAACACCGGCTCCGGCGCGCCCTGCAAGCCGTCGATGAACACCGCGGCGTCATGCAGCGTGTAGGGATGGGGCACCCGCGCGAGCATCCACGCCACCGCCCGGTCGCCGGCGCCGCGCGCCACCGCCGGCGCATCCTCCGGCCACAGCGGCCGCAACAGCAGTCTGTCAGTGCGAATGAACATGTCTCTTCCCCTCCCAAGGGTCGCGGCGAATCGGCCTGGCCGGTCCGGCGCGGTAGCGCGTGGCGAGAGGGAGAAACGCAAAGAGGGAGATGGCGACCCATCTCCCTCTCATCGGAAATCACGGCCGGGTCGCCACTGGTGCGGCGACCCTGTCATGGAGTGCCGCTGTTATTCCGCCGCGGCCGGCATCGGGTCGACGCTGATGTACGAGCGCCCGAGCTTGCCGTCATGAAAGCTTACCTTGCCCTCGATGAGAGCGAAGATGGTGTGGTCCTTGCCGATGCCGACATTGCGGCCCGGGTGCCACTTGGTGCCGCGCTGGCGGACGATGATGTTGCCGGCGATCACAGTCTCGCCGCCAAACTTCTTCACGCCAAGACGGCGACCAGCCGAGTCGCGCCCGTTCCGGGATGAACCGCCTGCCTTTTTATGTGCCATGGTCTACTCCCTCGACGTTACGCGTTGATGCCAGTGACCTTGAGCACCGTCAGCTGCTGACGGTGACCCAGCTTGCGGCGATAGTTGTGGCGGCGCTTCTTCTTGAAGATCACCACCTTGTCGCCCTTGATCTGGTCGACGATCTCGGCCGACACCGTGGCGCCAGCGCCCGTCTTCACGTCGGCGCCCTCGCCAACCAGCAGGACTTCCGACAGCGTGACCGAATCGCCCTTGGCGCCGTCGAGCTTCTCGACGGAGATGGTGTCGTCAGCGGCGACGCGGTACTGCTTACCGCCGGTGCGCACAACAGCGTACATGGCTCCAAACCTTCTTCTTTAACAACCGGCAACAGGGAACCTGTCGGTCCCCGCGAGGCCGATCTCGTGAAGTGGCGGACATATACCGACTGACCGTGCCAAGTCAACGGGACTCACGCCCGCCGGCGCGGGAAAATTACGCCTGTCCGGCCGGCCTGACGCCACCAGCAGATTGCGCCGCCAGGCGGCTGCCTTTTAAGCTGTGTCCCGGGGCGGCCCGCCGGCGCGTCTGATCGGGGGATCGATGAGCGACACCTTAGCCTTTGCCACGGCGACCGAGCTGCTGGACCGTCTGGCCGCGGGCACGATCACCAGCGTTGCCCTGGTCAACGCCATGGCCGAGCGCTACGCGGCGGTGAACCCGGTGGTCAACGCCATCGTCGCCTTCGACGCCGAGGTCGCGCTGGCCCGGGCCGCCGAGGCCGACGCCGCCCGGGCGCGCGGCGATTCGCTGGGGCCGCTGCATGGCCTGCCGATGACGGTGAAGGACTGCTTCGACGTCACCGGCTTCGCCACCACCGCCGGCTCGCCGACGCTCAAGCGCCACCGCCCCAAGCGGGACGCCATCGCGGTCGAGCGCCTGAAGGCGGCCGGCGCGCTGATCATCGGCAAGACCAACGTGCCGACCTTCGCGCTCGATCTGCAGACCTACAACCCGCTGTTCGGCACCACCAACAACCCGTGGGATCTGGCGCGCACCTGCGGCGGCTCCTCCGGCGGCGCGGCGACGGCGCTGGCCGCCGGCCTGACGCCGCTGGAGCTGGGCAGCGACATCGGCGGTTCGGTGCGCAACCCGGCCCATTATTGCGGCGTGTTCGCCCACAAGCCGACCTGGGGACTGATCCCCAGCCGTGGCCATGTGCCGCCACAGCCGGGCGTGATGATGGAAGCCGATCTGCAGGTGGTCGGCCCGCTGGCCCGCTCGGCCGCCGATCTGGCGCTGATGCTGGATGTGCTGGCCGGACCGGCGCCGGACGCCTGGGGGCCGCCGGTGACCCTGCCGCCCGCGCCGGCCAGCGAGTTGCGCCGGTTCAAGGTGGCGGTGTGGATCGACGACCCCTATTGCCCGCTGGAACAGGCGGTGGCTGGCCAGTTGCAGACGCTGCTGGTGGGGCTCGACAAGGCCGGCGTGCCGTTCGAGCTGCGCTTCATCGATGGCAGCAGCCTGGAGGCGGTCCACGACCTTTATGTGCCGTTTCTCACCGCCGAGGTCGCCGGCCTGACGCCGGACATGCAGTTCCTGGCCATGCAGGCGATGAGTCCCTGGACCAACGCCATGGCCTGGCTGGGCTGGACCGACACCACCAGCCGCAGCGCCTATGTCAATGCCGCCACCATGAGCTACCGGGCGCACCAGGAGATGGAGGAACGCCGCGCCCGGCTGATGGCGCAGGCGCTGCGCCTGTTCGACGACGTCGACGTGCTGCTGACCCCCACCATGCCGTGGACGGCGCATCCGCATGCGCATGCCGGCGACATGCTGTCGCGTCAGCTCGGCGTCGACGGCCACAGCCGCCGCTATGTCGAGGGGCTGGTGTGGATCGCACTGGCCACCCTGCTGCGGCTGCCGGCCACCGTGGCGCCGCTCGGTCCCACCGCCAACGGCCTGCCGGGCAGCGTGCAGATCATCGGCCGGCCGTTCGCCGACCACACCACCATCGCCTTCGCCCGGGCGCTGGAGGCCGCCGGCCTGGCCGGCTTCACCCCGCCGCCCTGCTGTGCCGCCTGAGGCCGCGGATCGCATCCCCGTCGACCCCGACCCGCTTGTGACCGCGGTGTAAAACAGAGGCTTCACAACTGCCGCGTCGTCGCCTATGAACGCGGCTCGCTGTCAACCGGCAGGGGGCTCCGGCCCCATTTCTGGCGATCTCGCGGAGAGGTGGCTGAGTGGTTGAAAGCACCGCACTCGAAATGCGGCATACGGGCAACTGTATCGGGGGTTCGAATCCCCCCCTCTCCGCCATTATCTTGTAGCGAACCAGAGATGAGGCTCCCGCTGGGGGCCTTTTTCTTTTTGTTTCAAAGGCGTTTAGCCGATGCGACTGAACCTCGGAGACTGGCACGGCACCGATTTTGGGTCTCTGAACAGCTTTCGTCTCAAACCGAGCGAACCACGTCTGGACTGGTTCGGCTTCGCGAAAGCCAGCGTTTTCAGCCGGTTTCTCAGGTCCGACAACAATGGATTGAGCGGGCGTTCTTCCGGTTGGCGAGGCCGCTGGGGAAACACGCGGTAGGCGTTTCATAGCGGGACGACGGGGGGGGTGCCCGCAATCGCCCGAATTCTGTCCGGTGCTTTGGCTTCTGGCAGCCGGGTTCGATGTTTCCCTTGAACACACAGTCATCAGCTGTGTTCACGGACTGATCGGCCACGTTACCTTGCGGAGCTTTTCCAGCGCATCCTCAATCGTGGTCGCATAGTGTACCAGTGGGCGCTTCAGCCCGTGGGTCACGAAGACGCGCTGGATGTCGCGTTTGGCGCCGGTGAGCCAGAGCGTTACACCCTGTTTGTGCGCCTTGTGGGCCAAGCCCTCGATCATGTTGGCGCCGGTCGAGTCGAGGAACGGCACGGCCGAGAAGTCCACGATCAGCGCCTTGTGGGTATCCTGGATGCGGTCGAGGACCGATCCGATCGAGGCCGTCGCGCCGAAAAAGAGCGCACCGGTGATCCGGTAGATGACCACGTCCGGGTTCGCGGCCTGCTCCTCGTGGTACGCTCCGCGCGGGTGGGCCGTGTCGGCTTCGTCGCGGCCGACGAAGGCGCCGTCCGTCGCAACCGAGGTTGTCCGGCTCATGCGATGAATGAAGAGGACCGATCCGAGCGCGAAGCCAACGACGATGGCCTCGGTCAGGTCGCGGAAGATGGTGAGGAAGAAGGTGGCGCCGAGGACTGTCGCCTCGCCCCAGCCTGAGCGGACGAGGATCGCGATAGCCGGTTTCTCGATCATGTTCCACGCCACGACGGCCAGCACCCCGGCGAGCGCCGCCAGCGGGATGTAGGAGGCGAGCGGCGCGGCTATAAGCATGAACAACAGGATGAACAGGGCGTGTAGCATGCCCGCCACTGGGCCATGCGCACCGGCCCGGACATTGGTCGCGGTCCGCGCGATGGTGCCGGTCACGCAGAAGCCACCAAACAGGGACGATCCGATATTGGCCGCGCCCTGCGCCACCAATTCGCAATTTGAACGGTGGCGGCGGCCAGTCATGCCATCGGCCACAACGGCAGAAAGCAACGACTCAATGGCGCCCAGCAGGGTGAAGGAGATGGCGGCCGGGAGGACCGCGAGGACAGCTTCCATTGAGAAGGACGGAAGCTGCGGCGCCGGGAGCGACGACGGGATCCCGCCGAACTTCGTGCCGATGGTCTGCACCGGCAATTCCAGCAACCCGGTTGCGGCCGCAGCAAGGCCTACAGCGATCAGCATCCCTGGCCAGTGCGGGCGCCAGCGCCGCAGTCCTAGGATAACCGCGACAGTGGCAACGGAAACGCCAAGGGCGGCTGGAGTCAGGCTCGCCCGCGCCTCCCAAAGCGCAGGGATTTTTTCCAGCAACTCGCCCGGTTCATTCGCCAGCGTCAAGCCGAACAGCTCCTTGATCTGGCTGGCGAAGATGATGACCGCGATCCCCGCCGTGAACCCCACAGTGACCGGAAAGGGAATAAACTTGATGAAGGTGCCAAGGCGCAGGAACCCTATGACCGCGAGCATCAGTCCCGACAAGAACGTGGCAAGAATCAGCCCTTCCATCCCATGCTGGGCCACTGTGGCAGCGACCAGTACGATGAAAGCCCCGGCCGGACCGCCGATCTGGAACCGCGATCCGCCAAGAAGCGAGACAAAGAAACCGCCGACGATGGCCGTGTAGAGCCCCTGCGCCGGCGTCGCGCCGGACGCGATAGCGATCGCCATAGAGAGTGGCAACGCCACGATGGCAACGGTCAACCCGGCGATGCCGTCCGTGCGCAACTGCGTCAGCCCGTAGCCTTCCCGCAGGACGGTAACGAGTTTCGGGGTGAAGAGCTCGGCGAAGCTCGGAGTATCGCTCTGTCTGGTGGTCTGGTCTTTCATCTGTGGCCGCACCTTTGGGAAGGAAGCGGCGGGATCGTCGGCCTGATGTCGGCGGTCGCCGTCGCGGATTGAGAGGAATCAGTGTTTTGGCGGAGGCGCCTTCAGTCGTACGCCTCGTCCGCCAGCCGGGCTGGCCGCGCCTTCTCCGATCAGTTCGACACCGGCGAATTCGAGTGCCGCCACGACCTTGGTCAGGCTGTCGACGACGCCGCGCACATTTCCGGTGCTGGCCTCCATCCGCTGGATCGTCGGCACGGAAAGCCCGGCTAGTTCTGCGAGGGTCTTCTGGTCGATACCGAGAAGAGCACGCGCGGCGCGCATTTGGGGACCAGTGATCATCGGTATATCCTGAAACACGATAATCGATATATAGAAATTCGATAATGATATGTCAAACATCAAAACTGTTTGAGGAATCCTATCCGCGCCAAATGAATGATGCCCATCATTGCAGGCGTCATCCTGGGCGACGCAGAGGCTTAGCGAACGCAGCTGCGGGTCAATCGGCGAACCCTTTTTGGTTTGCTCGCTGATTCATAGGTCGTGACAGGCTAATAGAATATTGTCTCAAACTGCTCCGCCCACGGCTGGTCGGCGACAGCGGCTAGATCGTTTAGCGAGAGCGCCGGTGGTACGCGCCTGATGACGAGGTGTTCGAGCACCTCCGGCGACAGATAGGCGAGCCGCATCATGCGGCTCACGAACCGGTCGGAGACCTTCTCGGCCGCGGCGATATCCTGAATGGTGGAAGCGGCACCGGATTCCAGCTGCCGCCGCCAGCTCCAGGCACGGGCTATGGCGCGCAGCACATGCGGATCCTGCGCACGCCCATCTCGCATGACCACCTCGTCGGGCGGGAGGATCTTCGGCCGCCCATTACGTTTGCGGATCGTCAGGGGGATGACGACGCGGATGGTGTTCGTCGAGTCAGTCATGCGCGGGCCTCCGTCTGGCGGGGGGCCATCATGTCCCGCAGGACCGAGCCCAATCCCTCATAGCGCAGATCGACGGCAATGCCGTCTTCGCCGACGGTCACCCGCTCGACCAGGAGCTGGACGATGCGGGTCTGCTCCGCCGGATAAAGCGCCGCCCAGAGCTGATCGAACTCGCCGAGCGCCTGGACGACCGCCTTCTCATCGACGGTCGAGTTCTCGTCGCGAAGAGCCTTTATGGTCCGCGCCGCGACTTCGGGTGCGCGGATCATGCGGCGGATTTCGCCGACCACGGCGTCCTCGACCATGCCGGCGGGCAAGCGCAGCGGGCCCGAGGCGGCGCCGGTCGGGCGGTTTCGTATCAGGTCCATCGACGCGTAGTAGCGGTAGAGGCGCGTGCCCTTCTTCGTCGCGGTCGGCGTCATCGCCGTGCCTGTCTCGGTGAAGATGATCCCCTTCAGCAGAGCCGGAGTCTGGCGACGCGTGTTCTTCGCCCGCAGGCGCGGGCTCTCGCGTAGGATGCTATGCACCTTGTCCCACAGGACCTGATCAATGATGGCCTCGTGCTCGCCCGGATAGGCCGTGCCCTTATGGACGGCTTCGCCGAGATAGACCCGGTTGTTGATCAGCTTGTAGAGGAAGCCCTTGTCGATCGGCTTGCCGCGCTTGTTCAGCACGCCTTCAGCCGCGAGCGCTTTGGCCAGCGTCGTGGCGGAGCCGATGGCGACGAATCGCTCGAAGATCATCCGGACCGTCGCGGCCTCGGCCTCGTTGACCACCAGCTTTCGGTCACGCACGTCGTAGCCCAGCGGGACGTGACCGCCCATCCACATGCCGCGCTTGCGGGATGCCGCGACCTTGTCGCGGATGCGCTCGCCGATCACCTCCCGCTCGAATTGTGCGAAGCTGAGGAGGATGTTCAGGGTCAGGCGGCCCATCGAGGTCGTGGTGTTGAACGACTGCGTGACCGAAACGAAGGTCACCTGATTGCGGTCGAAGATCTCGACCAGCTTGGCGAAGTCCATCAGCGAGCGCGACAGCCGGTCGATCTTGTAGACCACGATCACATCGATCAGACCGGCTTCGACGTCCTGAATGAGACGCTTCAGGCCGGGCCGTTCCAGCGTGCCACCGGAGAAGCCGCCATCGTCGTAGCGTTCGCGAATGGTGGCCCAGCCTTCCGCCTTCTGGCTCGTCACGAAGGCCTCGCAAGCCTCGCGCTGGGCGTCGAGGCTGTTGAACTCCATGTCGAGCCCTTCCTCGCTCGACTTGCGGGTATAGATGGCGCAGCGCTGACGGCGCGGAACGACCGCGATGGCTTCCTGATGACGGCTCATCGGTCGTCCCTCCGTGCCTCGCGGAGGCCGAAGAAGCGGTAGCCGTTCCACTGCGTGCCGGTGATCGCCCGCGCCACCGCCGACAGCGACTTGAACTTGCGCCCCTGCCAGTCGAAGCCGTCCTTCATCACAGTGACGGTGTGCTCCACCCCGTCCCATTCACGCACGAAGCGGGTGCCGACCACCGGGTTGCGGGAATCCGCGATGATCGTCTTGCGCCCGACCCGGCCCTCGATTTCGTCGGCCAGCAAGTCAAGCGTCCGCCGCGTCTCGCGGGACAGGCCGCCGAGGGTCAGTTCCTGGATCCGGTAGCCGAGCCTCAGCTCGAGGTAACTGCGGCTGTTGTTCGGAGCGGGCGTGCCGAAGAGGCTTTCCCACTTCGCCTTCAGCTCGACCACCGTCATTCGTTTCAGCGCTGCAAGCTGCGTGACCACGCTCGCGTCCGCCGCCTCGCGTTCGCCCACCCGCCATGGCGCGGCGTCAGTCTTTCTCTTTGTTCCTGGCATCATTGCCCTCCAACTCGGTTGCTCGGTTTGCGACGACCAACACGGCGTTTGAGGGCGAGAATGTCGAATGAACTGTCTTCGCCAGGTGCAGATAAAGGACTGGACTGTTCCGGCAGGATACGCCTCAGCCCCGCGGCAAGAATGCACGCGAGTTCATCGAGGCGTTCACCCGTCGACAGACGGACGGGCAGCAGCGGGTTCGGGCCAGATCGGGCGTCTTGCATGAGACCGTTCGCAACAGAAGATGGCTGGCGAAACGGTAGGCGCAAAACGGCAATAATCAAGCACATTCAATAGCTTATCTGGTTCTTGCGCAATCATTCGAATGGCAGCGAACCAAGCAGATGCGGCGCACTCACTCCCTATTCTTTTTTAGGTTCGCCTCCGGCCACGATCCCCAGGTCTGCCTTTGACTCGGCGTACAATGGTTGATAGCGCTCGCTTGGCGTCTTCCAAGACACCAAGTAGTCCAATGGGTCTTGGGTACCAAGAAACTCACGGGCGAGCGTCAGCCGTTCCAGGACTGCGGCTCTTTCGGCCTCCGGCAGCTCCGCGGCGCGCTGCTCCACGCCCACGAGGAAACGCTCGATGTTCATGACGTTTGACCACTGCTGAATGACCTGAGCAAGATGCTCGCGGCTGTCCTGGATCGATTGTTCGACGCGGCGTCTGTCTTCCTCTCTCCGTCGCTTCTCTTCCGCTGCCAGCCACTCCTGCCGCGCGATCTCAGCCTTCCGATCGGCTTCTTCGAGCTTGGCGACAAGGTCGATGGCGGCATCCTCGACGGACTTGACGATAGATCTGACCGAGGAGCGAAGTGAGGTCTTCTTGGTCTCCTGCCAGTCGGTCGACCAGTTGACGCGATGATAGGGCGAATAGGCCACGAGGCGCAGGCGACCAGAGGGGAGCTCCCGGGTGGTCGTCCATGTGTGATCGGCATAGTGGCGAGCCGGCCTGGGCGGGATGTAGTCGGCCTCCCGGATGTACTGGCCGCGGACGTACCGGAGCAGCACCTCTTCCGACATCTCGATAATCGCGAGGCCGATCGCCACGCTGCCGACATAGACGACGGTCGGGCGGTAAGGGGACCAAGGCCCACTGTGGTAGTAGGAGTTGCGTGAACTGGTGCGCACCTCGCGCTCATCGATGTTGGCGCGTCTGAGCGACTCATCTGGTGGCGCAATCACCACTCGGTGCCCCACTGACTCGAAGGCGTTGAAGAGGTCGTTGGTGAAGTCGAGCGCCTTGTCGAGGCAGGCCTTTGATGTGGTTATGTCGAGGAGCAGCTTCTTGTAGGGCTTGAGATAGGCGCCATCGTCCACGGGTCTGCTGTTCTCAAAATGCTCCTTGGCGCCCCGGACCAGGCCGTGAATGCGAGTCCTAGGGATGCGAACCTGGGCCTCGGATCGGCGCTGAGGCAGCGGCCGCGGCTTCAGGGGCGGCCGAAGCTCCCCTTCCTTTGACCAGTACAGCTGGTCGCCGGGCCGGGCTTCCGGCAAGGGCTCGGCCGGCGGCGCCTTGCCGACGGCCAGCTTCGCCCAATAGCCTCGCTCGGGTCGAGGGACGTTCAGGATGGCGCAGACTCGGGCCATATAGCTGCCGGAGACCCCAAACTGCTCTGCGACCTTGGTCATGGGTTTCGACCAGACCAAATCGTAAAGCTCTTCTCTAGAAACCACGGCTCCCTCAAGGTTCCCTTTTTGCCAAGCGCTGTGTCACAGCCGTCAGCTGACGATTTGCTCGAAGTTTATCGATAGGCGGACCGGTCTTTCCAAAATATCAGTCCCGATCACTTTTCATGAACTGGTTGTAGCTGTCCCAAGGCTCCTCATCCTCAATCTCAGCCCGGTAGTCGGCGGGATCGAACTGCAGGAGCGACACGGCCAAGCCGAGGCGGTCAGAGAAGAAGGTCAGTTCTCGGACGGGTTCGGAGCCCCGACTAAATGTCCAGATGCCGGCGGGCAAAGCCACCGGGCGCTGAGAACTGGTGTGCTGCGACGCCGACCCCATGGCCATGACGGAGCCGTCGGGAATCGGCATGCCCGATTGAATGAACACGCCGCTTCTGTAGGCGCGCGTGCTCGCTCTGCCCCACAACGCGAATCCGTCTCGCGCAACCACCATGGCCGCTCGGGTGTCGGTGAATTCGATCCACTTGCGCGCCGCCGCAAGAAGAGAAACTCCGTATCGGTCAGTCACATGGCCAAGGAGGTCGCGAGTTACCTCCTGACTGCCGACCTGGTTCCGATAGTCGTCGATCGGCATCAACAGGAAGGAGGCGAAGGTATCGGCCTCTTCTTCACGCTGCTTCTCCGCATCCTTCCAGCCGTTGGCTTGCAGCGGAAGGCACTCGAAGTCGAAATCGTCCGAGAGCTCGCCGTTACGGTAGTGCGCTGCGGTCAGCGGGCGCCGGTGCAGCAAGTAGTGCCCGAACTCATGAGCGAGTGTGAAGCGCTCGCGTCCGCGGTAGCGGGGCTGAGTGTTGTAGAGGATCTGCCAACCGGGCTTCTTGCGCCGTGCCCGGAGCATGCCCTCGAAGCCGTCGATGTCGACGCCCTTCACTGCCGTAATCGGGTCCTCGTGGTTTCGGGAGACTTCGAGCGCCAGCGCCTCCACGTCCACGGGGAACCGGTCTTCTCCCAGCACGGTGCGGAGAAGCACAGTCAGATCGTTCGCGGCCCTTTTGGGCGATTTTCTGCCGCTATTGCTCATTCATCCTCATCGTCCAGGATCTTGAGCATCTCGCGAAGCTTCTCTTTGCTCTTCGGCTTCATCTTCTGATACTTGCGAAAGAAGGCAGTGTCTGTCGCGTCGGCTTCGGTGACTTCGTCGGCAGAAATCAGGTAATCGGTCGTAGTCTCCAGGGCGGCCGCGATCTGGTGAAGCTTCTCAGCCGAAGGGCGCGCGACGTCCTTGTTCTCGATCTCCCACATGTAGCTCTTGCTGGATCCGACCCTTTCGGCCAGCGCCTCCAGGGTCAATCCTCGCTTCAGTCTGAGCTCGCGAACGCGCTCTCCCAAGGGTGTTGGCACCGGGTGTTCTCCTGTTTGTCCGTCGGGTTCGTTATCGCGATACATCTAGTCCTTGACACGCCGCACCTGCAATACCTATCTTGCGCACAAGTTCGTAGTAACGAACCCACTTTCGCGCTTTCACGAGACAGGAGGCCTTCATGGCTAAAGCAGGTAACGGTTCGGGCACCCATCACGTGGTCCCCAATCCCAATGGCGGATGGGATGTCCGCCGCGGCGGCGCCGAGCGCGCCAGCGGGCACTTCGACACGAAGCGGGAGGCGATCGACCGTGGGCGGGAGATCAGCCGCAACGCTGGGACGGAGTTCAAGATCCACAACCAGGATGGTCGGATCGGCCAGTCCGATTCCCACGGGAACGACCCCCGCAACATCAAGGGTTAAGGAGATCGGCCATGGCCTCAGTGACGAGTTTCATCCGCAACGTGCCTGCCTCGTCGCTGCAGGCCTATTTCCACCACACTGGCATCGAGCTTCCCACCGAAGTCGATTGGGAGGCGCCCGAGCCGGAAGTCGCCCGCGTCACCTTGCGGGCCGTCGACGAATTGGACGACGAAGCCCGCGCCCGCATCGTCAATGACGCCGAGCGTGTGAGCGCCCTGGCCGATGATGCGGGGCAGACCGCACTCTACAGCGTGATCGACGACCGCACGGTACTCGATGATCTGGCAAATGGCCATGCGCGTTCGCTCTGGATGTTCCTGAACGAACCGGTTCGGTTCCGCCATGCCGAGGAGGTCCGTTACACCGATGAGCGGCGCCGTGGTCGGAGCTGGGACGGGTTCATCGGCGAGCCGAACCTCGATCTGCGGCGGGACGAGGCATCCATCAATGCCTTCAAGGCGGCGCTGCGCGAACGGTTTGCTTCCAACAACGTCCACATCGATATCTTCGGGCGCTACCGGCCGACCTTCGACGGCGAGGATTGCGAGCTTGTCCAGATCGCGATCTACCGCGAGGGCTTGCTGGATGATTTCCTGGCGTTCGATGACGCGGGTACGCTCGTCCGCCGCGCCCGCCGTCCCGTGTTCGAGGCGGCCATGACGTATGAACCGGCGACCGGCGTCATCGAAGTCGTCGCCAACGACCGCGAGAGCCGCGAGGAGATGGTCCGCTTCATGGCGCGCGACCTGCTGGGGATCGAGTTCCAGAGCGAGAAGGTGCCCTTCCGCACCTACGACCTCGCAGTTCTGCTTCACCCTTTCGATTTTCCGACCGACCCGGAGGATGGGATCGAGTCCGTCGAGGTCAAGCAGCTGCGTCTGATGCCCATCGACAATGTGGGCGAGCGCGTCACGCTGGAATGTCTTCGGAAGGCCGACCGCACCATCTGGAGCATGTCGGCGGAGCGGTTCGGCACCAACGATCCGCTGACTGGCGGTTGGGTGGCGACACAGGCCAAACTCTCCATCAAATTCCATCCCAAGGGCGATGCCAAACGCGGTCGGACGATGCCGTTGACGATCACGATGCCGCATGGCTGCAATCTCAAGGACCAGACCGAAGAGGAGCAGCTGATCGGCGAGAAGTATCTCCGGCGCTGGGGCATCCTTTCCGGAGACGGCGGTGTCGTCGTCGATTGATCGGAGGGCGGTTGATCTGCTCCTCTCAATCGTGGAGAGCGCGGATGCCAAAGTCGCCGGCGCCGTGCTCTCCGACTATCACGCCAACAGCGCGGGGAAATTGCTGGCGGCGAATGTGCTGCGTCCCGATGGCCATAACGCGGCGGCCGCCTCGCTGGCTGATTTCGAAGACGAGCCGGTCTCCCTGATCTGGTCCTCGGAACGGAACGGCTACGGATACTTCAGCCCGTCTGCTGGCTGGGTTGATGTCCCGAAAGAGCGGATGGGAGTCTACGGGGTGGACTTCCCGGTCCTTTTCGCCCGCTTGCTGGTCGGGCTGGACATTGCGTCCCGTGGCGGCGCCAGAGCGCTCGTTCCACGAGCTTTGTGGGAGCTTGGCGACGCGCGCATCGGCCGTCGCCCGCAGCGGGTCCCGATCTGGTTCGCGCGCCGCCTTTCGGACCGGAGGATTTGGGCAGATGTGGCTGATGCGGCCCGAAGGCGACCAACACCCCATGTCCGCATTCTCTTGACCAGCACGCCCAGTGGTCGGCTCCATGAACCGGGGCTGCCGGGGCACCTCGTCGTGTCCATCGGCGATGCCATCGATTTCGACGACGGAATGGCGGTCAGCCCTGAAATCCTATCGGCACTTCTCAATGGCACACCCGCCGTCAGCCCTCATACGCCCCTGTCCCTCTCACCGAGCGGGCAGCGACTCACCATCCATGGCAACGTCACGATCGATCTCAAGTCGGACATCCATATCGCCATCATTCGCAAGCTGGTTGAGGGACACCAGGACGGCCGACGCTTCAGCGCTCGGGAACTCCTTGATCATGCCCGCTCCAGCGCGAAGACGCTGCGTCAAGCATTTGGCGCGCAGCGATGGGCAGACCTCGAACCTTATCTGAAGTCCAAGAACGGTCTCTGGGGCTTCGCGCTCTGACGAAATTCTCTCTGTTCTTCTCCCTCTGACCGGGTCGGTTTTCTTCCTCCCGGCCAGCCATCGTCTCCGCAGGTTTTCGACCAAAACCGAAGGAGAAACAGATGGCTACGAAACACCTCAACCAGATCGACCTAGCTGCGCGCTGGAACATCAGCCACCGCACGCTTGAGCGCTGGCGCTGGACGGGCGAAGGCCCGCGCTTCGTCAAGCTCGGCGGTCGCGTCGTGTATCGCCTCGAAGACGTCGAAGAGTACGAGCGCGAGCAGATCCGGGCGAGCACCGCCGACCACCCCAGCAAGCCTGCGGCGTGAGGGGGTGGTGATGACGATCTCCAATCGCATCTCCCTCGACGAACTCCGGCGCATGGCCGTCGGCGACATCGCCGCTCTGCCCGCCGAACAGCTCGCCCTCCTGCAGGAAGAGGCCGCCGACGCTCTGCGTCGCGCCAAGACCGTCTGCGACTGGCTCGATGGGGCCGTCGCGCTCAAGTATGGCGATCGTGCCCACGCAGCGCGCCAGACTGCCGGCAAGGACACCGGCACGGTCCGCTTCGATGACGGCGCGGTCACCGTGATCGCCGATCTGCCGAAACGCGTCGACTGGGACCAGGACAAGCTCGCCGCCCTCGTCGAACGCATCCGGGCCGAGGGCGACGACCCCACCGAATACATCGATGTCGCGATCAAGGTGCCCGAGCGCAAGTTCGCGGCCTGGCCGAGCCACATCCGCTCCGCCTTCGAGGACGCGCGCACCGTCCGCACCGGCAAGCCCAGCTTCCGTCTTTCCCTGAACACCGAGGTGACGTCATGAGCATCACGAAGAAGCTCGCGCTGCTCCGCGAGCACCATTACGGGCTGGACAAGCTGCCCGAGACTATCCGGGTGCCGGCCCTTGGCGAGCGTCGCGACGAGGCCGTCAAGCCGGTCGGGGCGGCCTCGATCGACGACCTGGCCTTCGCCCTCATCGGGCTGAACGAGCGGGCATCGGCGCTCTACCGCGAGATCGACGCGGTGCGCACCCTCCACGACGAGGCCCGCAAGGCCGGCGCGCTGGGAGCGGACATCGCGGTCGACGCCTTGATCGCGGCGAAGGGAGGCAAGTGATGGCGCTTCCTGCCTCTCCCTGTCAGGCCTCCGGCCTTTCTCGCCTCTTGCCGATCATCTCCGCCGATCAGCGGCTCGCCGAGCCGCGCGGCGTCAAGGGCACGATCTTCGGCAAGTCCGGGATCGGCAAGACCAGCCTTCTCTGGACGCTCGACCCCGCCACCACGCTGTTCATCGACTTGGAGGCGGGCGACCTCGCCATCGAGGGATGGTCCGGCGACAGCGTCCGGCCGCGCACATGGGTCGAGTGCCGCGACTTCGCGGTCTTCATCGGCGGCCCCAATCCGGCGCTGCGGGACGACCAGGTCTACAGCGAGGCCCACTTCGCGGCGGTGTGCGAGCGCTTCGGCGATCCGGCGGCGCTCGACCGCTACCACACGGTGTTCATCGACTCGATCACCGTCGCCGGGCGGCTCTGCTTCCAATGGTGCAAGGGGCAGCCCGAGGCGTTCTCGGAGAAGACCGGCAAGCCCGATGTCCGCGGTGCCTATGGCCTGCACGGCCGCGAGATGATCGCGTGGCTCACGCATCTCCAGCACACGCGGGCGAAGAACGTCTGGTTCGTCGGGATCCTCGACGAGAAGCTCGACGACTTCAATCGGCGCATCTTCCAGCCGCAGATCGACGGCTCGAAGACCGGCCTCGAGCTGCCGGGCATTGTCGATGAAGTCCTGACGATGGCCGAGATCAGGGACGAGTCCGGCGCGCCGTACCGTGCCTTCGTCTGCCAGACGATCAACCCCTGGAACTTCCCGGCGAAGGATCGATCCGGCCGTCTCGACCTGATCGAGGAGCCGCATCTCGGCCGCTTGATGGCCAAGATCCGCGGCCCCGTGAAGCCCGCCTCCGAGCGGCTGGCCTATCGCAGCCCGCCCCCGGCCGCGACGGCGCTGACCTCCGACGCCCCCACCCATTCCGAAAACGCCTGAACGAGGAGCCCCCAGTCATGTCTGGATCCTGGAACGACTTCAACGACGCCAAGCAGAACAGCAACATCATCCCCAAGGGCACGCTGGCCAAGGTGCGCCTGACGATCCGTCCGGGCGGATTCGACGATCCGGCGCAGGGCTGGACCGGCGGATACGCCACGCGGGGGACCACCGGCTCGGTCTATCTCTCGGGCGAGTTCACGGTTCTCGAAGGGCCCTTCGCCCGGCGCAAGATCTTCACCCTGATCGGGCTCTACAGCCCCAAGGGACCGGACTGGGCGAACATGGGCCGCAGCCTGATCCGCGGCATGCTCAACTCCGCGCGCGGCATTTCGGACAAGGACACGTCCGCTCAGGCCCAGGCCGCGCGTCGTATCAGCGGCTTTGCCGATCTCGACGGGCTCGAGTTCGTGGCGCGGATCGACATCGGCACCGACACCAACGGCGAGGAGAAGAACGAGATCCGCGCGGCGGTGACGCCGGATCACAAGGATTATGCCGCCCTCATGGGCGTGCCCGGTGCGGCACCGCAGCCGCAGGCTCAGCCTTCCCAGCCCTCCATGCCCCAATCTTCAGCACCGGCGGCGGGCACGCGCCCGTCCTGGGCGCAGTGAGGCGGCCATGCTGCTGCGTCCCCGCCAGAAGCAGTTCGTCGAGCGCAGCGTCCGCGCGCTCGACGAACACGGAAACACCCTCGGCGTCGCCCCGACCGGAGCCGGCAAGACGATCATGCTCTCAGGCGTCGTCGGGCGCATGGTCGGCGAAACCCCGAAGAGCACAGGCGCCAAGGCCTGCGTGCTCGCGCATCGCGACGAGCTGACCGCTCAGAACCGCAGCAAGTTCGGCCGGGTGAATCCCCGCATCACGACCTCGGTCGTCGACGCGAAGGAGAAGTCGTGGGCTGGACAGGTCACCTTCGCGATGGTGCCGACGCTGGCGCGCGCGGGCAATCTCGACCAGCTGCCCGCGCTCGACCTCCTGGTGATCGACGAGGCGCACCACGCGGCCGCCGACAGCTATCGCCGCATCATCGACGCCGCGCTCCAGCGCAATCCCGAGTGCCGGGTCTACGGCGTCACGGCGACGCCCAACCGGGGCGACAAGCGCGGTCTGCGTCCGGTGTTCTCCAACGTCGCCGATCAGATCCGGATCGGCGAACTGATCGCGTCGGGGCATCTCGTGCCGCCGCGTACCTTCGTCATCGATGTCGGCGTCCAGGACCAGCTCACCAGGGTGCGCCGCACGGCCGACGATTTCGACATGGCCGAGGTCGACGCGATCATGAACCGGTCGCCGGTCACGGACGCCGTCATCCGCCACTGGCGGGAAAAGGCGGGCGAGCGCCAGACGGTGGTGTTCTGCTCGACCGTGGACCACGCGCGCAACGTGACAGCCGCCTTCAACGCGGCCGGTGTCGCCGCTGGGCTGATCCACGGCGACATGGCCGATACCGACCGCAAGACGACCCTCGACGCCTACGCCGCCGGAGAGCTGCGGGTCGTCGTCAATGTCGCCGTCCTGACCGAGGGCTGGGATCATCCACCGACGGGCTGCGTCGTGCTGCTGCGGCCGAGCTCCTACAAGTCGACCATGATTCAGATGGTCGGTCGCGGCCTGCGCACGGTCTCGCCCGAGGAACATCCAGGCGTCATCAAGACCGACTGCATCGTGCTCGACTTCGGCACCTCGACCCTGCTGCACGGTTCGCTGGAGCAGGATGTCGACCTGGACGGTCGCGAGCCCTCTGGCGAGGCGCCGACCAAGGATTGCCCCGACTGCGGCGCCATCGTGCCGCTCGCCACCACCGAATGCCCGCTGTGCGGTCATGTCTGGGAGCGTCCCGAAGGCGGCGAAGCAGCGCCGCTCGGCGACTTCGTGATGTCCGAGATCGACCTGCTGAAGCGGTCGAGTTTCCGTTGGTGCGATCTCTTCGGCGACGATGCCGCGCTCATCGCCAACGGCTTCAATGCCTGGGGCGGTGTCTTCTTCCTGAACGGCCGGTGGTACGGCATCGGAGGCCTCCAGAAGCAGCGCCCTCATCTGTTGGCCGTGGGCGAACGCACCGTTTGCCTCGCGGCGGCCGACGATTGGCTCAACGAGCATGAGAGCGACGAGAGCGCCCACAAGACGCGCCGCTGGTTGAACCAGCCGCCCACCGACCGGCAGCTTGCCTTCCTGCCGCCGGAGTACCGGCAGGATTTCGGGCTCACCCGCTATCAGGCATCAGCGCTGCTGGCCTTTCGCTTCAACCGCGACGCCATCCGCTCCCTCGTCTTCGGCGCGGCCGATGTCGCGCCCGAAGCAGCCATCGGGAGGGCGGCATGAGCCATGGCCTGTCCTACCCCCACCACGGCCGAGGACCGGCGGCGGCTCTGGCATCCGCGTGGAACGCTCTGTGCTGTCTGCCGGCGACCCACCCGTGGCTTTGGCTGGTTCGACCCGGTGCGGTCGAAGCAACCGCGCCCCTCGGTCTGGTTCTGCTCGATGGCCTGCCAAGGCTTCTGGACGCGCTTGGCGCGGGAGCGCTGGGCCATGGTTGATCTCACCGAACAGGAGAAGGCGGCGATCCGCGCCGCCATGAAGCCGGTCGCCGAGATCATGGAGGAGATCGGCTGGCAGACGCGCTTCTCCGACCTCACGGAGGCGCAGGTGCTCACGCTCATCGAGGTCGCCGTCGGCGGCTTCCAGGACGCCATGCACGCCATGGCAGCCGACGCCGACGCGGAGGTGCCGCTCTGATGCTCGACTACAACCACCGCCCCACTTGGGCCGAACGCATCAACGCGGTCATCGACGAGGCGATCGCCGCTGAACGCGCGGCGGTTGCGCCCAGGACCTACCTCGGCGGCTCCCGCCTTGGACACGGCTGTGAGCGCGCTCTGCAATTCGAGTTCGCGGGCGCGCCGAAGGATGAGGGCCAGGAGTTCTCCGGCCAGACTCTGCGGATCTTCGAGATCGGACACGCGCTCGAAGATCTTGCCATCCGCTGGCTGCGCGGTGCCGGGTTCGATCTCTATACCCGCAAGGGCAACCGTCCGGACGGCGAGCAATTCGGCTTCTCGGTCGCTGGTGGCCGCATCCGCGGTCATGTCGATGGGATCATCGCCGCCGCACCCCAGCTGCTGGGCATCGGCGTTCCCGCGCTCTGGGAATGCAAGACGATGAACGCCAGGAACTGGCGCGAGACCGTGGCCAAGGGCGTGGTCGTGGCGAAGCCCGTCTACGCGGCCCAGCTCGCCATCTACCAAGCCTACATGGAGGCGCAGGTCCCTGGCATCTCCGACAATCCCGCGCTCTTCACCGCCATCAACAAGGACACCGCCGAACTGCACCACGAACTCGTGCCGTTCGACGCGGGGCTCGCCCAACGCATGAGCGACCGCGCCGTGCGGATCCTCCAGGCGACGGATGCAGGGGATCTGCTGCCGCGCATCGCTACGAGCCGTGACTTCCACGAGTGCCGGATGTGCCCGTGGGCGGAACGCTGCTGGGGGCTGCCGGCATGAGCGGGAACAATGTCGTCTCCCTCGATGCGTGGCGCGACTTCAACGACGCCGCGCCGCAGGCCGATCCGTTCGACATCGAGCCGGATCCAGAGCAGATCGCCGTCTTTCTCGACGTCGTCTTCGGTTACTGCGAGGGCTGGGTGCCCCTGCGCGGGTTCGTGGACAAGGGCCAAGGCATCGACGGCCGACCCCACAACGCCTGGATCGAGATCGACGACAGTTTGCTGGAGAAGGCGGTTTCCTTCGCCGGTTGGGCAGCACGCGAAGGGGCGGCCTTCTATGTGGTGCCGGGAACGGTCGCCGAGACCGGCAAGGCCAAGGCCGCCGATGTCCAGCAGATGCAGACGGTCCTGGTCGACCTCGACGCCGGAGACATTGCGGCCAAGCTTGACCACCTCGTCCGTCATCTCGGCGACCCGACACTGCTCGTCGAAAGTGGCGGCCGGACGCCGGACGGTCTCGACAAGCTGCATGTCTGGTGGCGCTTGAGCGAACCGGCCGAGGGCGAGGACATCGCGCTTCTCTGTCGGCTGCGCGGCGACATTGCGGTCAAGGTCGGCGGCGATACGCATTTCCGCTCGGCCCACCAGCCGATCCGCCTGGCTGGTTCGGTCTATCACAAGGGCGGGTTCAAGCGCCTGGTCAACATCCGCCGCCACAGCCCGCGGGTCGAGGTCCATCTGCGCGACTTCGCGGAAGCAGTCGCCGACATGCCGCCGCTTGCCGGGGTCGGATCCGAGCCAGGCCCCTCTACGGACAAACCGTCGATCACCGATGTCCTGACGACGCCAGTCCGCGAAGGCGGATCAGACGATTGGACCCGCTTCCAGGGGGCGAGCGCCGCCATCGGCCACTACGTCCGCATGGCGCATGAGGGCCGCATGAGCCGCGACGACGCGTGGGAGGCGATCTGCCAGTACAACGCCGCCCAACTCCGTCCCAGCTGGCCGCTCGAACGCCTCGCCTCGGAAGCCCAGCGCCTCTGGCGGCTGCACGAAGAGCGCCACGGACCGGCCCTCGAACGGATCGCCGTTCCGCCGATGTCCGCGCTGCCGGTTTTCACGCTCGGCGCGCTGCTCGACGACAAGAGCCCGATGCCCGACGACATCATCGCGCCGCGATTGCTGACGCCCGGCGGGATGCTGGTGCTCGGCGGCGCCCCCAAGGTCGGCAAGAGCGACTTCCTGATCAGTCTGCTGGTCCACATGGCGGCGGGTGTGCCGTTCCTCGGCTTTGCGCCGAGCCGGCCCTTGCGGATCTTCTATCTGCAGGCGGAGATCCAGTACCATTATCTGCGGGAGCGCCTCCAGGCCATCCGGATCGAGCCGACGCTCCTGGCCGCAGCGCGCGATAATCTCGTCGCCACGCCGAAGGTCCGCATGTTGCTCGACGCCGGCGGCGTGGGCCTGACCATCGCCGCGGTCCGCGCCCACTACGGCCATGGCGCGCCCGACATCCTCTGCATCGACCCGATCCGCAATCTCTTCGATGGGGGTCCGGACGGCGGCGGGGAGAACGACAACACCGCGATGCTCTTCTTCCTGCAGGAGCGGGTCGAGGCCCTGCGGGACGCCGTAGCCCCGGATGCCGGCCTGATCCTCTGCCATCACACCCGCAAGATCACGAAGAAGCAGCTCGTCGAGGACCCGTTCATGGCGCTCTCGGGCGCGGGCAGCCTCCGCAGCTTCTACACCTCCGGCGTGATCATGCACCGGCCCGACGAGGACCGACCGGAGCGGATGCTGCATTTCGAGCTCCGCAACGGCCCCGGCATCGAGCCGATGATCGTCGACAAGGCGGACGGACGCTGGATCGCGATGGATCGCTCGGAGACAAGGCTCGTGCGTCGCGAGTTCGGCGAGAAGCTCGACGCCGAGCGCGCGCGCAAACACGACGTGATCCTTCAACTGCTCTTCGATGAGGCCGAGGCCGGCCGGCTCTACACCGCGCTGCAGTTCGCCGAGAGCTTCGAGAATCAGGCCGGGCTCGGCGGCAAGGACACAATCCGCGAACGGATCAGCGTGCTGGCCACAAAGGGTTTCATCAAGTTCGTTCGCGATGGCGCGCCGTTCGGTCTGCCAACCTCGCGCTCGAAGTTCGGCTATCTCTGCGTCGAGGGCATGACGTTCCCGACCGGAGAAGAGACGGAAGACCCCGACACCGGCGAGGTCATGCCCGTCCGGGTCCAGGTCCTTCCCAGCACCTACAAATGCCCGCAGAGCGGCGCGGCGCTGCCGGTCGAGAACCCTCTGGTCTGGGTCTATCAGACGGAGGAGACCTCGTGATGCGGCAGCTCATCCCGACTACGCGGACTTACGCAGGATCAAGTTGTGGCAAGTTGCGGCGAGCTGGGCGGCCAGCTTCCCAACTACTTTCGTTGCTTTTCGCGCCGCCGCGCACCGCCCGGCCGTCCCGCGCACATTCAAGTTGGGAAAGCTCGTCCCAACTACCTTGGCTCCAGCGCGCCCCGCTGCGCGGCCTTTCGCAGATTCAAGTTGGGAACGCGACCCACGCAATGGGCCGCCCCAACTTCGATTTCTCCAAAAAATTCAACGTGTTGATGCGCTCTGGAAGTTGTGGGGGTGAAAGCCACCCCCTTCGGGGGTGGGGGAGAACCGCGCCGAGCGGGTTCTCCCACTCCCACCCCCAGGGGCTTCGCGCGCGCGGTCGCCGTGTCGTCCATCCCCTCACCGACATCAGACGAGAAGGACCCACCACCATGAGCCAGTGCCCGTCACCCCTCCCCAAGAGCGCGCCCCATCCGGCCCCGGTCATCTCGACATCCGCGGGCAGCGCCATTCTCGCCCTGGATCTCGGCACCACCACGGGCTGGGCGAGCCTGGCGGGCGGGATCGTGCACAGCGGAACCGCCACCTTCCGCTCCGGACGCTTCGATGGCGGCGGCATGCGGTACCTGCGTTTCCAGCGCTGGCTCGAACAACTGGCCGACGACAGCGGTGGGTTGGCCGCGATCTATTTCGAGGAGGTCCGGCGCCATATCGGCACTGACGCCGCCCACCTCTACGGCGGTTTCCTGGCGACGTTGACCGCTTGGTGCGAGCGTGAGGGCGTCGCCTATCAGGGCGTTCCTGTCGGCACCATCAAACGCTTCGCCACGGGCAAGGGCAACGCCGGCAAGGATGCCGTGCTCGCCGCGATGCGCCAGCGCGGGTTCCAACCCGCCGACGACAACGAGGCCGACGCGATCGCGATCCTGCTCTGGGCGATGGAGACCCGGGGAGGTGTGCTGTGAGGTGGACGCCACGCGGATATGGCGGCCAGCGCCGCACCCCCGATGAAGTCAAGCGCGATGGCTGGCGCGAGCAGCGTGTCCTGGCGGTCTCTCTCGATGACGACCGGCTGACCTGGCCCGAGCGTGAGCTCGTCCGGCAACTCGGCGAGAAGCTCTATGGCGACCGCGATCAGGCGAAGGAGGCGCGTCGATGACCCAGTGGACACCGAGCCTCGTCGAGGAACGTCTCGCGGAAGCGGCCTTCGTGCTCAAGCGCCTGCCCGAACCCCGGCGGCAGGGATATTTCAGCGTCTGGCCGGAGGTCATCCATAGCTTCGCGGACAAGGTCGGACAGGAGCCGAAGCCGATGCGCGTCATCCCGTCACCCGCCGCGATCAGCCGGATGGAGGAGACGCTCAGCTGGACGGTGGGGCTCGATCCGATCGACGGCAAGATCGTCTGGCTGCGCGCCTACGGCGAGCGATGGAAAACCATCTGCTGGACCGTCGGATTGCAGCGGTCGGCGGCGCACGAGCACTGGCTCTATGCGCTCTGCGTGATCGCATTCCGGCTTAACGGTCGGCGGCTCAACCGCACCCTGTCGAAGCGGAAAGTGATCGAGCTGGCTGGCGCGTCGCAGCGGTGAGCGGTGGCGAGGAAGGTGTCCGGCGGACAGTTTTCGAACGGACATAAACGGCGGATCGGGCTAGGTTTTTGACTATCCTCGGGAGAGGCGCGCGCGTCGCGGCCTTGGTCCCGCTTCCAGACGAGTTCGCGGGTCCTTCCTGGCGGAAATCGTATGCTGGCGGGCGAGGCGCGATGGATCGCCAGCGACAGGGCCGGATTTTTGGGAAGCCACCCGGCATCCGGATCCATGCATATCCCGAGAAACCACCAACGAACACGCGCCTGATGGCCGGACGCCCGTCGCGCCCGCTGGACCCCGCACGGAGTCCAGCGCGGCAACCGGAGGCCAGGACCACAGGTGTCCACTTCGATCGACGGACCCATCCGACCCATGACGCTGAGCTTCGCCCCCGAGCGGATCGAGACCTGGCCGCTTTCGCGCCTCCAGCCCTACGCCAACAATGCGAAGGTGCACGGCGCGGACCAGGTCGCCAAGATCGCCGCCAGCATGGCCGAGTTCGGCTGGACCGTGCCCTGCCTCGTGGCCGAGGACGGGGAGCTGATCGCGGGCCACGGCCGCGTTCTGGCTGCCACGCAGCTCGGGCTGACTGAGGCACCGGTGATCGTGCTCGGTCATCTGACCGAGGCGCAGCGCCGGGCCTACCGCATCGCGGACAATAAGCTGACGGAACTCGGAAGCTGGGACGAGGCATTGCTGTCCGCCGAGCTGCAGGGACTGCTGGCCGAGGACTTCGATCTGTCGCTGGTCGGATTCTCCGACGGCGAACTCGACAAGCTCCTCGCGCTCGCCCCGGACGCAGACGGTGAAGACAGCGGGGCTGGCGGCTCGGTTCCGCCCGTGACCATCCCCGAGCCGCCGCGCAATCCGGCCTCGCGCAAGGGTGATCTATGGATCCTCGGCGATCACCGGCTGCTCTGCGGCGACAGCACGAACCATCAGGATGTACGCCGTCTGATGAACGGCGAGCGCGCGGTCCTGTTCGCCACCGACCCGCCCTATCTGGTCGACTACGACGGCTCCAACCACCCGACGCGGAACAAGGACTGGAGCCAATCCTACGGCGTCACCTGGGACGACAGCTCGCAGGGCGCGGAGCTTTACGACGGCTTCATCGCCGCGGCCGTGGCCGAAGCGATCACCGAGGACGCCGCCTGGTACTGCTGGCATGCCTCTCGCCGCCAGGCGATGCTGGAAGCGTGCTGGGAGAAGGCCGGCGCCTTCGTCCATCAGCAGATCATCTGGGTGAAGGACCGCGGCGTCCTGACCCGGTCCCATTACCTCTGGAAGCACGAGCCCTGCTTCATGGGATGGCGCCGTCCGAACCGCCCGCCGAAGGTGGCCGAGGAGACGCTGTCCTCGACCTGGGAGATGCCGTCCTTCGCCAAGGACGAGCGCCCCGACCATCCGACGCCGAAACCGCTCGACGCCTTCGGGATCCCGATGCGCCAGCACGTGGCCCGTGGCGGGCTCTGCTACGAGCCGTTTTCCGGATCCGGCTCACAGATCATGGCGGGCGAGACCAACGGCCGCCGTGTCTTCGCGATGGAGATCAGCCCGGCCTATGTCGATGTCGCCGTGGAGCGCTGGCAGGCGGACACGGGCCGCGAGGCGGTCCTCGACGGCGACGGCCGGACCTTCGCGAAAGTGAAGGCCGAGCGGCTCAGCCCTGTTCCTTCCGAAACGGATGCAGCATGAAACAGAGCCGCGCCATGTCTCTCTTCGAGTCCCTTGCCAATGTCGCCGTCGGCTACGGCGTGGCCGTGGTGACCCAGATCCTGATCTTCCCGATCTTCGGTCTGCACACGACGCTGGCGCAGAATCTCATGATGGGTGCCATTTTCACGGTGGTCAGCATTGGACGTTCCTACGCGCTGCGGCGGCTGTTCGAGACAGTTCGAGATTCGTCCAAATTGCCGTTACGCCGTTAAGCTGGGGCTCTGTCACCGCGGGCTAAGCCGTTGCCGTCACTTCACTTAGTTCTTATGCTTTGCCTAACTTGGCAGTGAGCCATCAGGTTGTTCTACTGTTATGCTGCAAACCGATTGAGTGCAAAGTGCTTGAACCATTGGACGCCGAAGAGACCGCCGACGACCTCCTCCCAGACGGTCTTGAGGCTTTGAGGCGCGAACTCAGTCTCGCTGACGTGATGGGCCTCATCGAACGCACAGCAAGATGGGTCGACCCAAAGACCTTCGAGTATCTCCCGGTCTGGTATCCGGAACATGCGCGGCGCGGCCTGTTCTACAAGGCGAACTGGTCTGAGCCGCAGATGAACCGCAATCGCCAGACCGGCGTGATTGTACATAAGTCTGAGGGAAACGTGCATGCCAACAAGGCGCTGACATTAGCGCTTGGGCTTCGGGCGGGCGAACGGCCGAACTGGTCGTGCTGCCATATCTGGGGCGTAGATGACGCGTTCTATCAGGTCAGCAACGCGGTCGTGCAAGATCGCCGCTTTTTCTCGTGTGTGGCGAACATGGTACTTCTCCCCACGCCATTAAAGGCATTTACCGACGTCATGACCGAGGTGAAGATGATGCTGCGGGTGTGTGCACTGCATCTCTATGGTTGGTCATGCGATCATGAAGAGGTGTCGCCAATCGCCACCGAGGTCGGGAAATGGACGAAGTGGGATGCCTACCCGCAAAGCTGGCCTATGCCCGGCAGGTCCTCGCTGCCGCTTGGAACAGCTCCGTTTTCACAAAGGATCAAAGAAGCCGCCGACCGCAGGAAGGCCGCAATCCAAAGGGACCTTGCATCCGCCGGTCCGCACTATCCTCGCGAGGACGTCCGGAAGGTTCTTGCTTACTGGAATGTTTCGTTGTGACCGGCGAGCGCCGCCGTCCTGCGGGACGGCGGCATAATCAGTTCTCGGAAGCGTTTTCTCAGGCGCGCGGCAGACAGTAGACCCGCCCGCGGCCATCAACCTTCTCCGAGACCACTTCGAGACCAAGCTTTTTCTTAAGCGCGCCCGCCATCGCGCCGCGCACCGTGTGTGGCTGCCAGCCGGTGGCCGTGACGATCTCGGCGATGGTGGCACCACCCGGCGCGCGAAGCATGGCGATCAGCGCGGCCTGCTTGGTGCCTTCGCGCGGTATCCGCGTCGTGGGCGCCGCCTGCTGCTCGGCGGGGATGTCTGGCGCGCTCGCAGGCGCGGCGCTCCTGCCCTCGGGCTCGATGCCGATGGCAGCGAGGCCTGCGTCGGTCGCCACCAGCGTGGTGCCGTGACCGTCCCCGGTCTCGCGCCAGACAAGCTCCCCCTTGCGGATGTCGGCATCGACTTCCTCGATGAAGCCTTTGGCGATCATCGTCTCCACCACCTTGGTGGCGGCGCCTCCGCGCAGGGAACCGGGAAGCGGCAGGATATTGTGGTTGTCGCGCTGAGCGGCGGCGCTGAGAATTACGGCTTGCGTGTCGGTGAGCTTGGTCATGGGGTCGTCTCCTTGGATTGAACCGCAACCGTCGCGGCCCTTCTACGACCCCAAGCCGCGCGGCACGACGCGGCCGGAGTTCAGGCAGGTGCAGGATTTCACCCGGCGTGCTCGCCCTCGCGGAACGCCATGTCGGTGATCTCGCGCAGCTTGTCGCGGTAGTGGCTCAGGGAGCCGACATGGCCCCAGTTGATCTCGTCGGGATTGGTTTCGAAGTGGTCGTCGCTGAGCGCCTTGAGGCGTTCCAGCATGCTGTCGATCTCCAGCTTGGCGGCGATGAAGGCGTCGAGTGCCTTCGAGTTGTCGGTGGCGCGTCGGGTCATCTCTGTGGCTCCTCGTGGCGAGTTGCAGCGTGGTCTTGAAAGCCACGTTCGCTCTGTCCGAACCGCTTATCAACTCGATAAGCACTTGAATCTGAACAATAATCGGAGAACGCCATGCAGGGGCTGAGCGAGCGCCAATACGCCGCGCGCGTCGGTCTCTCGCGGGGCGCGATCCAGAAGGCGAAGGCTGCGGGACGGCTGGTCCTCCATGAGGATGGCAGCATCGACGCAGAGGCGAGCGATGCCCGCCGGGCGGCGATGACGGACCCGTCGAAGTCCCGGCGCACCACGGCATCCAAGCTCAAGCCGGTACCCGACGCGGCCGTGTCCGCCGTTGGCGACACTCTGCGGGAACAAGGGCTTGCCGCGCCGCCCGTCGGCAGCGGCACGACCTTCCTGCAGGCCAAGACCGCGAATGAGGTGCTGAAGGCCCAGGAGCGGCGCATCCGGCTTCAGAAGCTCAAGGGAGAACTCGTCGACCGCGCCCGGGCGGTTGCGGTCGTGTTCCGGTTGGCACGCGAGGAGCGCGATGCCTGGGTGAACTGGCCGGCGCGCGCGGCGGCGCTGATGGCGGCCGAACTCGGCGTGGAGGCGGCCGCCATGCAGAAGGCCTTGGAGAAACATGTACGCGCCCACCTCGACGAACTCGCCGAGGTCCGGCCCGAATTCCGGTGACGAATATGGCCTGAGGGATTTCGAAGGCGCTGCTGAGATCCTGCGCGCCTGGGGCAACGGGATCCGACCGGATCCCGACCTCACCGTCTCGGAATGGGCGGACCGGCACCGGATGTTGGCGTCCCGCGCTTCGGCCGAACCGGGGCGCTACCGCACAATGCGAACGCCCTACATGCGGGAGATCATGGACCGGCTGTCGCCCGGCGACGCGGCGCAACGGATCGTGTTCATGAAGGCCGCGCAGGTCGGGGCGACGGAAGCCGGCAACAACTGGATCGGCTTCGCCATCCATCAGGCCCCGGGCCCGATGCTCGCGGTCCAGCCGACCGTGGAACTGGCCAAGCGCAACTCGCGCCAGCGGATTGACCCGCTGATCGACGAGAGCCCGGAGCTCCGGGAGCGGGTCAAACCGGCCCGATCCCGCGACGCCGGGAACACGATGCTGTCCAAGGAATTCGCGGGCGGCATCCTGATCATGACGGGCGCGAACTCGGCGGTCGGGCTGCGCTCGACCCCGGCGCGTTACATCTTCCTCGACGAGGTCGATGCCTATCCGGCTTCGGCCGACGAGGAAGGCGATCCGGTGACCCTGGCCGAGGCGCGGTCGCTGACCTTCGCTCACCGGCGCAAGGTATTCCTGGTCTCGACGCCGACGATCCGGGGGCACAGCCGCATCGAGCGCGAGTTCGAGGCGTCCGACCAGCGGCGCTATTTCGTGCCGTGTCCGCATTGCGGGGCGATGCAGTGGCTGAAGTTCGAACGGCTGCGCTGGCAGAAGGGCAAGCCGGAGACTGCAGAATATATCTGCGAAGGCTGCGACAGAGCCGTCGCGGAGCACCACAAGACCGCGATGCTGGAGCGCGGCGAATGGCGGGCGACCGCCACGGCCGCTGATCCCACCACTGTCGGCTACCACCTCTCGGCGCTCTACTCGCCGGTCGGCTGGCTCAGCTGGCCCCGGATCGCGCGCAGCTGGGAGGCGGCCCAGGGCTCCGACGAGGCGATCAAGGCGTTCCGCAATACCATTCTCGGCGAGACATGGGTCGAAACCGGCGAGGCGCCGGACTGGCAGCGGCTCTACGATCGCCGCGAGGCGTGGCAGCCAGGCACGGTGCCAGCGGGCGGGCTGTTCCTGACGGCGGGCGCGGATGTCCAGAAGGACCGCATCGAGGTCGATGTCTGGGCCTGGGGCCGAGGGCTTGAGAGCTGGCTCGTCGATCACGTGCGTGTAGAGGGCGGGCCGGACCGGCATGATGCTTGGGACCAGTTGACGGCACTCCTCGACCGGTCGTGGCCGCATGAAAACGGAGCGCACCTTCGGATCGCGCGGCTCGCGATCGACACGGGCTACGAAGCCCCGGCTGTCTACGCCTGGTCGCGCAAAGTCGGCTTTGCACAGGTCGCGCCAGTCAAGGGGCTCGAAGGCTTCAATCGCTCCAGTCCGGTCTCCGGCCCCACTTTCGTGGATGCGACCGAGGGCGGGAAGCGCCTGCGTCGCGGCGCCCGGCTCTGGACGGTGGCGGTCTCGACCTTCAAGGCCGAAACCTACCGCTTCCTGCGGCTGGAGCGCCCGACGGCCGAGGAACGTGCCGAGGGCGCGGCGTTCCCGCCCGGCACGATCCACCTGCCGACATGGGTCGAGAGCGAGTGGCTGAAGCAGGTCGTGGCCGAACAGCTGGTCACGGTGCGCACGAAGCGCGGCTTCGCGAAGCTCGAATGGCAGAAGCTGCGTGAGCGCAACGAGGCGCTCGATTGCCGAGTCTACGCCCGCGCGGCCGCCTGGATCGCGGGCGCCGACCGCTGGCCCGAAGAGAAATGGCGCGACCTCGAAGACCAGCTCGGGGCGGCCCCGACCGACAGCGATCCCGCCGGGCAGATCCACAGGCCGGGACAGGTACCCCAAGGCAAGCGCCGTTCCGACTGGATCGGGCGGCGGGAAGGATGGTTCTGAGATGACCGACTGGACCGAAACCGAGCTCTCGGCACTGCGCCGGGCCTATGCCAGCGGCACGACCCGCGTCAGCTATGACGGCAAGTCGGTGGAGTACGGCTCGGCGGAGGATCTGCTCGCCCGCATCCGGACCATCGAGCGCGCGATTGCCAGTGTGGGGCGGCCGCTTCCGGTCGCCGGGCTCGCGGGCTTCTCGCGCGGGGATCGCTGATGGCGGCGAATTGGTTCGACCGCGCCATCGCTTCGGTCGCCCCTCGGGCCGCCGCGCGGCGGGTCCTGGCGCGACAGGCGTTCGAGACGCTCGCGCGCGGCTACGAAGGCGCCGCGCGAGGACGCCGCACGGAGGGCTGGCGTGCCCCGGGATTCTCAGCTGACACCGAGATCGGCGTGGCCGGGGCGCTCTTGCGCGACCGCATGCGCGACCTCGTCCGCAACAACCCGCACGCGGCCAAGGCCGTGGCCGTGCTGGTGAACAACATCATTGGCGCGGGCATCATGCCGCGCGCCGCGAGCGGCGACGACACGCTGGACCGCCGCGTCGACGATCTGTTCGAACGATGGGCCGAGGCCTGTGACGCCGACGGCCAGCTCGACTTCTACGGGCTTCAGACGCTGATCTGCCGTGAGATGGTCGAGGCCGGCGAAGTGCTGGTGCGCCGTCGCCTGCGCCGCGCTGCGGACGGCCTGCCGGTGCCGCTGCAATTGCAGGTGCTGGAGGCCGACTTCCTCGACGCCACCAAATCCGGCGCGCTCGGTGCGGGCCGCCTCATGCAGGGGATCGAGTTCGATCCGCTCGGCAGGCGCCGGGCCTACTGGCTCCACGCCGAGCATCCCGGCGACGCCTATGGCGCCCTGCAAAACGGCCTGCAGAGCCGGCCGGTCCCGGCGAGCGAGATCGCGCATGTCTATGAGAAGCAGCGCACGCAGGCGCGCGGCGTTCCCTGGGGCGCGCCGGTTATCCGCGCCCTTCGTGATCTCGACGATTACGAGGTGGCCGAGATCGTTCGCAAGAAGACCGAGGCTTGCGTCACCGCCATCGTCTTCGGGGACGACGAGGCGCAGCAGGGCATCGCCCCGGCGGTGGTCGACGCCGATGGCAACCGGGTCGAGCAGTTCGAACCAGGACTGATCGCCTATGCCCGCGGCGGAAAGGACATCCGCTTCAACCAGCCGGCCGCCACCGGCGGCTATGGCGAATACAAGCGCGCCAGCCTGCATACGATTTCGGCCGGGTTCCGGGTGCCCTACGAGCTACTCACCGGCGATCTCAGCCAGGTGAACTACTCCTCCATCCGGGCGGGGCTCGTCGAGTTCCGCCGGATGATCGACGCTGTCCAGTGGCAGCTCTTCATTCCGATGCTCTGCACCCCGGTCTGGCGCTGGTTCACCGAGGCCGCATGGGCCTCGGGACAGATCCCGACGCCGGACGTGCCGGTCGAATGGTCACCGCCCAAGTTCGAGGCAGTCGATCCGCAGAAGGACGCGATGGCGAACCTTCTGGCGATCCGTTCGGGAACGATGACACTGGCCGAGGTGATCGCTCGCCAGGGCCGCAATCCCGACGCCGTGCTGGCGGAGATCGCCGCGACCAACGCCAAGCTCGACGCCCTCGGGCTTGTGCTCGACAGCGACCCCCGCCGCGTCACCAAGACCGGCAGCGCGCAATCGAGCGACCCGGCAACCGATCCGGAACCCGACCCGGGGCAGCCGGACACCGCCCAACAGGACTGACTTCATGGACACGATGATCGAACTGCCGGCGCTTCGCCGGTCGGCGGAGCTTGCGCCGAACACCGTCGATGCCGACGCACGCACCGTCGAGGTGATCTGGTCGGCGGGCGCACGCGTCCGGCGGGCGAGCTTCTTCGGCGAGCCCTACGACGAGGAACTCAGCCTCGACCCTGCTCATGTGCGCCTCGACCGGCTGAACGCGGGCGCGCCGTTCCTGAAGGTGCATGAGATCGACACACTCGACGCCGTCATCGGCTCGGTGGTGCCCGGCTCGGCGCGGATCGAGAACGGCCGCGGCATCGCGCAGGTCCGCATCAGCGAGCGCGCCGATGTCGAGCCGATCTGGCGCGACATCCAGGCCGGGCACATCCGCGCGGTCTCCATCGGCTACCAGGTCCATCGCTTCGACATCTCCAAGCCCGACGGCGGGCGGGAGCTCTGGCGGGCGGTGGACTGGACCCCCTTCGAAATCTCAGCGGTCCCGGTCGGGGCCGACCCCGCCGCGGGCTTCCGCAGCCAGAGCCCGCTTGAAACCTGCGTCCTTCACCGCCGGGACGCGCCCTCAAACCCGCAAGGAGCATCCCCGATGACGGAGAAGACCCAGACCCCGGCCCAGACTGACGAGGTCGTGGCCGACCAGACGAGCGAAACGGCAGCGACCGAGGAGACCACCATGACCGACACGCCCGCGAGCGCGGCCGACACGCAGACCCGCGCGCGTCCGAAGACTGCCAAGCCCGAAGCCACGGATCCCGAGGCTGTGGCGAACCGCGCCCGCGAAGCCGAACGGGAGCGTGTCTCGACCATCTACGATCTGGCCGGTCGGCTGAACCTCGAGCGCGGCCTCGCCGAGGATCTGGTCAAGCGCGGCACCGGTCTCGACGAGGCGCGTCGCCTGATCCTCGATCAGGTCGCAGCGAAGTCGGAGGAGACGCGGACCTTCGGCCAAGTCTCCGTCCCGCTCGGTGGCCGGGATGAGCGCATCACCCGCCGCGATGCCGTGGCCAATGCGCTGCTGCACCGGTACAGCCCGACGCTGTTCCCGCTTGAAGATGCTGCCCGTCAGTATCGAGGCATGACGCTGCTGGAACTCGCCCGCGAAAGCCTCGGCAATGCCGGGGTGAACACGCGCGGCCTCTCGCGTGACGAGGTGGCGACGCGCGCGCTGCATTCGACCTCGGACTTCCCCGAAATCCTCGCGGCCGTCACCAACAAGACCCTGCGCCAGGCCTACGAGGCCTATCCGCGGACCTTCGCACTCTTCTGCCGTCAGGTTCTGGCGACCGACTTCAAGGCGATGCACCGGGTGCAGCTCGGCGAGGCGCCGCAGCTCCTGGAAGTGGGCGAGAGCGGCGAGTTCAAGCGCGGAACGCTCGGCGAGAGCAAGGAAAGCTACCGCGTGAAGACCTACGGCCGGGTTGTCGCCATCACCCGGCAGGTGCTGATCAACGACGATCTGGACGCCTTCACCCGGATCCCGGCAATGTACGGCAACTCCATCGCCCAGCTGGAGTCGGACGTGGTCTGGGGCATCATCACCTCGAACCCGGCCATGGCCGATGGCAATGCGCTGTTCCACACCACTCATAAGAACCTCGCGGGCACCGGTGCGGCGCTCGACGTCACCACCGTCGGCGCGGCTCGGGCGGCGATGGCGAAGCAGACCGGGCTCGACAAGAAGACGGTGCTCAACATCCGACCCGCCTTCCTGATCGTGCCGGCATCTCTGGAACTGAAGGCAGAGCAGCTGGTCGCTCAGAACCTCGTGCCTCCGTCGAGCGGCAACGTGGTGCCCCAGTCGATCCGCACGCTTAGCCCCATCGCCGAGCCGCGTCTCGATGCCGCCAGCGAGACCGCCTGGTATCTGGCCGCCAGCCCCAACCAGATCGACACGATCGAGTACGCCTATCTCGAAGGCCAACAGGGCGCCTACATCGAGACGCGCAATGGCTTCGACGTCGACGGGGTCGAGATCAAGTGCCGCCTCGACTTCGGCGCCAAGGCCATCGACTGGCGCGGCCTCTACAAGAACCCGGGCGCCTGATCCGGCCCCTTCCCTGACACCTGAACCCCGACGACATGGGCGGTCCTGACGGGCCGCCCTTCGTCTTTCCAAGAGGATCAAGCTCATGAAGAACTACGTCCAGCCCGGCAACACCATCACCCTGACCGCGCCCTATGCGGTCGTTTCCGGTGACGGCCTGCTCGTCGGCTCCATCTTTGGCGTGGCGGCGGGCAGCGCTGCCCTCGGCGAGACCGTCGAGGCGTCGCTCGTCGGCGTCTTCGACCTGAAGAAGGTCGCCTCGCAGGCGTGGGCCGCGGGCGACAAGGTCTACTGGGACAACACCAACAAAGAGGCGACGAAGGCCGCCACCGCCAACACGCTAATCGGCGTTGCGACCGAAGCCGTCGCCGGTGGCGCCGGTGACGTCATCGGGCGGGTTCGCCTGAATGGCAGCTTCTGATGTCGGCCATCGCCGCTGCGTTCCAGTCACTGTTCGCCGACCCGAACATGGCGCGGGACGCGACCTTTACGCCAAAGGGCGGCAGCGCCGTCTCCGTTCGGGTCGTCTTGCGCCGGCCCGACAGTGTCTTCGAATTCGGCGAGACACGGTTGCATGCCGTTACGACGCTGCTCGACATTCGCGTCGCCGATGCGCCCAGCCTCGCCGAAGGCGACGGGTTCCAGTTCGACGGCGTTTCCTATGTCGTCCAGGGAGAGCCGAGCCGCGACGCGGAGCGACTGATCTGGACGGCGGAGTTGCGCGAGGCATGAGGTTCTCGGTCAGCACGATCGGCGACCTCGGCAAGCTGATGAGCGACGAGATCAAGGCCGCCGAGAAGGCCGTCACGGCCGGGATCTCACAGGCCACCGAAGGCTTGAAGACCGAGCTCCGGACGCAGGTCACCTCGGCGGGGCTGGGTCCGAGACTGGCGCGCACCTGGCGCGGACAAGTCTACCCCAAGGGCGAAGACAGCATCCGGGCGGCGGGTCTCGTCTGGTCCAAGGCGCCAGGCATCATCCGCATCTATGAGGAAGGCGCGACCATTCGCTCGAAGAACGGCTTCTTCCTCGCGATCCCGACGGCGGCTGCTGGCCGGTACGGGGATGGCGGCCGGAAGATCACGCCGGGCGGATGGGAGCGACGGACCGGGCAACGGCTGCGCTTCGTCTATCGACGCCGCGGTCCCTCTCTCCTCGTGGCCGACGGGATGCGTGCCCGGACAGGCAAGCGTGGTGGCTTCTCTCGCGCGAGCGCTTCCGCACTCCGGACGGGCCGAGGACTGGTGACCGTGCCGATGTTCATCCTGGTTCCGCAGGTCACCCTCGCCAAGCGCCTCGAGGTGGCCGGCGCCGCCGAGCGCTGGGTGAGCCGACTACCCAGCCTGGTCGTGCGCAACTGGATTTCTGATGGGGACGGGAGCCGCTGATGTCTCGACGTGAACAGATCCTCGCCGCGCTTTCGGTTGTTCTCGCGGGGCAGTTGGCGGCGCCGGTGCGGCGCAACGAGGTGCTGCCCGAGAAGGTGCCCGCCGCCGGTCTCGTCATCCTGCGCGATGGCGAGCCCGGCGAACCCGACATCACCCTCAATCCCCGCACCGAATTCTATGCGCACCGGGTCGAGCTCGAAGTCTATGTGCCGCGAGACCCAAGCGGCGGCGGCGAAGCGGCGCTCGATCAGCTGCTGGGTGCAATCGGGGCCGCCCTGCGTGTCGATGAGACGCTCGGCGGCTTTGCGGAGAACCTGACGCCGTCAGCCCCGGAGACAGGCGCGCTCGCTCTCGAAGGAGCGCCGCCGATGCTGACCGCGCGGATCATCGTCACGATCGAATACCTGGTGAGCGATCCACTCACCGCCTGACCCAACCACGACCCAATCACGGACAAGACGGGAGTCATCCATGCCCAAGGCGCGCGCATATGGCGCGGACGCCACCCTCAAGGCGTGCCGGGAGGCAAGCTACGGGGTCGCGCCGCTCACCGGCTATCAGAGCCTCGATTTCAAATCGACCGATCTGTCTTCGGCCCAGCCGCTCGGGGACGACCCGCTGCTGGGACGCGGGCGCAACGCGCAGGATCCCTATCGCGGCCTCATCACCGACGAGGGCCAGCTCGACATCCCGCTCGACCTGCGTGGAACGGGCTTCTGGCTGACGGGCCTGTTCGGAGACCCGGTGACCACGCCCACGAACGCCAGCGGCTCGATCGTCTTCGCCGTCAATCCCATAGCGGGCGACACGATCACCTTGAACGGTACGGTCTGGACGTTCGTCTCCGGTACGGCGGGCGCGCAGGAGACGCAAATCCAGGGAACGGTCACGCAGACCGTCGATGAACTTGTCGGCGATCTCAACGCATCGCCCGACCCCGAAATCGCCAAGTGCACCTATTCGCGGCCGACGAGCACGCAGACGCTCGTGATCGTGTTCGACGCGGCAGGCCCGACCGGCAACAGCTACACCCTTGCTGCATCCGCTGGCGCCGTCTCGGGTCCCACGCTGACCAGCGGTGGCTACGCCCATGTCTGGGAGAGCGGCGCCGACGACATCCCGAGCTACACGATCGAGGTCGGCCATCCGAAGCTCGCGACGCCGGTGTTCTTCCGTCACCTCGGCACGGTGATGGAGAGCCTAAACTTCGAGATGGGCCAGGAGGGACCGGCAAATGCCCGCCTCCAGCTCGTGGCCCAAGGCGAGGAACGCTTCTCTGCGACGGTCGACGCCAATCCGACGGCCTACGCGCTCCGGCGCTTCAGCCAGGGGCGCGGCTTCATCCGACGCGGCGGTGCGGCGCTCGCCGGCGTCACTGGCGGCAGTCTGACCTTCTCCAACAATCTCGAACGCGTCCGGGTCATTCGCGAGGACGGCAAGATCGAGGCGGCCGATCCCACGTTCGCCTCGGCGGAAGGATCGATGTCGGTACGCTTCGATGGCGCGACGCTCGTGGCCGAGGCCGCCAATGGCGATCCTGTCGGACTCGAATACGGGTTCACCTTCCCGGAAGGCTACGCGCTCCGCTTCGAGTTGCCGCGGGTCTTCCTGCCCAAACCCAAATATGCCGTCTCCGGCCCCGGCGGGGTCGAGGCGAGCTTCGACTGGCGCGCCTCCTACGATGACAGCGAAGGCACGATGCTGCGCGCCCACCTCCTGAACGACGTCACAAGCTATACCTGAGGCCATTCCCATGATCCGCCTGAACCTGTCGCGCGAGCCGAGCTGGCTCGACCTCGGACATGACGTGCGCGTGCGCGTCGCTCCCCTGACCACCTCGCTCATGGCCGCCGCCCGCAGTGATCCGGCGGTGGCTGCCTTGCCCGAAGGCGCGTCGAACGAGACCATCGCGGTCACCATGGCCAAGGCCCTGGCACGGCTGGTCGTCTTGGAATGGGAAGGGGTGGGCGACGCAGAAGGCAATCCTGTGCCCGTCACACCGGAAGGCATCGACGCGCTGCTGGACATCCTGCCGATCTTCGAGGCCTTCCAGCTCCGCTACGTGTCCAAGGGCCTGTTGCTGGAAGCGGAAAAAAACGGCTCCGCGCCCTCGCCGAATGGCACTTCAGCGGGGGCGACCAGTATTGCCGATCCTGCCGCGGCATTTGCGGTGAATGTCCCGCCGTCCTGAACCGTCCGCAGACGGTCGAAGGCTGGCAGGTCTGGGATCTGGCCAAAAAGCTCACGGGGCAGCTGCGCGCCGTCCCCGGTGCGGTCCTCGGCCTCGACATGACGTCCGCTCTCGCCTGTGCGCACGCGCTTGGAGTGGACACGCTCGTCTGCGCGGAACTGCTGCCCGAGGTGGAGGGCATGATGGTGCGCGGACTGAACGCGCAAATCAGGACTGATCAAGATGGCTGAGAAACGCGTCTCCGTTCGCCTTGCCGTCGTCGGAGGGCGCGAGGTCCGTGCCGAGCTGCAGGGCATCGGCGACGCAGGGGAGCAAGGCTTCCGTCGGCTATCGCGGGAGATGGACGCCGCGAACAGCCGTGTCGCGGCATTCTATCGGCGCGTGCAGATCGCGGCTGCCGCCGCAGCGACCGCCTTCGCCGCGGGCGCTGCGGCCATGATCCGCTCCGGCCTTCAGGTTGTGGACGCACAGGCCAAGCTCGCCCAGTCGCTCGGGACGACCGTCGAGAGCATTCAGGTTCTGGAACGCGCCGGCGAATTGGCCGGCGTCTCGATGTCCGGCATCGAACAGGCGACCAAGGACCTCACCCGCCGCCTTAGCCAGGCGGCCGCCGGGACCGGTCCTGCCGTCGCGGCGCTCGAACGGCTCGGGCTCTCGGCCTCGGCCTTGCTTGCCCTGCCGCTAGATGAGCGTGTCGGTCGCATCAACCAGGCGATCGAAGACTTCGTGCCCGCGGCCGAGCGTGCAGCGGTCGCTGGGCAGCTGTTCGGGGAGGAAGGCAGCATCGCCATCTCCCGGATCGACACGACGACCCTTCGGCAGGCGACACGGGACGTTCGCGACTTCGGGGTGGTCGTCTCCGAGCAGGACGCCGATCAGATCGAGCGGACGAACGATGCGATCTCCCGCCTCGGTCTGATCTGGCGCGGGCTGTCGAATCAACTCGCCGTTGCCGCCGCCCCGGCCCTCGAAGCCGTCGCCGACGCGCTGGCGGCGATCTCCCGCACGACGGGTCCGCTTGGCCAGGGCATTCGGCTCCTGTTCGACAACATCGGCCGTCTGGCATCGATTGCTGCTGCCTTCGCCGCCTTCATCGCCGGACGCTGGGTCGCCGGCATGGTTGTGGCCGCCGCCTCGGTTCGCGGTCTTGCCACCGCGCTGGTCTTCCTGCGCGGCGCATTGATCCGAACCGGCATCGGCGCGCTCATCGTGGCGGCGGGTGAGCTGATCTACCAGTTCGGTCGGCTGGTGCAGGCGACCGGCGGCTTCGGCGCCGCGCTCGGCCTTCTTGGCGACGTGGCAGCCGAGGTCTGGGACAGGATCGGATTGCTGGCCGGCGTCCTGAAAGCGCGCATCGACGCCGCCTGGAGCGGCATTCAAGCGAGCATCGCCGACGCGCTGCAGGCGTCGCTCGAGGCCGTCGTCACCTTCGGCAATCGCACAATCGGGACGTTTCAGGGCGCTTTCGATGCGATGGTTGTCATCTGGAGCAACCTGCCTCGGGCCATCGGCGATCTGACGATCCAGGCGGCGAACGCGCTGATCGCCGGGTTGGAGTCGATGCTGAACGGCGCGGTCGACGGCATCAATGCGCTCCTCGAAGGCGTCAATGCGGGTCTGGCTGCGATCGGCATCGAGCGGGCCATCGAGCTGGTGCCGGACGTCGATCTCGGCCGGATCGAGAACGAGTTTGCGGGCGCCGCGAGCCGGGCTGGCAATGCAGCGCGTGATGCCTTCGCCGCCGCGTTTGAGACCGATACCTTCGCGACGCCGGATTTCGGCCTGTCGGCTTTCGCCGAGGATGCGCGCGCTGCCGCCGACAGTGCACGAGTGACGGCGACGGCGCTGGGAGAGCTGGCAGGCGCGCCCCTCGCGTCCATCGCGGCGCTCCGGGAGGCCATGGCGGGCGCAAACACTGAAATCGAAACCGCAGCCGGCGCGACGGAGCGTCTTGATGAAGCCTTCGCAGCCATCGGCGGCGCCGGAGGCGATGCCGCAGGAGATGGCGAAGGCTCGGCCGGTTCCGCCGCACGCGCTGCGGAAGCAAGCCGCGCCGCCGGGGAGGCAGCGGCTTCGGCGGCCACACAGGCGGCAACCGGCTGGGCGGCGGTTCGCGAGGAGTTGTCCCGCTATGCCAGCGAGGCGATGGACTGGGGCAAGGGTCTCGGCAGCGCTCTCACCAGCGCCTTTCGCAGCGCCGAGGACGCCATCGCCAGCTTCGTGACCGGCGGCAGAATCGACTTCAAGGCACTCGCCGACAGCATCCTCGCCGACATCACCCGCATCGCTGTTCGTTCCGCGATCCTCGGGCCGCTTGCCAATGCGCTCGGCGGAGGCGGCGGCGGACTGCTCGGCGGCTTGTTCGGCGGCGGAGGCGGGCTGTTTGCCGGCATCTTCCATCAAGGCGGCGTCGCCGGGGGGCCCGCTCAGCAGCGGCTCGTCCCGGCATTCGCTTTTGTGGGTGCGCCGCGCTTCCACGACGGCGGTCTCGCGGGGCTTCGTGCCGACGAGGTGCCCGCGATCCTGCAGCGCGGTGAGATGGTGCTGTCACGGGCTCAGCTCGCCGCGATCGGCGCCGCACGCGAAACCCGGCCACCGGTCAACGTGGTGATGAACATCTCCACCCCGGACGCGGGTAGCTTTCGCTACGCCCAAGGGCAGATCGCCGCCGACGCCGCCCGCGCCATGGAGCGGGCGCGGCGTAATCTCTGATGGATCGACAGATGAGCGGCTTTCACGAAGTTCAGTTCCCGCCGGACATCTCCTACGGGGCGTCCGGCGGCCCTGGCTACTCGACCACCGTGGTGACAACGGTTTCGGGACACGAGCGGCGCAACGCCAACTGGGCCGCCGCGCGGGGCAAATGGAACGTGGCGCACGGCCTGAAGAAACGCGATCAGGTGGCCGCACTCATCGCCTTCTTTCGCGCGCGGCGCGGGCGTGCCTACGGTTTCCGCTTCAAGGACTGGACCGACTATCAGGCGCTGGCCCAGCTGATCGGGCAAGGCGACGGCGTGACCAAGACGTTCCAGCTCGTGAAGACCTACGCGAGCGGCGGCGAGGTCGAGACACGGGTCATCACCAAGCCCGTTCCCGGAACGGTGAAGATCTACCGCGACGGCGTCGAGGCGGTCTCGGGCTGGAGCGTCAACACGGCGACCGGGCTCGTGACCTTCACCGTCGCCCCCGCATCCGGCGTCCAGGTGACGGCGGACTTCGAGTTCGACGTGCCCGTCCGCTTCGACAGCGATCAGATGGACCTCACGATCGAAACCTATCAGCTCGGCAGTTGGGGCCAGATCCCAGTGCTGGAGATCAGACCATGAAATCGACTTCGGCAGCCCTCGCGGCGCATCTCGCCGGACCGGTGACAACGCTCGCCACCTGCTGGCGCATCTCGCGCGTTGACGGCAAGGAGTTCTTCTTCACCGACCACGACCGCGATCTGTCGTTCGAAGGCAAGGTCTACAAGGCGAGTTCCGGCTATTCGCGCACGGCCATCGCCAACGATGCGAGCCTGAGCGTCGACAATCTCGACGTCGAGGGCGTCTTCGACAGCGCGTCAATCACCGAGGAGGAGCTGCGCGCGGGGCTCTTCGATCAGGCCGAGGTGCGGATTTTCCTCGTCAACTGGGCGGACCCCGCCATGGGCGCTCTTCGGATGCGCCGCGGCTGGTTCGGCGAGGTCGTGCTGACCGAGCAGGGCATTTTCCGGACCGAACTGCGCGGCATGACGCAAGCGCTGCAGCAACGCATCGGCGAGCTTTACAGCCCCGAATGCCGCGCCGATCTCGGAGATCTCCGCTGCAAGGTGCCGGTCAATCCGCCAGAAATCGGCCGATCGACGACGTACATCCTCGGTAACGTGGTGCGCGTGCGCACGACCGGAACGCCGGTCAGTTTCGCGCTGCCGATCGTCAACGGCAGCTTCGAGGCGGATGGCGCCGGCGACGGCTCCAGCTTCACGCCCACCGGATGGACGAAGGTGTCCGGCGACTGGGACGTGCACGACGCTAGCAACGGCGGTCTGTCGCCTGCGGTTGGCAGCTTCTACTTGGAAGGCGGAAGCTCAGCATCGGGGGAACTGACCCAGTCGCTCGACCTCCTCGTCGCGGGGCTGGATCCGCTGCAGATCGACGGCGACGCCTACCGGCTGGACGCATCGGTGAGCCGGGCGAATTCGTTCCCGGACGATCTGGGGCGGGTCGTCATCGAAGCGCTGGACGGCTCGTCGAACCTGCTCTCAGCGCTTCTCGACACGGGCTTCGAGGTGATCCTGCCCGAGGACAGCTGGGTTCAGCGGGGCGTTTCGCAGGCCCAGTTGCCGGTAGGGACCAGGTTTATCCGCTTCCGGCTCCTGCACCAGCTCGCGGCCGGCAGCCAGTCGAACGCGGCCTTCGACGCCGTTGTGGCGACGATCACCGACACGACGGTATCGGTGCCGACTTCCGCTGATTTCGAGAACCGCGTCTATCGCTGCGTGACCGCCGGAACGACCGCATCCGAGCAACCGACCTTCGACACCATTGTCGGCGCGCAAACCGCCGATGGCGGCGCGGTGTTCGAGGCCGAAGAAGCATGGAGCCGGTCGGGCGTCGTGACGGCAGTCATCGACCGGGCGGTCTTCAATGCCACACTCGATGAACCGCGAGCGGTTGATGGCTGGTTTGCTGGCGGTGTGCTGACCTGGGAGACCGGCGCCAATGCCGGTCGCTCCACCGAGGTCAAGAGCTGGACCCAAGGCAGCGGGCGGATCGAGCTGTTCCTGCCGATGGGATACGCGATCTCATCCGGCGACGCCTTCCGCGTTCATCCCGGCTGCGACAAGCGGCTCGACACCTGCATCGACCGCTTCGCCAACGTCCTGAACTTTCGCGGCGAACCCTACGTGCCGGGCCAGGATGCCATGATGAGCTATCCCGATGCACGCTGACCGCCCACCATCAGCGACCGCCACCGCGATCGGGGATCTGGCCGATGCGATCGTCGCCGAGGCCCGGACCTGGCTGGGCGTTCCCTGGCGCCACCAGGGGCGCAGCCGCGCCGGTGTCGACTGCGCGGGGCTCGTGGTCCTTGTCGCGCGGGCGCTCGAACTCGCCGACCACGACAGCACGGCCTATGGGCGCCGCGCGCAGGGACAGGGCTTCGTCGAGCACTTTCGCGGGCACCTGGACGGCATTGCCGTCACACAAACGAAGCCCGGTGACGTCCTCGTCTTCGCTGATCAGGCTTATCCCTGCCATTGCGGCTTTCTGACGGAACGGCTCGGACGGCCGCATCTCCTGCACGCGCACGCCACGCGCAGGCAGGTGATCGAGGAACCCTATGCCGGCGAATGGCCGGCCAAGATCAAGTTCGCATTTCGCTTTCGCTCTCCCGGATCCTGACCTCGGGACTTTGTGTGTCGCGTTCTCGGACGCGAAACCGGTCCCCACTTTTGCTGAGAACGCTCAATGGCCATCCTCGTCGCAGTGGGCGGAGCCGCGCTCGGCTCCGCGGTCGGCCTCGGCTGGCAAGCCGGCTGGCTCGTCGGCTCGGTGGTCGGCAGCCTCTTGTTTCCCGCCAAGGGGCAGAACGTCACCACCGAAGGCCCCCGACTCGGAGACCTGACCGTTTCCTCGTCCGCCTATGGCGCATCGATCGCCATCGGCTACGGCACCTTGCGCATGGCCGGCAACATGATCTGGTCCTCCGGCATCCGTGAGCAGCAGAACGTCACCCGGACCCGCTCGGGCGGCAAGGGCGGCGGCGGAGCCACCCAGACCTCGGTCACGTATTCCTACTTCGCGTCCTTCGCCCTCAGCTTCGGCGAAGGGCCGGCCGAGGACGTGCTTCGGGTCTGGGCGGACGGCAAACTCATCTACGACAAGACCGGCGCGAGCCCCGACGTTGCCAAACCGGATCTCAAGTTCCGTTTCCATTCCGGGGCGGAGGATCAGCTGGCCGATCCGCTGATCGAAACGCACGTCGGCGCGGGCCGTGCACCCGCCCATCGGGGTCTTGCCACCATCGTCTTCGAAGATCTGGCGCTCGCGGACTTTGGCAACCGCATCCCCAACATCACGGCCGAGATCACCTACCAGCGGGCGGCGCAGCAGCCTTACCAGCTGCTCGATTTCATCACGACGGGCGAAGCCGGATATTTCGGGACCTACCAGATCGACGACCTGGCAGTCGATTGGCGGCGCGGATACGGCTACTTCCTGGACAGCGACGTCAACGCCGCCGAGGCCGGGATCCGCCGCTTCAGCCTCCGGACCATGAAGGAGGACCGCCAGGCGCGGATGACGGACATCACGGCCGTCGCGCCGAACAACTTCCCGAGCACGTTGTTCTGCGGTGAAGACGGCCACCTCTATGTCGTGACCGGATCGAGCAACTCACGCCCGATCCTGCGCATCGAACCGAACGCTCTCAAGGAGGTCGGTCGCTTCGGCTCCACCAGCAACGGCCTGACCAATTCGACCCTGCGGTTCGTCGCCACGACGTGGATGGGGATGGTCTCCGCTTACGGCCCCTCTGGCCGGGTCGACTTCGTTCTCACCGGATCGCTCTTCGACGATGTCGGACTCATCCGCGCCGACACCATGGGCTATGTCTGGGGCGCCGGGCAGAGCGTCACCGAGCCTCGCGTTCGGGGCGTCATTGGTGGTGCGGTCGGCGAAGGCTTCGGGGATGGCTGGATCCTCGGCAGCGGAACGAGCACGAACCATGGAAGCCTCGGCCTCTATCGCTTGCGGGTCTCCGCGCTGGCAGAGTACGACGGCCTCACCGGCCAATCCCTCGGCGTCACCTTCGAGAAGGTTGCCACCTTCTCGCCGTCGGATGTCGAGAGCGGCGCCACCGGCTTCTACGGCAGCGCGGGCGGGCTCACCTATGACGCGACCGACGACAGCGTCATCTTTCAGGCGCGCATCTCGAACGGGGGATCGCCCGGCGCCATCTATACGCTGAAATGGCGCAGCGACACCGGTATCGTCTGGAAGACGGTCGTTCCGATCCAGATCAACTACGAAGGGCCCTACTACGGTCAGTGCCGCCTGCGCGGGCAGCGTTGGACGCTGATGCGGGGCACGCGCGTCATCCAGCTGGACACCGCCACAGGCGCTCTCGTTCTCAATGAGATCTGGCCGGGTGCGGTCAGCGAAGGCGGTGCTCAGGTTTACGATGCCGTCACCGACACGCATCTGGTCCGCGGCAGCCAGGGCTGGGCGAAGCTCTTCCTCAATCGCGGCGGCGGTGGTGGAGAGACGCTCTCCGGCATCGTCTCCGACCTTTGCGCCCGTGCCGGCCTTGGTCTGTCCGACATAGACGTCGCCGATCTCGGGGCGACGGTTCCCGGCTATGTCATCGGGCGGCAGACCACCGTGCGGGGCGCCATCGAGCCGCTGGCACAGGCCTATTTCTTCGACGCTGCGGAAAGCGACGATGCGCTGCGGTTCCGGACGCGGGGACGACCGCCCGCCGCGACCATCGACGCGGATCTTCTGCTGCCGCTGGATGAGCGGACCGGCGAAAGCTGGCGTGAGCGTCGCACGCAAGAGGTCGAGCTGCCGGAACGCGTCAGCGTCGTCTACATGGATCGCGGCGCCGACTACCAGCAGGGCACGCAGAGCGAAAAACGCACATCCCTGCCGCTGCCGACCATGCATTCGCGCAACCAGTCCAGCGTAGAGCTAGCCCTTGCGCTGGACGCGACGACGGCCAAGCAGATCGCCGCCAAGACGCTCTACAGCGCATGGATCGAACGCAGCGCGTACGAAGCAGAACTACCGGCCGACTGGCTGCGCCTCGATCCGACCGATGTCGTGGACGTAGTCTTCGAGTCGGGCTCGACCTTCCGGACCCGCATCACCCGTCTCGATGTCGGGGCCGATTTCTCGCTCGCGGTGAAAGGGGTTTCGGAGGCTGCCGCCACCTACGTCTCCAACGTGGCTGCCGATGGCGGCTCCGGAAAACCGGTACAGCTCGTCGGCAGTCAGGCCGCGACGCGGCTGATCCTGCCGGACCTTCCGCTGCTGCGCGACACCGATGACACCGGAGGGTCGGGGTCGCGGATCTATTACCTCATGGGCGGCTTTGGAGGCCCGGGCTGGCCCGGTGCCTCTCTCTACCGCAGCGTCGACGGCACGGCGTGGGCGCAGGTCGGTCGATCCCTGAGCGAGACGGCCTGGGGCGCCACGGCGAATGCCCTCGGCACGCCGACATCCCCGTTCGCGACCGATCAGACGAACAGCCTCACGGTGTTCATGACCACCGGCGGTGAACGGCTGGAGAGCGTCACACAGGACTCGATGCTCAGCGGCGCCAACGCGGCCCTCGTCCTCAAGGCCAACGGCGAGCCCGAGATCATCCAGTTCCGCGACGTGGCGCTGAACCCGGACGGCTCCTACACCCTGTCCGGGCTTTTGCGTGGTCGACGTGGCACCGATGTCTTCGTGGACGGGCACGAGGCCGGCGAGTTGTTTGTCCTCCTCGACCCCGACGACGTCGAGACCATGGTCACCTCGCTCGGCGATCTCGAGCTCCCCCGGTCCTGGAGGGCTGTTGGGTTCGGCACGATCTTCGAGGATGCGGAAACGTTGGTCTCCAGCCATACCGGCCGGGACCTCAAGCCCTATGCACCCTGGAACGTGCAGGCGGCTCTGACCGGCAATCCGGTCAACATCAGTCTCTCCTGGGTCCGGCGGACCCGGATCGGCGGCGAGTTGAAGGACGGCACCGGCCTCGTGCCGCTCGGCGAGACCTCCGAAACCTACGAGATCGACATCCTCTCCGCCCCTGGCGGCGCGGTGAAGCGGACGCTCACCGCGACGAGCCCAAACGTCGTCTACGCCAATGCCGACATCCTCGCCGACTTCGGTGCGGTCCCGTCGTCCCTGACCGTCACCGTCTTCCAGATCAGCGCCGTCGCCGGCCGCGGCTTCCCGCGCACCGTCACATTGGAGTTCAACTGATGCCCAGCCCCAATCTGGCCGTGACCCATGTCGCGGCCGCCCAGAACCAGAAAGAGGTAACGATCAACGACGCGGTCGATGCCCTCGACAACGCTATGAACCAGGCACTGTCGGTAGCGATGGCCGACGCCAACCTGACGCTGACTGGCACCCAAGCCAACCGTAACGGCCTCATCATCCTCACCGGTACGCTGACGGCATCGCGGACCCTGACGCTGCCCGCCAATCACCGGCGGCTCGCGATCCGAAACGCCACCAATGGCGGCCAGGACGTTCGCGCCAAATATGCGGGCTCCGGCGCAGAGGTCGTCATCGCCCCTAGCGCGACGGTGCTGGTTCAGGGCAATGGCAGCGATCTCTTCGGGGTCGGCGGTGGCGCTGGTGCATTGGGCGATCTCATCGACGTCTCCATCGCCGGCGCCGCCAACGGCGACGTCCTCCAGTTCGATGGCGCTGCGTGGGGCGCCACAGGCGTCGGCATCTTCAACCGCGCTCTGTTGCCCTTCCGGGGCGCGCTGCTGCGACGCTCGACCAATTTCAGCGTCGCGACGACCAACGTCTACGTCGCCGTGCCCTGGCAAAGCGCCGAGTACGACAGCGACGCATTCTGGGATGCCGGCCAGCCCTCCCGCCTGACCATTCCAGCCGGGGTGACGAAGGTACGGATTATCGGCAACATCGAGTGGCAGACCTCGCCGACCAGTCAGCTGGTCGAGGTACGCAAGAACGGCAACAGCGTGCTGGGCGGCGGGTCCTTCATCGTGCGCGGCGACAGCGGCTACTCCAACCAGATGCGCAACCTGTCGAGCGCGGTTCTTCCGGTATCGGCGGGCGATTGGTTCGAGCTGGCGGTCTATGTCGGCACTGCCGGGGAGCTGCGTGGCCTCGAGCGCACGTGGCTTGCGATCGAGGTTGTCGAGACCGCGGATGCGGCCGATCCCCCGGCCGACATCAGCGGCTACAAGGCCGGGCAGCCGGCAGCGGACGAGGTGATCGCACGGGTCCCGGTGGCGCGACGCACCCGGCTGAAGATTGATCTTGCCGGCAGCCATGCCAGCGCCGAGGCCGCGGCAACCGCCCAGACGGAATTCGACATCCGGGTCGATGGCGTGAGCAGCGCCACCATGCGCTTCGCTGCCGCCGCCACGAGCGCCACCTTCATCGCCGCCAGCGAAACCGTGCTGGAGCCCGGCCAGGTGCTCAGCGTGGTCGCGCCATCGGCACCCGACGCCACGCTCGCCGGGATCGGGTTCACGCTGGCCGGCTCGCTGGTCCTCTGATCACTCCCGGATTGAGTCATGGACAAGGAACCAGACAGCGGGGCGCTGATCGCGTTGCCGGCCGCCGAGTTTGAAGCCCTGCTGGAGCGGGCTGCCGAGACGGGTGCGCGGCGCGCCCTGCATGAGGTCGGCCTCGATGGTGAGGATGCCGCCGAGGACATCCGCGATCTTCGCTCGTTGCTCGCGGGTTTCCGCCTCGCCAAACAGACGGCGGTCCAGACCGCCGTGCGGCTGATCACCACCGGCGTCCTGCTCGCCTTGATGGCCGGCATCGCCATCAAACTGAAGCTCTTCGGACCGACGCCTTAACCCATCCGCCCGCCCCGTCAGACCACCGCCCGCCCTCGTCGAGGAGCGGGCTTTTTTGTGCCTGGAGACCTGCGATGACGACAATGACCTACAAACACTGGCGCGACGTGCCCGAGCGCTCATGGCGCTGGAAGAATTTCTCCCCCGCCGAGATCGCCTGCCGGGGCAGCGGCTCCCTGCGGATCAACGAAGAAGCGCTCGACAAGCTCCAGGCGCTGCGCGACCGACTTGGCAAGCCGCTCATCGTCCGTTCGGCCTACCGCAGTCCGGCGCACAACCGGGCCGTCGGCGGCGCGCCGCGCTCGAAGCACATGGACGGCACGGCCTTCGACATCGCCATGGCCAACCACGATCCGGTCGCCTTCGAGGCTGCCGCCCGAGCCGTCGGCTTCCTTGGCTTTGGCTACTATCCGCGCTCGGGCTTCATGCACATCGATCTCGGCCCGGCTCGGCAATGGGGCGAGCGTTTCCCGGTGCGCGCGACGGCGTTCGCCGCGGAAACGGCACCCGTGCGGGAGGTCTTGGCCGACAGCCGCACGATGAAGGGCAGCGGCGCAGCAGGCGTGGCGACGCTTGGCGCCGCTGGCGTCGAGGTGGCGCAGAACGTCCTGGCGGAGACCCAGACCGCGATCCTGCCGCTTGTGCCCTATCTCGACACCTTGCGCTGGGTGTTCATCGTCGTGGCGCTCGCGGGCCTTGCCGTGACGATCTACGCCCGCATCGACGACTGGAAGCGGGGGCGTCGATGATCGCCGCTCTGTTCACCGGGATCGCCGCCGCCCCGTGGATGCGAGCGGCCCTACGCTACGGCGCCATCGCACTCGCGGTGCTCCTGTTCCTGCTCACGCTCCGGCGCTCCGGCGAGCGTGCTGGCCGGCTCGCCGAACGCCTCGAAACCTCGGAGAAGGTCAATGACGTCCAACGCCAGATGCTCGATGCGGCAGCTCGGCGTCCTCGCGATCGCGACGATTTCGCTGACCGCCTGCGCAACGGCCACTTCTGAACCTCGCATGGCCACCGTCTGCCCACCGGTTGTCGAGTATAGCCGCGAGTTCCAGGCACGCGCAGCCGACGAGCTCGATCTGTTGCCAGAGGGGTCGGCTATCGCCGAAATGCTCGCCAACTACAGCGTTATGCGGGACCAGGCTCGGGCGTGCCGGTGATTCTGCATGACGACAGATCGAATGCGCTGGCTGGCGAGAAAGAACTTTAGGGGAACACGAGGTCATGCTATACGAGTTTCATCGACTTTTGCCGAGTCAAGCCTGTATACACGGGTCAGCGAGGATGGCGGTGGGATGACTGAACCATGGGTTTCCGTTGATCAAGTGGCCGCCCACCTGGGGGTCGCGAAGGACACGGTGTACCGCTGGATCGAGGCTAAGAGCTTGCCCGCTCAGCGTGTTGGGCGGCTTTGGAAATTCAAACTGAGCGAGGTTGATCGCTGGGTCATGGACGGGATGGCAGCGGAAGATTCACCAGCCGTTGCCGCGAAATCGACGAGCGAAGGTGAATGATGTGAGATTGACTGCTTAATCATGCCGATACCTGACCGGCCAAGGATTTACCACATAGTCCATGTCGACAACCTCGCGTCGATTGTCGCGGACGGTTGCCTGTGGCCTGACGCCGTGATGGTCAAGCGGCAGGGAGCGGCGGTGATCGGGAACAATGAGATCAAGGCTGACCGCCTTGTTCTACCAGTGGAGTGCCATGCCGGGACTTGCGTGGGCGATTATGTTCCGTTCTATCTGTGTCCGCGGTCCGTGATGCTCTATGTGATTTCACGGCGAAACCATCCGAACGTGGCATACAGGGATGGGCAGGGTCCGGTCGTTCACCTCGTCGCGGACATGCGCGAAGTTGTAGATTGGGCAACAGCAAATAATCGTCGCTGGGCATTCACTGACATAAATGCCGCCAACCGCGCAGCTGATTTCTACAATGATCTATCAAAACTCGATCAGGTAAATTGGGACGCGATCAATGCAAGAAACTGGGTTTCTTGTCGCGACCACAAAATGGCAGAGTTTCTCATGCATGAGAGCTTTCCTTGGGAGCTTGTTCGGGGGATCGGTGTACATTCAGAACAAGTCGGTGCTCGTGCAATGGCAGCGTTCGGCAAGAGTCAGCACAGACCACAAGTCAAAGTAAAACGAGAATGGTACTATTAAGGGGAGGATGACCATGATCAGATATACGACAGGAGACATCTTGAGGGCGGACGCAGAAGCGATCGTCAACACGGTGAACTGTGTCGGCATCATGGGTCGTGGCATCGCCCTCCAGTTTAAGAATGCATTTCCAGCAAACTTCAAAGTATATGAAGCGGCCTGCAAGCGCGACGAAGTTCAGCCGGGTAAGATGTTTGTGTTCGAGACCCATACGCTGACGAACCCCAAGTACATCATCAATTTCCCGACGAAGCGGCATTGGCGCGGGAAAAGTCGGATGGAGGATATCGACGCCGGGCTTGTTGCCCTGGCAGAAGAGCTTCGGCAGCGTGGCATCCGATCGATCGCCATTCCGCCGCTTGGGAGCGGTCTTGGCGGCCTGAACTGGGAAGACGTTCGTCCCCGGATCGAAGCCGCGCTGCGCGACCTGCCGGACCTGGAAGTCATTGTCTTCGAGCCGAATAGTGCGCCGGTCACAACGAAGTCGCGGGAAGTTCCAACCATGAGTCCCGGACGAGCCGCACTGGTGGTTCTGATGAACCGCTATCTTGGCGGATTGATGGACCCGTTTGTGACGCTCCTTGAAGTGCATAAGCTCATGTATTTCATGCAGGAAGCAGGCGAGCCACTCCGCCTCAAGTATGCGAAGGCTCCGTATGGTCCTTACGCCGAGAACCTGCGACACGTCCTTCGCGCGGTCGAAGGACACCTTGTGTCGGGATACGCCGATGGTGGTGATGCGCCCGACAAGCAGCTCGAACTGGTCCCAGGAGCGGTGAAGGATGCGGAGTCCTTCTTGTCGGACAAGCAAGATACGGCTGCTCGCTTTGATCGTGTGGCTGAGCTCGTGGAGGGGTTCGAGACGCCGTTCGGCCTGGAACTCCTCGCAACTGTACACTGGGTGACGACTCGCGAGAACGCTGTCAGCGCGGAGGATGCGATGGCCAAGGTTTATGCGTGGAACGAGCGGAAGAAGCGGTTTTCGCCGCGCCAGATCGGTATCGCCCTTCAGACCTTGCAGAACAAGGGGTGGCTCGCGCAAACCTCCGCCAGCTACTAATGCTACCAGCCGGTCCTCATCAATTGGGCGAAATCACGTCGAGATAAGACTTCTGTGCAGTCCCGCCAGTCCTTATCCGTAGGTTCTGCGGTCGCCTTGTATCGAAGATCAAAGCCGGTGGCCTCCCGCTGTGCGTTGATGTACTCGTCCATCTTCTCGCCCAATGTTTCAATGTCTTCGATCCACTCATCTTTGATCGTGTCCGGCAACGAACCAAACAGGTTGAAACGGTCGCGCATACGTTCTGATAGCCGGTCGTAAACCTTTTCGTCGACGGTCTGCTCATTCACGAGATTAAGCATATCGACTTTCTCGCGGGCTTGGCCAAAACGCTTGATACGGCCGATGCGCTGTTCAAGGCGTGTCGGGTTCCAGGGCAAGTCTATGTTGATGAGCGTGCCCAACGTTTGAAGATTAAGGCCTTCGCAAGCGGCATCGGTTGCGACCATGATTTTGATCTCATGCTCGGCGACCATCTTCTTTAACGTCTCGCGTTCAATGCTGACGCTTTCTTCCTTCTGATACAGGCGACTGCGCGATGCGCCGGCATAGAGCCCGATTGCTAGGTCTGGATATCTACCCGCCAACTCGTCAGCCACCCATTTCGCTGTGTCGTAATATTGGCTAAAAATTATCACTCCATGGTCGAGCCATTTCTCGCGGTCCAAGAAATGGGTTACGGCTTGAAGCTTTGGATCGCTTTGCATCCGCTCCAAGCGTTCGATGAGCCGCTCCAAAGCTATCTTCTCGTCCGAGCTTTCGACTGCGAGCTCAATGACTTGTTCTTCAGTCTCCTCCTCGACTGTGCGGCCCGATAGGAGCGTTTTAGCTGTGTTAAGCCCCGCAGCGATACTGGAGCAAATCCGTTGCTCCATGAGGTTCTTCATGAACCCGCTGCCCTTGCCTCTCCGCGAGAGAGCTTTTCCGAAAGCCCTAGCCTCTCGGTAGGCTTCCCGGAAATCATCATTTGTACGAAGCGCCTTTCCTTCGAACAGGGCATCAAAGCGCTGGATGTCCCGAATGAATTGCCGGTCAGGATGCAGATCGACGCCAATCCGAGGGAGGAGCCCGGCATCTTCGAGGTCGGCTCGCTTTCGCAATACGATGTGGCGTATGAACGGGTTCTCGCGCTGGAAAAACGTGGCGCCGGACATTTCGCGCTCCAGCTCCTCCTCAAAGATCTCCCGAGTGTCATCCGACAGATCTATCAGTGCTGCGCCGCACTCGGTCTGCCTTTCTGGAAGGCCAAGATCCTGCCGGATAGCGCTGAAAAGCCTTCTCGCTCTCGGCTCATCCGTTGAGTTGACGACGGGCAATGGTGATCGAAGAAGCTCCCACCCTTTATCGGGTTCAACAATTTCAGTTTTCCCGGAAATAATGGGAAGAACCGCGTCAGGCTGGTGCCACCTAGCAAAATCGTTGCCAAGCACAAAGCGCCCCTTCCCCTGATGGAGGATGCGCATCAGATCCCAAAGATCCTCCGATCGTGTCTGGATTGGGGTAGCAGTTCCGAGAAGCACATGGTCGCTTCGCTCCGCGACGGCCTTGGCAAAAGCTAGAAGCTCGTTAGGAGTGCCCGCATCCCGCCCGAAGCCTTGTCGGCTTCGCGCTTTGTGCGCTTCATCGAGGATAACCAACGCGAAGCGCAGACCCAGAAGATGCTGTTTTTCGAGGCTGTCGCGCATCATCAGACCCGTGGACACGATGCCGATCCGCAGTGGGCAGCGCGCAATCTGCTCTCGCCCTGCAGGAGAAATCACCCGATCATCGTGATCGAGCCAGACTTTCTTTTGCGTCTCCCATCTCGCGCACGGTATCCCGAGCTTGTCGATCATCTCGGTTTGCCACTGCTCGCAGAGCGTGGCCGGTGCGAAAATCACGACAGGCTTTTGCCCCCCACTATCCTTGTCCTGGAGTAGGCAAAGGGCCAGCGCCGCAGTGCCGAGCGAGAGCGTCTTCCCGAGACCGACCTCATCGGCAAGAAGAAGGCGTACGATGCCATGGTTGGAGTAGTGGCGAAGGCACTCGGTCAAAAAGCCTTGCTGCCACGGCTGGAGCGAAAAGCCCTCTCGATAGAGCGGCGACTCTATAAGGGCGGCCGGGGCGATATCCTCTGGGTCATCAAGTTCGTCGAACAACACTTCACGGCGATAGCCGCGCCGATGCACCTCGCGGATCACTGCGCGCGGCAATTCCTTTGCCGCTCTCCAGAGGAAGTCGAACTCTTCCTCAATCCAGGCAACGCCCTCGGGGGACGAGTCCTCCCACAGGATTTCATAGTGACGCTGCCAGCCGCTGCTGGTCTCATTCATGGACCCTATAAAGCCCAGCTTTCTGCCGTCCGCGCACTCGATCACGCCGGCCTTGCCATGCAGGAACCCACAGACGTTATCGGGGGCGACCCGAACCGCTTGGCCGTGCTTTTGCAGAAATGTGTCGAGTCGACGGTACCGCTCGCGGTTCAAAAGGGCCTCTGCTTCCAGCGCACGTTCATTCCAGCGCCCGATCATCTTGGCTTCGCGCAGCTTTGCGACCTTCAGATCGTCGGGGTGAATGTCGACGTTGCAGACGATTTTCACCTCGGGGATGTGATCCAGCAACTCACCTGCCACCTCGAAGAGCGAACTGGTAAAGTAGCCGGCGATCCGCTTGTAGCTGCGGGCGCCCTTGAGATGCTCAAGCAGGATTGTCTGATCGAGACGATGGGTCCGTGAGGAGAACCGACGTATGGTCATGTTGCGGGTCCCTCCCTGAGCGCGTTACTGGCTGAACGCGCGGAGGTTCTTGAGACGACCGCCGAGGACCTCGGCGGCATCGCGCACCTCTTGTTCGGGGGCTTTCCGCTCAATGAACGAGAGCATATCGATCAGCTGCCGGCGGATTTCGAGGAAGTCCGGCAGGTCTTCCTGGATCTGGCCGACGACGACCGCCGGTTCCGTTTCCGCCAGAAGCTGCTGCAGACCGATGATCAGTCGGCCGAGCCAAGTAGGACCGATCTCGGTGCTGTCCGTCAGGTCACGGGATGCGAATTCGGTCACGCGCTTGAGGCGCGCGCTGTTCGCGGCCATGTTTCCCATCACCTTTCCATAGTCGGCAACCCGGAACGCTTTTGCGAAATTCTGGTAGTTGTCGAGCTTGCTGGCGCCCGTCGTTTCCATGTCCATCATGCGGAAGTAGAACCGCTGGATGCCGGTCAGGCGGGACCACGTCTCAGCCTCGAGCCCTTCGGGTACGAGAAGACTGTTGGCCGCTTCTGCAGCTTGCTGGACAATTTCGTCTACGACGGTCTCCTCACCACGCTGACGTGGGCGCAGTGCGAAGCTTGTCACGTCGTCTCCGCCGATATGGGTGTAGGCGGTGAGCACTTTCAGCGCGGCGGCATATCCCGCCATCTGCAGGTCAGAGTCGTTGAAGACCGGCTCACCGAGCTTGTCCTTCACCTCCTCATTGAGGTGCATCATGCTCTCGATCTGTCGTTCCACCTCGGTGCGGACGGCGGGGAGAATGCGCTGTTTGAAGCCGGAGCGTTCGCCGGCCGGTCGTTTGCGCAGCATCAGGATGACCGTGCCCTGGACATAGCCGCCCTTCTTCAGCTCAGAGGTAGTTTCGGTGGCGATGTACCAAGCCGCCACGACCTGGAGCCCTGCGGCCCAGAAGATCCCGACCATGTCTGACCACACGCCGGTGTCCTGATGCGTGAACATCACGCACTGCATGCCATTGTCCGGCATGTGCTGCGCCATTGCGCGATAGGCGTCGACCATGCCCCGTCTGAAATCGTCGCCCGATCCCTTGATCGCGAGCGCTCGCCGCGAGTCCCATGTCCAGTCGCGAAACTCCTCTGGCGGGTTCCGCCGTAGCCAGGCGATGAAGAATTCGGTGATCTCGTGATAGTTCACCGCGTCCGCATAGGGAGGGTCGGTCACCCAATAGTCGCAGACGCGCGCCGGCTGATCCGCAGGAGCGGATATCACTTCCCGTTCGACGTCCGGAAGCGCTTCTTCGGCCATGCGGAATGATCCAACACCATAGCCGGACCAAGACCGTGTGGCGTAGTTGTAGAACGTGTTGAGCGCCTGATTGGAGAATACGCCTTTTGGCCCTCCCAGGCCGCCGCCTTGTGACGTCGCCCAACGACACAAGCGTGAATTGAAGTCCGCCATCTTCGCGACGTTCAACCATCCAAGCGGAGCGCCCGGCGACTCTCGCCATGTCTTCAAGGCCAGCGCTTGCAGCAACAGCTGGCGGGGATTGAAAAGATGATGCCAGTGCGTCCAGCCGCGTGTCCGGATCGGTTCATCGGTCTTCGCGCCCGGTTCGATCAGCATGTCAGGCGTCAATCCTTCGGCCTGCCAAGCCTCCAGATTTTCGGCGACGATCCGCTCAACCGTGCGCTCACGTTCCAGATCTGCATCGGTCACCCCACGGAAATACGTGATCTGCCGGGGCTTGTAGATTGAGTTCTTCGTGATCCACTGAATGGCGTAGAGCCGCTCCTGAAAGATGTCGTCTTCGCGCGGAACGAAGTCCAGTTTCTCCCAGCGACGCAGCCTGTTGAGGGTCGCCCCGTCCGGCCCGCGATAATCCCCGCGCAGGGTCTTCACCGGCGTCCGGTAGGTTCTGCCGTCGAGCTCATAGACAAGGGAACCATCGTCGATGGTGCCTTTTTCTGCGCCCTTTAGCTCTTTCGCCGAGACATTGCTCACCACCTCGATCTGGAAGCGCTTGTTCGCATGATCAGGCTTGAGCCGCGCAATCGCGCCGAGTTTCGGTGAGATGACCCGGCTTGGGAGCATCGGCACCATCCAGCCCGTTTCGGGGCATCGGGTTTCGAGGCAATAGAGGTATGCCTTGCCGCGGTTTCCCTTTTCGTCGTGCTCGACGCCGAGTTTGATCAGCTCCTTGTCGACCTGCTCGGTTACCGCCTTCTGAGCGTCTTCGAACATCGCACGACGCTTCTTTGGAGCACCGATGATGTTCATCGCGCCCCAAGTCAGCATGCAGGCTATGGGATTGAGGTCAGCCGCATATGCGTCGCATCCCATGCGCGCAGCCTCGAACGGGATGGACCCGCCGCCGGAGAAGGTATCGCCAACGCGCGGTCGATGCCCGAAGCGCAAGATGCCCATTTGCTCGACGAGCTCGGGAAAGGAGCGCGCCTTGATGCCCCATTGGGCGTAGTGATCGTTCACCGCCGGCCAGACCGGAGCGTATAGCCAAGCCTGATCAACTTCTTCAGGCCGCTTGCAGAAGTTGGCTTTCTCTTCGTAGGTCGAGAATGTTGCAAGCGCCCGCTCTATGAGCTGAAGCTTGGCCTCGTCGGAAGTGTCCCGATCCCAACGGAGCGAAATGCCTTCCTCGTCTGCGTCGAACGGGCACTCGAGGTTTAGAAGGTGGTCATCCGCAGGGAGTTCTTCGCGCCCCGTGAAAGTGAAGTAGTCCCACGGGTTCGAAAGCGAGATGCGCGAAGCGATGTGCTTCGGCTTAAGGTCGTTTTGAACAAATGCACGTCGTGCAAGACTGTGGTCGTCAAAGGCCATCAATTTCTCGAAGATCTCGAGGTCCTTCTCGCTGTCGCCGGTCTGCGGCAGTAGCGAGCCAAGGACGATGGCGCGCACCAGGATGAGTGGCTTGCGTCCCTTCCAATACGAACCGAGCCCTGTCAGCGTCTGTGCCGCGACCGCCTTGCGCTCGGACTGCGCTTCGAAAGACACCTTCTGCGCGGGGAAGACCGCCTGGATCAGGGCGGGTGCATCCTTCAGAGAAGCGGGGGTAACTTCGTTCATTCAGCTCTCGTCGTCAAAAAGGTCGAGGGTTGGCCGGTCGCTGGCCTTCCCGATTTGTCTTCTGGCGCGGGGCTGCATCAGATCGCTCTGTGCGACATCTCCAAGCGCGTGTCGAAGGGCGAGCCGCCAGCCGCGGCCGGTGTCCTTTACCGTTCCAGTAGCCATCGCAGTCATGCCGAAAAGCCACCACCGTTCCTCCGGGCGAAGCGCCAGCCAGTTGCGGACCGCGACGGGAATCTTGTCCATCTCCATTTCCTCGACCGCCCAGGCCAGAACGCAAAGCTCTTTGCCGAGCAACCGATCGACGGGGTTTTCCCCGACCTTCCAGGCGGATGTCTTCAGGTCATGAGCCTTCAGCCGCGCATTGAAGGCGCGCTGGACTTCGCTTCGGATCGCAGTCCAGCGTGGGCGGTCCAGCACAACCCGATCCATCACCGCGAACTCCTCGCTGCTGGCCTGCAGTCCGAGGTATTCGCTGATCTGGACCTTGCCGGAGTTGGCGGAGGGGATCCTGACCTTGAAGTGATGAGGGTCCGAGGTCGCAGGCACACCAAACCCGAGCGTCGGCTTGCCATCACGGCTGTTCCCGGCGTCCTGGTTTGCTTTTTTGCCTGCCGTCTGCCCTCTTGGCATGCTTTACGCCTCCTGTACCAAGTCGCCCGGTTTGAGATCGAGACCCGCGATCTTGGCGAACTCCTTCACGGCGAACCCATTCTCGAACTCCACACCGTCGCTGATCGTGATCGCGACCGGCGCTTGATCTTCCTTCAAGACTTCGCGGAGGCTGTTGACCACGCCTTCGATCATGCCGGCGGTGACGGCACGTTCCTGGAAGCGAACCGTAACGGTGTTCTCGCCTTCGCCGATCTCGATGCGAACGCCCCTGAATAGCGTGTTGTCGTTGTCCTTGAACTTGTTGATGACGCCGTAGACCCGGTCGGTCGTGTCGAGAGAGACACGCTTGCCCTGAAGCCTCGCGGGCTTCGTATCGTCGATTTGAACCCGCTTATCGCCACTCGCAGGGATCTGGAAATCCGCCGTCTTGTTCGCTTCGCCGGCGCGCGCATAGACCAGCAGGCGGACCGCCTCAGGCCCGATTTCGAACGGCTCCGTGTATTCGATGCCATCCTTGGGGTTGGAGCCGTCAAGCGAGTACGATATGGCAGCTCTGGGTGTCGACTGGAGAGTGACGCGGCGCTTGTCCCCCGCGGGATCAACCTGATGCCGTATCTTCAGCTCCGCCACCCAGCGAACAGGTGGGCCGCTCTCGAACTTCCCGGTCGGATCCTTGACCCAGAAATACAGCGACCCTTCGCTCGTCGAGAAGTTGTCCAGATCCTCGACTTTCGGATCGGCCTCCGTGACCTCGGCCTTCGGAGAATAATGAACAACAGGGCTGTCGCCCGCATTGCGAGGGGTGAGGCTCAGGAGTGACTCGCCGGTGTCCGGACTACTGCCCTGAAGCGAGACATTGACGGTCGTCTTTTCCTTCGGGAACGGTCCCTTTTCGATGTACCCGTCTTCGCCAAGACGCCACCGCCCTTGCTTCAGAGCCTCGGCCTTCAGCGCGTCTAGCCCACCGGCGCCTGGCATCCATGGCCATACAGGGAGACTTTTCGCGCGACTAAGCACATCCTTCCACGGAGTCCGACGATTAGCTTTCCCGTTAGGCCAAAGATATTCTTCAGCCATTGCGAAGTATTGGCTGAAATCTTCTGCCATATCGAGCGCAAGCTTGTAATTGGCTCGTGGACTGGCAAGCAGCTTTTCGATCTGGGTTTCGGCTGACTGATCCCCTTCGCCGATCTTGAGTCCGTTATCGATAGTCACGGCCATGAGCCGCTCGCTTCCGTCGGTCTCCTCAAGCGCGGGGTAATAAAGACGGTTGTAACCCGCCGATAGGGCCTTGTGGAAACGGTCAACCGCATCCTCATAACGATCCCGCGACTCTTCGTAGAGAGTGTCGCCAGGCTTCAGTCTTTTGGAAATCTGCTCGATCGCATACAGCTCGCGGAGGCGGTCTTCCACTGCGTCCGCCAGATGACTGTCCTGACCGGTCAGAACCAGCAGATTGTTTTTCTCTTGCTGGTAATCGAAGAAGTTTTGAAGCTCGCTCGGAGGCACACGACCATCAGGACGGATTACGATCAACACTCGTGGTCCGGTAAGGCGTAGTTCGTCCAGTTTCGGAAGAACTTGCAGATCTTGGTAGGCGCGTTTGCTCGCTGGCTGCAGAATACCCGTCAGCCGATTGATCAAAGCTTGATCGATCTTCGGTTGCGGAATTTCCTTGGCGGTCCGCTCGATTTGGCGCGAAAGGTTCTCGGTCTCCTTGATGAAGAACCGCTGCTCCTCACGATGCAGGTACCAGGCCTGTTCGCGCAACCGTTCGAGCGCGGTCAGAAACTCGTCGGGCTTCCGGTTGGGAGCCGCGAGAAACTCAATGATCTCGCTATCAGATAGACCAATCCTCCCGCCAACCGCACGCGAGAGCGATGATGCTAGAAGGAGGGTCATTACCTGCTGAGCAGCGTCTGCGCCCAACTCATCATCGAGGGACTCCGAGATCGCGTTTCCACTGTCTGCTATGTCTCGCGTAACGGCAGGCAGTAGCTTGGGGGCAATACGCTCGATCTCATCCCTGACTTGGTCGTCATTCAGATCAAGATGTTGGGTGCCTATCAGGAAGACATCATCCAGTGGCCGCTGCTCGACGCTCTTCAGAAGCCGCGCGGTGAACTGCATAAGTCCGCGCGTCTGGCGGAAACCCTCGTTCTCCTTAAATAGCGCGACAAGGTGTTTGAACGAAGGATGGAAGGGGTAAGTCTCCCTAACCTGTTCCGCAATTTGCTCAATGCTAGAAGCAACAATGTACCCGCCATCCTCGGCCTTCTTGACCTGTTGCGCGTACTCCTCCGCAACCTCTGAAATTGTCCTTTCGTCGGGCAGTTTATCGATCAGTCTCTTCTTAAGAATCTCGTAGATTTCATTCCCGGCGAGTTGCACGGGCGTGATAGTCATTGCTTGGCGCCGCGCCTCTTGCTGAAGGTTTGCAATAGCCTCAGCCAGGGCCTTGGTTTGCGACTTGTAGCTTCCCGACAGGTTCGCGATCACGATTGCACAATTGGGAAGCTCCAGAGCCGCGCTCATCAACGAGCTCAGGCTATAGACGACCATGTCCGCCAACGTGCCGGCCCCTACGGCTTGAGTCGCTGCGTTTTGGAGATATGGCGGGAGCTCATCAAGGAGGATCAGCGTAGGGGTTTCGCCGATAATTTCCTTCCACTTTCGCTGATCGACGGCTCTTGGGCCGTTCGCCCAATACGGCCGGATCGCCTCCTCGGCACCGAGTTGAGAGGCTATTTCCCCCCAAATGTAATTGTCCGGACTATTTCGACCGTTGAATGCGGCAATACGTGCCTCTCCGAACCCAATCCTTTCATTGAGATCACTGGGGAGAACTTCCGGTCGGAGGTGTGGATGCCGCGCCAGGAGGCCAAGGGCGACCATCATGTGCGTCTTACCACCACCCATGGCCTGGGTCAGCTCAAAGACCGCTTGGTCAGATTTTCCCGACAGACGAAGCATCCCCTCTTTGAAGAGCTGCTCCATCCCGTGCGTCACGTAATTTCGCGCAAAGAAGTCCCTTCCGTCGCCATTGTCAGCGATCAAGTCGGCAAGGTTCTCGATGCCCTCGGCCATCCGGTAATCCGCGATTACCGGATTAAATGTGCACGCCTGCTTGACCGTCCTGATCATTCTGCCTGATCCCCCTGACTCTCGGACTTGGTTGAGCCCTTCACAGGAAGGCCATGTCGCTGGCAGTAATCGAGGATCATCACCTCGACCATGTTGGCGATGGAGCGATGCTCCTCCTGTGCGGCGGCGCGAAGCACCTCTTTCACGCTTGGCTCGATTCGGAGCGTAAGCGTTGCGGTCTTGTTCACCGCCATCACGGCCTCCCAAGAAAGCTGCGGATGTACTGCGTATTGCAGTATCACACCGCAGTCCCGGTTGGCTAATCGAAAATGATGCGATGGGCAGCACAGGGTGGGCCGACGGGCTTTCCGAACCCGGCTGCGCCCTGATCCTGGCTGCAACCGCCGGCAACTGCGGCGCACTCTGCATCAGGGCTGATGCCGGTTCGGACGGCGTGCCCGTGAACGAATGGCTTCGGGTTCGGTTCATTCGAGACTCGCTACACCCCGTCGATGGCCTCACGGGGGCCTTTGTCCGAGGTGCAAGTCCGAACCAATGATGTCTCGTATTCCTCGATATCGGCCAGGCGATAGACGACACGACCGCCGACCTTGAGAAACTTGGGCCCCTCACCAATCCAGCGCCAACGCTCAAGCGTCCGATGGCTGATCCGCCAGCGGGCCGCCAGCTCCATCTGATTGATACAAAACGCACATACTTTGGTAGCCTCCATGTTCGTGTCCTTTCGCTCTTGCACGGTTGACTGCGACACTACGGAGGCGTGGGCGAGAGATACTATCAAGGTAATAGTGGACAGTGCGGCGATGTAGGCTGCCGACGGGCGCTCCGGTTAAGAACGAATTTCTGCGGAAACGAAGATTCACCTTTGAATACGAGGGCGTGCTGGCGCGATTTGGGGCATACTTCGAGCGAGTTTGTCGAAGAGTCCTCTCCCTCCGCCATTTCTAGCCATTCGAACGTTCTCCGCGTCGGACGCGCGGCTGAAACGCCAAGGAACCGCGCGGTTCGGGCGCCAACCTCTGGACTGCGACGTCGGCACACTCGGCTCCGAGCGTTCTCTCTCCGCCCTTATTCTCTCGACCTCTGGACTGAACCGGCGCCAGTACGGAATGCTAAGCTTCACAAATTATACAAGAAACTGCTGCCGACTTGCCACCCGAATTGATATCCCCTTCGCCCGGCGTCAGTCCTCCGAGAAGAAATCCTCGTCCAGGCGCTTGAACTCCAGCACACGGCTGGAACGCACCCCGACACCGTGCTCGACCATCAGCTCCGTCAGGCGGCGTCCGTCAATCAGGATCACACGCTGCGGAATGCGTGATGCGAACTCGACGGCCTGGGCAGAGAACGTCGAGGTCGTCACGAAGACGCCCTTTGACGCGCCGAGGCCGACCAGACTTCCGGTGAATGCCTGGATCTCGGGCCGCCCGACCGCGCTTCCCGGGGAGTATCGTTTCGCTTGGACGTAGACGCGATCGAGACCGAGAACATCCTCGTTGATCACGCCGTCAACGCCCCCGTCGCCCGATTTGCCAAGTTGCTCGGACGCATTTCGATGAGAGCCCCCGTAGCCCATCGCCACCAGAAGATCGACGATGACCTGTTCGAAGAAGCTCGGGCTGTTTTGAAGGATGCGGTCCAGCAGGTCTGCGCGAAGTGCAGCGTGGACAGCTTGTTAGCGTCCGCGCTCGTGGTGTAATTTCCGGTGTAGGCGATGGTGTATTCCGGGGTGGGGCATGCCCCACCCCGGAATGCGGCGTCGCTGGTGGCCACCGGGTTCATCGTTATGGTGGAGTTTGCA
>NZ_JBEUDS010000016.1:0-80789 GCF_041060555.1 Parapedomonas caeni | reverse complement strand
CCCGCATTGGTATTGACAGACATAGCCATTTTCTTGGCTCCCTTTTTCTAAAGGTGAAAGTCGGGCGTTTTGCCCACGGACTTTTTGTCCGCACCGTCAAATCAGCAACCACCATGCCAGCAATGTGATGAATATTCGTTAAGTACGTAACGGGCTGATGCCGCGCGCATTTTTTTCCCGGCTGCGCTGCCGGGGCCGCGGCACGGGGCATCGCGGGCGCGCGCCGGCAATTCCTGCCGGGCAATTCCTGCCGGGCCGGCAACTTTTGCCGTCCCGGCAGGCCGCGCGCGGCAGGCGTTACTCAGCGGGCTGTTTGGCGGGGTGCTCGGCTTCGGGCTGGTGGGGCTGGTGCGACGTCAGCAGCCGGGCGAATTTGGGACCGAGCCATTTCTCGATGTCGTCGACAACCGTGAAGCCGGCCGGCACGATCACCAGCGTCAGCACGGTCGAGGTGATCAGCCCGCCGATCACCGCGATCGCCATCGGTGCCCGGAACGAGGTGTCGGCGCCGACACCCAGGGCGACCGGCAACATGCCGGCGATCATGGCGACGGTGGTCATCACGATCGGCTGGGCGCGCTTGTGCCCGGCTTCCATCAGTGCGCTCAGACGGTCGGTGCCCAGCCGGATTTCCTCGATGGCGAAATCCACCAGCAGGATCGAGTTCTTGGCGACGATGCCGAACAGCATCAGGATGCCGATGAACACCGGCATCGACACTTCATAGCCGGTGATCAGCAGCGCCAGCATGGCGCCGCCCAGCGCCAGCGGCAGCGCGCCGAGGTTGGTGATCGGCTGGAAGGCGCGCTTGTAGAGCAGCACCATCACCGCGAACACCATCAGCGTGCCCGACAGCACGGCCAGCGCGAAGTTCTGCACCAGCTCGGCCTGGAACTCCTGGTCGCCTACCTCGACACGACGCACGCCCATCGGCAGGTTGGTGACTTCCGGCAGGTTCATGATGGCCTTGACCGCCTCTCCCTGGGGCACGCCCTCGATGTCGCATTCCAGCACCAGCCGCCGTGACTGGTTATATCGGCGGATGGTCGAAGGCCCCTGGCCAAAGCTGATATCGGCGACGGCCTTCAGCGGGACCGAGACGCCGGCGGACGTCGGCACCGGCAGGTTTTCCAGCGTCGCCAGATCGCGCCGGGCCGCTTCCACCAGGCTGACACGGATCGGCACCTGCCGGTCCGACAGCGAGAACTTGGCGAGATTCTGCGGAATGTCGCCGATGGTGGCAATGCGGACGGTCTGGCTGAGCGACGCCACCGAGACGCCAAGGTCGGCCGCCAGATCGAAGCGCGGCTTGATGATGATCTCGGGCCGCTGCAAATCGCCATTGATGCGCGGGTCGCGCACGCCTTTCACGCCGCGCATGGCGTCGATGATCTTTTGCCCGGTCTGCTGCAGCAGCACGGGGTCATCGCCGGCGATCATGATCGTGAAGTCGCGGCCATAGCCGTTGTTCTGGCTCTGGAAGCTGACGCGGGCGTCGGCGATGTCCTTGAGCTTCGGGCTGATCTCTTCCTCGATCTCCTGCAGCGTCTGCTCGCGTTCGCTGTGATCGGTGAGGTTGACGAACAGTGTCGCGCGGCGCGGCTCCCCGGAGTCGTCGGTGCCGATGGACTCGAATACCGAGCGCACTTGCGGATGCGCGCGGATGAGCGCCGATGCCTGTGCCGAGACCGCGGCGGTGTCGGCCAGCCGGGCGCCGGGGGCGAGTTCGATGTTGACCTGGGTGAAGCCGTTGTCGAACGGCGGCTGGAACGCCTTGGGCAGGGTGATCAGCAACGCCACGCCGAGCATGAAGAAGGCGACGCCGCCGCCGATGGTCAGCCAGCGATGCTGCAGCGACCAGCGCAGGGTCTTGAGGTAGGCGTGCATCAGCGGCCCGTCGGCATGCGCCTTGATTCCGTGCGGTTTCAGGAAGTGGGCGGCGACCAGCGGCGTGACCAGGCGCGCCACCAGCAGCGACATGAACACGGCGGCAGCGACGGTCAGGCCGAACTGCTTGAAGAACTGGCCCGAGATGCCGCCCATGAAGCTGACCGGCAGGAACACGGCGACGATCGCCATGGTGGTCGCCACCACCGCGAGGCCGATTTCGTCGGCGGCCTCCAGCGCCGCCTGGTAGGGCGTCTTGCCCATGCGGATGTGGCGGACGATGTTCTCCACCTCGACGATGGCGTCGTCGACCAGGATGCCGGCCACCAGGGACAGGCCCAGCAGGCTGATGGTGTTGAGGGTGAAGCCCATCAGTTCCATCAGCCAGAAGGCCGGAATGGCGGACAGCGGGATGGCGATGGCCGCGATCAGGGTGGCGCGCCAGTCGCGCAGGAACAGGAACACCACGAGCACCGCCAGCACCGAGCCCTCCCACAGCGCGTGGATGGCCGAGTCATAGTTGCTCTGGGTGTCGGTCACCGTGGTGTAGATCTGGGTGATCTGAACCTTCGGGTTCTCCTTCAGCAGCTGCTTCAGCTCCTTCTCAACCAGCTCCATCACGGTCACGTCGGAGGAGCCCTTGGCCTTGAAGACGCCGAAGGAGGTCACCATGCGACCGTTGAGGCGGGCCAGGTTGCGCTGTTCGGCGACGCTGTCGCTGACCGTGGCGATGTCGGAGAGCCGGACCACGCGGCCGTCGGCGGTGGCGATGTGGGTTTCGGCCAGCTGTTGCGCTGTCTTGGCGCCGCCGAGCACACGGACCGCCTGTTCCGCGCCGCCGATTTCGGCGCGGCCGCCGGGCGCGTCGATGTTGAGCTGCCGCAGTTGCTGGTTGACGCTGGCGGCGGTCAGCCCCATCGCCTGCAGGCGGACGGGGTCGATGTCGATGCGGATCTCCCGGCTGACGCCGCCCGAGCGGCTGACCTGCGCGACACCATTGAGGGCAAGCAGCCGCTTGGTGATGCTGTTGTCGACGAACCAGCTCAGCTGTTCCTGGGTCATGTCGCTGGTGGACACCGCGTAATAGACGATGGCACCGCCATCCACATCGACCCGCTGGATCAGCGGCTCCATGATGCCTTCCGGCAAGTCGGCGCGCACTTTCGACACGGCGTCGCGCACGTCGTTGACGGCACGGTCGATCGGCGTGCCGATCTGGAACTCGACGAACAGGAAGGCGTTGCCTTCGATGGTGCGCGACTGGATGTTGCGCACGTTGCCGACGCTGGCGACGGCGCCCTCGATGCGCTGGGTGATCTGGGTTTCCATCTCGGTGGGCGCCGCGCCGGGCTGCGACACCGTCACCTGCACCAGCGGAAACGCGATGTCGGGCATGTTGTTGATCGGCATGCGCAGGAACGCCACCAGGCCAAGGAAGCTCAGCACGGCGAACAGGACGATGGGCGGTACCGGGTTGCGGATCGCCCAGGAGGAGATGTTCCTCATGCCTTGCCTCCCTTGTCGGCGGCCTTGGTGGCGGTCCGCGTCAGCGGCTTGCCATCAAGGATGGGGATGATGAGTTCGCCCGTGCGCAGGAAGGCGCCGGCGGAGGCCACCACCTTCTCGTCGCCGGTCAGACCGGCGCCGATCACCAGGCCCTGCTCCACCGTGGCGGTGACCTTGACGTCGCGGCGCTCGGTCCTGTTGTCGTCGCCGACGATGTAGACATAGGAGCCCTGGCCATCGGCCTGCACCGCGGATTGCGGCAACACCGGCTTGCTGGTCGCGCCGGTGGTGACGACACCGCGGGCGAAGGCGCCGGGGCGCAGCTGCGGGTCCGGCGTCAGCGCGACGCGGACGCTGCCGAGGCGGGTTTTGGGATCGATCACCGCCCCCACCAGCCAGACCTTGCCGGTGAACGTCCGGTCGATGCCGGTGATGGTGACGGTCGCCGCCTGGCCTTCCGCCAGTTTCGGCATGTCCTGCTCGGCGACCTCGCCGCGCAGTTCGACCTGTCCATCCTTGGCCAGGCGGAACAGCGGGGTGCTCATGGTGGCGGTCTGGCCGAGTTCGGCCATGCGTTCCAGGACAACGCCGGCCTCGGGGGCGCGGATTTCCGCCCGGCGCAGGCGGGCTGTCGTTTCGTTGAGCTGGGCCTCCACCACCTTGGCGCGGGCGGCCGCCGTTTCCGCGGTGGCCTTGCGGCGGTCGATCTCTTCCTTGGCGACGGCGCCGGATTCAGCGATCGCCTTGACGCGTTCATAGTCGGCGCGGGCGAGGCGCGCGTTGGCGCGGGCTTCCTCCAGCGCCGCGGCCAGCTGGGCGACCTGCGGCTTGAGCAGGTCGGTGTTCAGGCGGGCGAGCAGCTGCCCCTTGGCGACACGGTCGCCGGCTTCCACCAGCACGGCGGCAAGGCGGCCGCTTTCGCCTTCCACGCCCACCGGCATGTCATAACGGGCGGCGATGGTCCCGGTCACCGTCACCTGGGCGGCACGGGTGCTGGCGCCGGGCACGATCACGGTGACACGCGGCACCACGCCCTGCGCGTCACCGCCCTTGCTGATCTCCGGCTCCCCGGCGCCGGGTTCGGGGGCACTGGAGTTCGCCATCATGGCGACGCCGGAGGCGACGACGATGCCGGCAACGCCGACCGTGAGCCAGCGCGTGCGCGGGGAAAGCTGGCGGAACCTGGAGGTGAAATCAGTCAACATGGGTTACCCCTGGGTCTGGCTGGATGGGGGTTGAAGCGAGCCGCCAAGCGCGACATGCAAGCGAACACGACTGGTGAGGCGGGCCAGTCGTGCATCAAGCAGCTGGCTTTGGGCGTCGAGGTTGCGCCGCTGGGCGTCCAGCAGCGTCAGGATCGAGGTCAGGCCGTTGGTGTATTGTAACTCAGCCAGGCGCTCGGCGGCAGCCGCCTGTTGCGCCGACGTGGCAAGGGCGGCTTCCCGGGCGCCCAGCTGAGCCTCGGCGCCCAGCGCGTCCTCGACCTCGCGGAACGCCACCAGTACCGACTGGGCGTAGGTCTGCACGGACTCGTCGCGCGTTGCCTTGGCGAGATCGACATTGGCCCGAAGCCGCCCGCCCTGGAAGACCGGCTGCGTCAGCTGGCCAACCAGCGTTGCCACCATCTTGTGGAAGTCGAAGGCGTCGGCGAGGCTGGCGCCCTCATCACCGATCGAACCGGTCAGGGTCAGGCGCGGCAGCAGGGCGCGCCGGGCCGAGGCAACGCCATAGCCGGCGGCCATCAGCCGGGTGTAGCCCGCCTGCAGGTCCGGGCGGCGGGCGAGTACGTCGGCGGGCACGCCGGTGGCCGGTACGCCGGCCAGTGCCGGCAGCTGCGCCGCTGTCTCGACGCTGGCGGCGGGATAGCGGCCAAGCAGCACTTCCAGCCGCCGGCGGGCCTCGCCGAATTGCTGGTCGCGCAGGCGAGCCAGCGCGCGCGCCGACTCGAGGTTGGAGATCGCCAGCTTGAGATCAAGCTCGGAGGTCAGTCCGGCCTGGGTGCGGGCGCGTACCAGATGTTCGGCGCGCTCGTAGGTGGTCACTGTCTCGCGGGCGAGGTCGCGCTGCTGGCGGGCGGCGATGGCGCCGAACCAGCCATCGGCCACCTGGCCGGCCAGCGACAGCCGGGCCGCCGCTTCGTCGCGGGCCGTTGCCTCCGCGGTCAGGGCGGCGCTGCGGGCACTCGATGCCAGCCGGCCCCACAGGTCGACCTCCCAGCTGATGTCGGCGCCGACGCCATAGCTTTCGGTGGTGGTGCCGCCATCCTTCAGGCCGACGCGGCTGCCGCTGCCGGTGACGCCCAGCGACAGTTGTGGCCACAGGTCGGCGCCGGCGGCGCGGGCACGAGCGCGCGCCTGGGCGACACGGGCAGCGGCCGCGCGCAGGTCTCGGTTGTGGGCCAGCGCCTCGGCGATCAGCGCCGACAGGGCTTCCGATCGGAAGTCGGCCACCCAGTCGGTGTCGGCGTAGCTGTAGGCGTCGGCGGGGGTCTCTGGCGTGGCCGCAACCCAGCCGGCGGGCGGCGAGGCGTCGGCGGTGAGTGGTGGCGCCTGCAAGGCTGGCGCGCAGGCCGCCAGCGCCAGTACCGCCACACCGGCGGTGATCCGTCGGCAGGCACGACCTGCGTGCGCGGTCCTGAGGGAAAGGAGTGTCATTGATGCCCCGATGGTGTTCTGCTGATATGGTGTATTAGATATATAAAACACCACTGCACGGTCAAGCGTCATTCTGATGGTCGCGCAATTTTGTGTCGTCGCTATGGCGCGGGCTCACGGCGGGGCGTGGCAATGCGGCTGGCGGAATTTGCCCGCTGTGCGGCAGTGACTGCCAGCGGGATTGAATATTGCGTCACTGTCCGCCGCTCGCGTGCCGGGCGAGCTGATGGCGGCAATCCTCATTCAGGCAGACTCAGCGACCGGTGGCCTCACCGACCGGCGGACTTATTGGCCGACGGACTCAGCGGTAACGTTTTACCGAAATGGTCCGGCGCTGCTTCTGGAAGGTCATGCGGTAACCACCGATGACGCCGCGCTTGATGATCACCGTGTCGCCGGCGCGAATCGGCGGCAGGACGGCGGCTTCCGACTGCCGCCAGACCTGGCCGTTGGCCAGTTCGATGACGAGGCCGCTGCCGCTGGAAAATACCTCGGTGATGGTTTCCCGCAACTCGGGCAGCCGGTCATCCACTTGCGTCGCGCGGATGGCGGGAACATTCTCGGCACCAAAGGCCTCGCGTTTGGCTTGTTCCTCGCGTGCGGCGGCCTCGGCGGCGGCACGTGCGGCGGCTTCAGCCGCGGCGACCCGGCGGGCCTCGATGGCGGCGGCGTCGGCGGTGCCGAGCGCGGCGACCGCCTTGTCGTAGCAGGCCAGCCGTGCGCCGTCATCGAGCACGCCGGCGCAGGCGCGAAACGGTTCCACCTGCGCCATCGACGGGGAGGACACGGCGACAAGGGTGCCGATGCCGGTTGCCAGAATCACCCAACAGCCTGCCTTCATCGTTCGCTCCGCTCTCTTGTCTTCATCCTGATTGCCGCTAGGGTTAGAGCAGTCTGTCGGGGGCGACAATGGACAAACATTCGTCAGTGCCGGCCGGACAATGCCACAATTGCGGCATGGCATTGTCAGGGCCCTATTGTGCCGCCTGTGGTCAGAAGGCCGGGCACATGCATCGGCCGATCTGGGAACTGGCGGAAGATTTCCTGCATTCCGTGGTGCATTTCGACGGCCGTGTGCCGACGACCCTGCGCTCCATCGCCTGCCGGCCGGGCGCCATGACCGTTGATTGGCTGGCCGGCCGGCAGCAGCGCTATGTGCCGCCGATCCGGCTGTTCATCTTCACGTCTCTGCTGCTGGTCATTCTGCTGGCGATCAGCGACGTCGCCCTGGTGCGGCTGTCCGGCCGGATGGAGGCAGGTCCGGCGTTGGCGGATCAGCCGGCGGCGGCTCGGCCGGCGGCGCTGGTCGTCGGCGAGGGCCATCTGACCTTCGACGTGACACCGGGAGCGGTGGCAATCGATGTCCTGACGGTTGCGCCGCCTGGCGACAAGGCGGGGCCTGTCATCGACCGGCGGGATCTCGATCAGGCGCTCGATGCCGCCGCTGATTCCGGCGACGCAGCCGGTCAGCGCAGTATCACCCGCCTTGTCGACGGCATCAATGCGCTGGCCCGCGATCCGCGGCTGGCCAACGCGCTGGTGGGCAAGTCGCTCAGTCGGTTCATGCTGCTGGCGGTGCCACTGATGGCGCTGTTGCTGTGGCTGGCGCAGCGCCGGCGCTATCTCGTCGAGCATCTGCTGTTCGCCCTGAACGTTCACACCGCCTTCTTCATCGGCCTGACGCTGATGGTGCTGGTGGCCTGGGTGAGTCGCGGCCTGATCCCCGGCGGCTGGCTGCTGGGTGTGTTGTGGTTGGCCTACAGCGCTCATTTTCTGCTGGCGCTCAAGCGGGTCTATGGCCAGGGCTGGCTGGCCACCGCGGTCAAGTCGATCCTGGTGACGGGATTATATTTCAGTGGGTTACTGGTAACGGTCGTGGTTCTGCTGGTGCGCTCAATGGCCGCGGCGTGAAGCGGCTTGACAGCCTAGGTGTATTACCATACTAATACACTCGATCACGTAGGATACCGTCCGACCATGACCCAGATTTGGCGCGAAGACCAGCCCATCTACCGGCAAATCCGGGACCGGATCATTGCCGGAATCCTGGATGGCAGCCTGAAGGAAGGCGAGGCCCTGCCCAGTGTGCGTGCCGTCGCCGTCGACCTTCAGGTCAATCCGCTGACCGTCTCCAAGGCTTATCAGGAACTCCAGCAGGCGGGTATCGCCGAGCCGCGGCGCGGTCTTGGCCTGTTCGTCATCCCCGGCGCGCTGTCGCGGCTGTCGTCGGCGGAAAAGGAGCAGTTCCTCGAAAAGGAATGGCCGGATATCGTCGCACGCATCCGGCGGCTCGGCCTGTCGGCGGAGGAACTGTTGCAGCGCATGGAAGCGGAGGGGGCATGACCATGATCGTCGAGGCACGCGGCCTGTCGAAATCTTACGGCAAGGTACCGGCGCTGCGCCCGTGTTCGCTGTCGATTCCCGCCGGCCGCATTGTCGGCGTCATCGGTCCCAACGGCGCCGGCAAGAGCACACTGATCAACGCCATGCTGGGGCTGATCAACTATGATGGCGACCTCAAGGTGCTGGGGCACGAGCCACTGACGGATCGCGCCGCGCTGATGCGCGAGGTGAGTTTCATCGCCGATGTCGCCACGCTGCCGCGCTGGATCCGGGTCAGGGATCTGCTGGACATTGTTGCCGGTATTCATCCCCGGTTCGATCGTGCCGCGGCCGAGGCGCGGCTGGCGCGCACCTCGGTGCGTCCGGCCGCGCGGGTGCGCGAGCTGTCCAAGGGCATGATCGTGCAGGTCCATCTGGCGATCGTGCTGGCCATTGATGCCCGTCTGCTGGTGCTCGACGAGCCGACGCTGGGGCTCGATCTCATCAACCGGCGCGCGTTCTACGACGCGATCCTGTCGGACTTCTTCGATGAATCGCGCTCGATCGTCGTCACCACCCATCAGGTGGAGGAGATCGAACATGTGCTGACGCACGTGGTGATGATCAACCGCGGCGAGATCGTGCTCGACGCCAGCATTGACGCGCTGGTCGAGCGCTTCACCGCCGTCGATGTTGTCGACGCGCGCGCGGCGGAGGCCCAGGCGCTCAATCCGGTCTATGCCCGCAAGAGCTTCGGGCGGACGACCTATGTGTTTGATTCCCTGCCGGCCGGACAGGTGGCGTTGCTGGGCGAGCCGCGCCGGGTGCCGCTGGCTGATCTGTTTGTTGCCATCGCGGGGCCGCAGGCCGCGTCGGGAGAGGTCGCATGAAGGCGTTCGTCACACTGATCAGGTCCGAGTTCATCGAACATCGTGGCGGCCAGTTCTGGACACCGATGGTGGTCGGCGCGCTGCTGCTGCTGCTGGTGGTGGTCGGCACCTTCCTCAATGGTTCGGCGGTCATCAGTCTGGAGGTGAACGACAGCGGCGGGGTGCAGATCCGTACCGTTGGCGACATCTATGATGCGGTCCGGGCCGAGAAGGGCGAGACGAAGGCGGCGCCGATCCTGCAGGCGATGGCCTACGGTTCGGCTTACTTCTATCTGCTGCCGGCAACCCTGATTGCGCTCATCGTCAGCTTCTTCATGCTGCTGTCGTCGATGAACGCGGAGCGGGTTGATCGGTCGATCCTGTTCTGGAAGTCGATGCCGGTCTCCGACTTCAAGGTGGTGCTGGCCAAGTTCGTCGCCGCCACCTTCGGCACGCTGCTGATCGCCGTGACGATCTCGATCGCGGTGACCCTGATCGCCATGGCTCTGGCAAGCGTGGGCGGGCCGTTTCGCGCCTCGCCGGAGTGGCAGCTGGTCACCAGCCTGCCTGTCCTTCTCGGCACCTTCGCCACGCTGATGACAGCCTGCGTGTTCTATGTCGGCTGGGCGGCGCCGGTATACGGCTGGATCATGCTGGCCTCCGCCTGGGCGCCCCGCTCGGCCCTGCTCTATGTCGTCATTCCCCCGGTGGCGCTGGCCATCTTCGAGGCACTGACCTTCCACAGCGACTATCTGTGGCAGGAGATCGCCAGCAGGCTGGGCTTCGAGTCGCTGGGGCTGGGCTTTGCGCTGGGCGAACAGGTGCTGGAGCGCGCGGCGCTGGCGGAACTGCTGCAGGGGCAGGTCGGCCAGATGGCGGCGAGCACGATCAGTCTGCGGTTTGTCGCCGGTCTTGCCGTCGCCGCGCTGTTCCTGTGGGCCGCCAGCGAAGTCCGGCGTCGCCGTTCGGTGTGAGGCCGATCGGGATGCCCCGACGGGTGGCTGGCGGGGGGAAGCTCTTGCCAGTTGTCCGCCGTCCCGCCACACATGGCGCATGAGTGCGTCCGAAATCGCCCCTGATGCCTCGCCGACACCGCGATCGCTGACGTGCCGGCTGCCCGATGGTGACATGCACGCGCTTGCCTTCGGCGATCCGGCACGGCCGGTCGACCTGCTGTTCGTCCATGCCACCGGCTTCAACGCCGCCACCTACAGCCAGCTGCTGGCGCCATTGGGCGAGGAGCATCATGTCGTGGCGCTCGACATGCGCGGTCACGGCCGGACGCGGCTGCCCACGCGGCCCGACCGGCTGCGCGACTGGCTGCTCTATGCACGCGACGTGGCGGCCGCCGCTGCCGCGCTGGTGACGGCGGGCCGGCCGCCGGTGTTCGCCGGCCACTCCATGGGCGCCGTGGTCGCCCTGCAGGCGCTGGCCGCCCAGCCGCGGCTGGGGCGCGGGCTGCTGCTGCTGGACCCGGTGCTGATGCCCGAAAGCGTGCGCTGGGGCACCCGCCTGCCCGGTCTGCGCCAGCTGATGCGACGCGGCAACCCGATGGCGCAGGCAGCGATCCGGCGGCGGGCGATCTTCCCCGACGCGGAGGCGGTGACGGCCAGCTATCGCGGACGGGGGGCATTTCGTACCTGGCAGCCAGGTTTTCTTGAGGATTATGTCGCCGGCGGGCTGATTACGTTGCCGGACGGCTCGGTGCGGCTGGCCTGCGATCCGGCGTGGGAGGCGGCCACCTATGCCGCCCATGGCGATGATCGACTGGCGGCGTTGCGGCGCATCGGCGTGCCCGTACGGATTCTTGCCGCCGAGCATGGCTCGACGGCGGGGCGGGCGGTCCGATCGCGGGATCGGCTGGGGCCGCACGTTCACCTGAGCGTGGTGCCGGGCGGCACCCATTTCTTCCCGATGGAACAGCCCGGTCTGGTGCGCGACGCGTTGCGCCAGCTGCTGGCCGAGAGCGCCGGAGCGCAGGTGGTCTGAAGGGCGTTGGCCTGAAGGACGTTGGTCTGAAGGGCGTTGGCGGCACCCGCACAGCCTCCCGCCTGGCTTATGCGCGGCGCGACGGCGGCTGACGGTGCACGCTGGCTGGTGCCATGACCGCCTTGTCGTCGCTGTGCGGACGTGACGATCCGTCCGCCGCCGCCGCCCGCGCCCTTGCTGGCATGTCGTCGGGTGGCCGGCGGCCCGGCATCGACGGAGCAGGGAGGCGCCTCGGCCCGGTCGGACCACGGGCGGCTCGGACCATCGGCGGTTGATCCGCGGGTCCGCCGCCGAGGCGCAACAAAAAAGGGGCGCCGGATGGCGCCCCTCTCTTGGAAGGCGTTAAGCGTTTGGCTGGTTACTTCCGGCGGCGGCGCGCCAGACCCGCCAGCGCCAGACCGGCACCCAGCAGACCCACCGTGGCCGGTTCCGGCACGCGGGCGGTCACGTGGATGATGGTGGCAAGCTTGCTCAGCTGGCCTTCGGCGGTCCAGATGGTGACGGTGCCGTCGCCATTGTCGTCGATGCGCAGGAAGCTGGAGGCCAGCGGATCGAACGACAGGGTGAAGGTGTAGATGTAGCCGTCAACGATCGTCGAGTAGGAGGCGTTCTCCAGGCTGACGATGAAGCGGTCCGGGCAGGTCACGGTGGCATCCGGCCACGGCGCGCCGGGGCAGGTTTCCAACGCGCTGATGTTCGAGGTCTCCCAGAAGTCGATGGCGAAATCGACGGAGATCGGACCCAGCGACGGACCGGCCGGATTGGTCGGGGTGAAGCTGATCGAGGCGATCAGCGTCGTGTTGTCGAGATACTTCTCGGCCGGATTGGCCGGCGAGCTCGAAGCCTGGACGAAGTTGCCATGGAAAACGCTGGCACCGGCAACGCCGGCGGCATCGTTGGTCAGCAGGCCGCCGACATCATACTGGTCATCAACGCCCAAAAAGCTCTGGCCATTGGCGGTGCGGGGGGTGCCCCACTTGACGATGTCATAGTCGAGCCCGCCGTTGAAGTCGGCGCCATTCGGCAGCGCGCCGGACACCACATAGGGGGCGGCCGGGTCGAACGAGCCGGGGCCCGCGCTCGACCAGGTCGAATCCTGCCAGCCGCTGTTCACGCTCACCGACCATTCGGTGATCATGTCCGCGTTGGCGCTCAACGAGGCAACCGACGTCGCCAGACCGACGACAGCTGCGGCAATCCAGTTCTTCTTGCTCACGCTACAGTTCCTTCCTCTAACCGGACGGTGCCAAGTCTCGCTGACGACCGTGCATTCGTTACGGATATCTAAGCAGGATTGATGCCAACTTGCGATAATTGAATAAAAACAATGGATTGATATGTTTTCCGGCAAACGGTCTGTCGGCAATTGTATAGAATTCCGACACCAGGGGCGGGCAACGCCGGGCTACTGGAGAAACGCCGCCAGGGTGGCATTATAGGTGCCGGCCTGCTCGAAATTGGCGAGGTGGGCGGCCGGCAGCGACACCAGCCGGCTGCCGGCGATGGCGGCGTGGATCGCCTCCCCCAGTGCCGGCGGCGTCGAGGGGTCGGCCTCGCCGACGATGACCAGGGTGGGGGCGGTGATGGTCGCCAGCGTCGGCCGCTGGTCCATGTCGCGCAGTGCCGCGCAGCAGCCGAGGTAGCCGGCGGGCTCGGTCGCCAGCAGGGTTTGGCGGACGGGCTCGATCGCCGCCGGCGCCCGGGCGTGAAAGGCCGGCGTGAACCAGCGCGCCAGCGTCGGCTCGGTGACGGCGGCCATGCCGTGGGCGCGCACCAGCGACATGCGCTCCTCCCAGGCCGCCGGCGGTCCCATCCAGGCGGCGGTGTTGCTCAGCACCAGCCGGTCGACGTGGCGGGCGGCATGCACCGCCAGCCACATGGCGACCATGCCGCCCATCGACAGCCCGCAGACATGGGCGCGCGGAATCGCCAGCGCCGTCAGCAGCTCCAGCACGTCCTCGCCCAGCCGGGGCAGGGTGTAGTCGCCGGCCGGCGCGTCGGAGCGGCCGTGGCCGCGCGCGTCCGGGCGCAGCAGGCGGAAGCGGTCCCCCAGCACCTCCACCTGCGGCGCCCACATGTCCATCGAGGCGCCCAGCGAGTGGAGCAGCAGCAGCACCGGCGCCTCGGCCTGGCCGCTCAGGCGATAGGCGATGTCGCAGCCGTCGCTGGTGGTGATGGTGTGGATCATCGGTGAGGTTCTCCCCGTTGTCGTGCCCGAACCGACCCTAACGCCGGCTGGCCACCGCCACCAGCGTGCCGGCCAGCGCCAGTCCGGCGCCGATCAGCCCCAGTGTCGACCACTGGTAGCCTTCCAGCACCGTCGAGATCGCCAGCGCCACCACCGGGATCAGCACGCTGGTGTAGCCGGCGCGCGCCACGCCCCACTGGCGGATGAGCTGGAGGTAAAGAGTGAAGGTGACCACCGAGCCGAGGATGGACAGGTAGCCCAGCCCGAGCAGGAAGCGCGGCTCCAGGCTCCACGGCGCCGGGCCGTCGGTGAAGGCGGCGTAAATCGAGGAGCCGATGGCACCATAGACCATGCCCCAGGCGTTGAGCGCGTTGATGCTCACCCCGCGCAGGCTTTTCGCGGCCGGGAAGATGTTGCCGGCGGACGCCGCCAGCACGCCGCCGAAGCACAGCGCCAGGCCGACGATGCCGCGGTCGTGCCAGTCGAGCGTGGTGACCTCGCGCGCGTACAGCAGGCCGATGCCGGTCACCGACAGCGCGGCACCCAGATACAGCGCCGGCGACATCTTCTGGCCGATGGTCAGCCGGGCGATCGCCGGGTTGGTGACCACCATCAGCGCGAAAACCACCGCCACCAGGCCCGAGGAGATGTGCGTCTCCGCCTCATAGACCAGCAGGTAGTTGAGTGAAAACTGCAGCAGCCCGAACAGCGCCACCAGCGCGTGCTGGCGCATGGTCAGGGCGAGCCTCTCGCGACGGACCAGCAGCACCAGCCACAGCACCGCCGCCGCCAGCAGGAAGCGGTAGGCCACCGCCCAGTTGGCCGGGATGACAGCAAGCTGGGTGGTGATGACGAACCAGGTGCTGCCCCAGATCGTCACCACGGCAAGGAAGGACAGCCAGGGCGGCACGGCGCGCGCCCCGCTCAGCAGTCGAGGCCGGCCAGCGCGTCGGCCAGCGCCGCGACGTCCGTCTCCGGCTGGTCCCACGACACCACCAGGCGGATCTCGCCCGAGCCTTCGGCGCCCCAGTCGTAGAAGACGAAGCCCGCCTCGCGCAGTCTGGCGGCGCCGGCGACGCCGACGCGGACGAACAGCTCGTTGGCCTCCACCGGCACCAGCAGCCGGTCGCCGCAGGCCGCCGCCAGTCGCCGGGCGAGCCCGTTGGCGCGCCGGGCGTTGCGTTCCCACAGACCGGTCTCGATGTAGGCGACGACCTGCGCCGACAGATAGCGCCCCTTCGACAGCAGGTGGCCGCCGCGCTTGCGCCGCAGGCCGAACTCGGCGGCGAGCGCGGTGTCGAAGAACACCACGGCTTCCGTCGACAGGCCGCCGTTCTTGGTGACGCCGAGGCTCAGCACGTCGACGCCGGCGCGCCAGGTCACGTCGCCGGGATGGCAGCCCAGATGCACCAGCGCGTTGGCGAAGCGGGCGCCGTCCATGTGCACCCGCAGCCCGCGTGCGCGCGCCAGTGCTGTGAGTGCCGCCACCTCGTCGGGGGTGTAGGCACAGCCCAGTTCGGTCGCCTGGGTCAGCGACAGCGCGCGTGGCTGCACCTGATGCACGTCGCTGCGCATGTCCTTCAATGCCTCGGCCACTGTCGCCGGCGTCAGCTTGGCGCGGTCGCCGTCGGCCAGCAGCAGCTTGGCGCCGCCGGTGTAGAACTCCGGCGCGCCGCATTCGTCGACCGCGATATGGGCTTCCCGATGGCAGACCACGGCGCCGAACGGCGGCGTCAGGCAGGCCAGCGCCAGGCTGTTGGCGGCGGTGCCGGTGGCGACGGTGTAGGCGGCGACCTCGGTGCCGAAGAAGTCGGCCAGCACCGTGTTCATCCGCGCCGACCACGGGTCGCCGTCGTAGGCGGCGGTGGGGGCGGCGTTGGCGTCGGCGATCGCCGCGAGAATCTCGGGCGACACGGTGGCGGTATTGTCGGAAATGAAGCGCATGGCCCTGTCGCTAGAGGGTCGTCCGCGCGGCGTCAATCGCAGGGTCGTTGTACGGGATGGCGCTAAACCGGGCCAGCGCCCTGAAACGCGAACGAGCGGCCCGCCAGGGCCGCCCGTTGTACGGGTAACGCTGCGTGGTCGCTCAGCGGCGACGGCGGCGCGCCAGCGCCAGACCGGCGAGGCCGGCGCCGAGCAGGCCGAGGCTGGCCGGTTCCGGCACATCGGTGGTGCGGCTGGCGATGGACACCTTGAGGTCCTCGATGGCGAAGGATTCATCGGTGATGTCGCGGCCCTGCCAGCCGGCGCCGCCGGCAATGAACATGATGGTCGCATCGGCGGCGCTGTGGGCGCGGGTGAAGGCGCCGTCATAGGCGGCGTCGGCCCAGCTGCTGAAGCCCAGCTGGCTGCCGTAGGACAGCTGGGTCAGCCCGGCGTAGGACTGGTCGGCCGGATCGAAGGTGTCGAAGCCGCCGGAGAACACGGTGTCGCCATCGAGCGTGATGGTGAAGGTATCCGGCGACACGCCGTCGTTGCTCAGGCCATCCCAGGAGTCGATGACGGCCAGCAGGAATTCCAGACTCAGCGTGTCGTGAGCCGCCAGACCATATAGCCTGACGGTGAGCATGCCGCTCGAGCGCATGAAGGTGCCGGAGAAGCTGTTGCCGTTGCCGTCGCTGATGCCGGCATAATTTTCGACGCTCTCATACAGACCGCTACCGCTGGTCGACACCGAGCAGCCATTCATGGTCGCGCACACATCGAAGGAATCTTCCCAGGCGAAGACCTGGGTGGCGGCGGCGCTGGCGCTGGTGGCGCCGCCCAGCAGCATGGCGCCGGCGGCAAGCAGTTTGGTGAAGTGACGCATGGCAAAGGCCCCTTTGTTATCTGTTCGGCGCCGGCAAAGCAGGGACCGTGCCAACCTCGTAACAAGCCAGTATTGCCGCGCCTTTCCGGGGCATGGCGCGCTCGCGCCTCGCCTGCCTTTGTAAAGAAACGCGACAGCTGGGGGGTGTCTGGCGACCTCCCTGCTGGCCCCCTTACCCCGCGTCGGGCTGGCGTTCGGGGGCGGCGGCGGCGAAGGGCTCCAGCGCGCGGGCGGCGGCGTCGGCGGCCACCAGCCGGGGGAAGGGCGTGAGGTCGGTGTCGTAGCGCCGGGCGTTGGCCATCTGCGGCACCAGGAACACATCCGCCAGCGTCACCACGTCGCCGCACAGATACGGCCCCGTGGCATCGGCCAGCTGTTCCAGCGCGGTGAAGCCCTGGGTGATCCAGTGGCGATACCAGCTGTTGATGGCATCATCGGTCTGGCCCAGCTCGCGCTTGAGATATTTCAGGACGCGCAGGTTGTTGAGCGGGTGGATGTCGGCGGCGATCAGCCCGGCCATCGCCCGCACCCGCGCCCGTTCGGCGAGGTCGGCGGGCAGCAGCCGGGGATGCGGGTGGACCTCTTCCAGATACTCGATGATCGCCATCGACTGCGACAGCCGGGTGTCGCCGTCCACCAGCAGCGGCACCAGCCCCTGCGGGTTGAGCGCGCGATAATCGTCGCCGGCCTGCTCGCCCTTGACCAGGTTCACGGCCACGATGTCGTGCTCCAGCCCCTTGAGGTTGAGCGCGATGCGCACCCGGTAGGCGGCGGAGGACCGCCAGTAGGAATACAGCGTCAGCATCGGTGGTCTCTCCCCCCGCAGGATCGGACGGCCGAAATTGGGCAACCGGGATCGGCCGTCGTGGCCCGGAACACGCCGGTTCTAGAGCCGATGCCGGCCCGGCGCCAGCCCGCGGGCGTGCCGCCGTCTCAGTCTTTCGCCACCACCTGGTCGATGGCGCCGAAGATCGAGCCGCCGTCGGCGTCGAACATCTCCAGCCGCACCCGGTCGCCGTGTTTGAGGAATGGCGTCACCGGCTTGCCATGCAGGATGGTCTCGATGGTGCGGATCTCGGCGAGGCAGGAATAGCCGACGCCGCCTTGCGCCACCGGCTTGCCGGGGCCGCCGTCGGCACCCTTGTTGGAGACCGTGCCGGAGCCGACGATGGCGCCGGCGCCCAGCCGCCGGGTCTTGGTGACGTGGGCGATCAGCTCGGCGAAGCTGAAGGTCATGTCGGTGCCGGCGTCGGGGGTGCCGAACGGCTGGCCGTTGATGTGGCTGACCAGCGGCCGGCGGACCTTGCAGTCGGCCCAGGCGTCGCCCAGCTCGTCAGGCGTCACCGCCACCGGCGCGAAGCTGGTGGCCGGCTTCGACTGGTAGAAGCCGAAGCCCTTGGCCAGTTCCGCCGGGATCAGGTTGCGCAGGCTGACGTCGTTGACCAGCATGATGAGCTTGATGTGGTCGGCGGCGCGCGCCGGCGTGGTGCCCATCGGCACGTCGTCGGTGATTACCGCCAGCTCGCCCTCAAGGTCGATGCCCCAGGACTCGTCGGGGCAGATGATCGGATCGTGCGGCGGGGTGAAGTCGTCCGAGCCGCCCTGATAGACCAGCGGATCGGTCCAGAAGCTCGGCGGCATCTCGGCGCCGCGGGCCTTGCGCACCAGCTCGACATGGTTGACGTAGGCCGAGCCGTCCACCCAGTGGTAGGCGCGCGGCAGCGGGCTGGCGCAGGCGGCCTGGTCGAACGGCTCGCCCAGCGCGGCATCGGCGTTGAGCTGGTGGTAATAGCCCGCCAGCTCCGGCGCGGCGCCGGCCCAGTTGTCCAGCGCCTCCTGCAGCGTGTTGGCGACGTGCGGCACATCGAGGCAGCGGCTGAGATCGCGCGAGACGACCACCAGCACGCCGTCACGGCCGCCGGCTTTGAGTGTTGCGAGTTTCATGGGGCTTTGGGCTTCCAGCTGTTCCTGTAGTCGGTCCACTCCACCTGCGTCGCGGCGTCGGCGACGTCAAGCGGGTCGCGGGTGTCGATCATCACCGCATATTCGTCGGTCGCCGGCTTGGGCTGCTCGAACATCCGCGCCAGCGCCTTGGGGTGCGGGCCGTGGGTGAAGCCGGTGGGGTGGAAGGTCATCATGCCGGGGTGGATGTTGTCGCGGCTGAAGAAGTCGCCGGCGTGGTAGAACAGCACCTCGTCATAATCGTCGTTGTTGTGGAAGAACGGCACCTTCAGCGCGCCGGGATCGGTCTCGAACGGGCGCGGCGCGAAGGTGCAGACGACGAAGCGGTCGGCGAGGAACGTGGTGTGCGCCGAAGGCGGCAGGTGATAGCGGGCGGACAGCAGCGGCCGGATGTCCCTGACGTTGAGCCGCACCACCGACAGGTCGCCATGCCAGCCCACCGCGTCGAGCGGGTTGAACGGGTAGGTGATGGTGGAGACGATGCCGCGCTTCTTCACCAGCACGCGGGTGCGCGCGTTGCCCGACTGCTGGGCGAGGAAGGCCTCGTCCAGCTCAGGGGTGTCGAGGATGGCGGGGTCGAAGATGGCGTGGTTGCCCACCAGGCCCTTCTCCGGCAGCGTGTAGCTGGAATTGGTCGCCTCGATCATCAGCAGCATCATCGGCCGGGCCGGCGCGATGCGCCACATGGTGCCGCGCGGGATCATCACATAATCGCCGGCGTTGAGCGCCAGATGGCCGAAGTCGCAGTAGAGGTCGCCGCCGCCGGCATGGACGAACAGCAGCTGGTCGCCGTCGGCGTTGCGGGCCAGATCGGTCATCGCCGAGCCCAGCCGCCACAACCGCAGCTCGGTGGCGTTGTTGTGCAGGATCACCGGCGCCGCCCACGGCGAGGCGCTGTCCTCGGTCAGGCGGGCAAGATCGAAGGCGCGCGGCGCGATCGGCCCGTCGAACTCCACCCAGCCGGTGGGCGGGTGGCGGTGGTGGAAGAAGGCGGCCGGGCCGAAAAAGCCCTCCTTCGACATCTCCCGTTCATAGGTGCCGGCCGGCAGGTCGCAGTGGGCCTGCCGCGACGCCTGGCCCTTGACCCAGGCGGTTGGAATATAATTGCGTGCCATGGCGCTCTCCCTCGTCGATTATTTAGTATCAACTGAAACTAATTCGGTCAAGCGCGACGCGTCGGAACGGGCTCAGCCGGCTGTCTCTCGTTTGCCGGCTCAGCCGGTCGTTGTATTTAGCCGGCTCAGCCGGTCGCTTTCATGTTGCCGGCTCAGCCGGCGAGCAACCTGCGCCCGTAGGCCACCAGCGAATGTTCGCGCATCCACGCCTGGTAGGCGCGATACACCGGGTCGCGCGCCAGGTGGCGTTCCTCGGTGAGCGCGCGCAGGGCGTAGATGCCGTTGAGCATCAGCAGCAGCAGGCACTGGCGCACCGCCAGTTCGGTTGGCCCCTCGCCGAGGAAGGGGATGGAGATCAGCCACCACGACAGGTTCTTCGCCACATAGGCCGGGTGCTTCATCCAGCGGTAGGGGCCCGAGGTGATGATGCCCCGGTGGGTGAGGTTGGAGAAGCGGCAGCCGAACGCGATGGTCGCCCAGACATAGACGCCGACACACGCCAGAATCGCCGCGCCCCAGGCGGCCTGCACCGCCGGCCACGCGCTGAAATAGGGCCCCCAGACGGTGGAATCGGCGTCATAGGCGAGATACTGGGCCGAGATCAGGCTCCAGAAAGGCTGGTAGCACACCAGGCACACCGCCCAGCCGAACATGGTCGGCTCCGCCGAACGGATATGGGTGTCGGTCAGCCGCAGCGTCAGCATGTAGCCGATGCAGGTGAACAGCAGGTCGAGCAGGAAGGTGGCGCCATAGACCAGATCATACAGCGGCAGGAAGCCGGCCGGCCGCTCGCCCATCAGCAGGCCGGAGATGTGGCTGATGTCGCGGGTCAGGCCGACGAACATCAGCGGCAGGAAAAAGCCCTTGATCAGCCAGCCGCGCGCGTGGTTGCCGATGTCGCCCCAGTCGGCCGGGCGCTGGCCGGCCAGCACCAGCGCGCCGAGCTGGGCGTAGGCATCTTCCGGTGCGCGCTGGCGCCGGTCGACGATCAGCACGTAAACCGGCGTCACGGCCGCCAGCCACGGCGCCAGCAGCGCCACCGCATCCCACACCGGCTGGTAGAAGTCGCCGGCATACTCGGGGAACAGCCAGTAGAGCCCGGCGATGGCGCCCAGCGTTACGCCCAGCCCCACCAGCTTGCGCAGCAGCCGGCCCGGCGCCACCGGGTGCAGGGCGGTGCCCGCCAGACCCGTCGAGGCGCGGCGGTGGACGCGGAACACCAGCAGGTCGACCAGCAGCATCGGCGCGGCGACGGCGGCCATCACCGCCAGCGCCCGCTGGTAGGGCAGCGCCGTCCAGTCGCGCAGCAGCCAGACCGCCAGACAGGCGGCGATGAAGCCGACCAGCCCGGTCAGCGGCGCCGTCGCCGACACCGGCCGGCCGGAGCGGTGGGTGGCGACGCCCTGCGCGCTGTCGCCCGTCATCCCGTCGCCGCTTCTGTCGTCGCCTCTCGTGTCGTCGCGTGCCATGGCCCCCGTCTAGCTGCGAAACCCTAACGTGCCGCTAAGCATAGGCGGCAACCGGCCGGCGGAACAGCGGCATGAGAGGAGGCGGCGTGCGCGACGGAAAGGGCTCGACCATCCGCTGGACTATCCATTGTGCGGACAACATCGAGTTAGGCGGGAAGGGCGTGCGCCTTTCGACCACCTTCACTCAAACTCCGGTGATGGGCGAGATTGGACACCATGGTTGAGCGTGACGGATTTCTGGCGGAAGCGCGGCGCGGCGGCTGGCGGGTTCTGCTGGCGGCCCTGCTGGGGGTGATGCTCGGCATTACCGCGCTTCCGTTCTACACTCTGGGGGTTTTCAGCCAGCCCATCGCCGCGGATTTCGGGTGGACGCGGGCCGAGGTCCAGTCCGGCTTCGCCTTCCAGATGATGGGCACGGTACTGGTGGCCTGGGCGGCGGGGTGGATGACCGACCGCTTCGGCGCCCGGCCGGTGGCCCTGGTCAGTCAGCTGGGGCTTGCCGCCGCCTTCCTGCTCTTCGCCATCCAGCCGGGTGATCTGGTGACCTGGCGTATCAGCTGGCTGCTGCTGGCGGTGCTGGCGATCGGCACCTCCCCGCTGACGTGGTCCCGGGGGATCATGGACTGGTTCGACAAGGGGCGCGGCATGGCGCTGGGTATCGCCCTTTCCGGCAGCGGCATCACCGCGGCGCTTGCCCCGCCGGTGCTCAATGCCATCATCGCCAGCCACGGCTGGCGGGAGGGGTATCTTTTCCTCGGCGGCCTCATTGTCGGTGTCGGGGTGCCGCTGACCTGGCTGCTTTTCCGGGGCCGGTCACGGACGGCGGCACGCGCGGTGACCTCGCCCGCCGCGCCGGGCGTCGCCAGCGGTGTCGGTTTCGCCCAGGCGCTGGCGGGGTACCGGTTCTGGCTGCTCCTCATCGCCGTTGGCGCCACCCATTTCACCATCAGCGGCATCATCCCCAATGTCGGCCCCATTCTTGAGAAGATCGGCGTCCGCGAAGTGGCGTGGTATTCCAGCCTGCTTGGCGTGTCGGTCATGGTCGGCCGCATCGTCACGGGTGCGCTGATCGACCGCTTCTGGGCGCCAGCGGTCGCCGCCATCCTGCTGATGTTGCCGGGCCTCGCCTGTCTGCTGCTGTGGCAGGGTCAGGCGCCGGCGCTCGCGGCGGTGATGATCGGCCTGGCTGCCGGCGCGGAGTTTGATCTGATCGCTTTCCTGTGTGCCCGCTATTTCGGCATGCGCAGTTACGGCAGGATCTACGCCTGGCTGTGGGCGGGCTTCGCCATCGCGACGGGGGCCGGCGCTTATGTCTTTGCCTCGCTGGTGGAGGCGTCGGGCGGGCATGCGCCTGCATTGCTGATTGGCGCGGCGGTCATCTTTGCCGGCGCATCGTCGCTGCTGCTTCTCGGGCGATACCCGGATTTCGCCGTCACCGACGCGCCGCGTCCGTAGCACCCCGCCTGCCCGAACAGGCCCGAGACGTCCTGCGCGCGGCATGAGGGCGGGGGGACTGGATATGCAGAGTCGACAACTCTAAGCTGTTCCCGGCCATCCGTGATCGGCCGCGCGTGATCCTGTGCTGCCAATGTTCGCCTGAAGTGATGAAGGATATCTCATGAAGCCGACCGAAAGCCAGGAACAGGGTGTCGACCTGGAGACGCCGCTGGATTTCATTTTCGAGATTGTCGCGAAGCCGGTCCCGGCGACCGACCTCAATGCCTACAAACTGCCCTATCCCGAATACATTCCTATCATACGACAAAGACGGAGGCTCAAGGCGCGTGTCAACGAGCCGCTGTTGATCGCACCGCCGGAGGACCTTCTGTGGTCTCTGGAACATTGCACCGACGCGTCCGAACTGCCGGATTATTTCCGGATCGATTCCGCCATCCGGGTGGCCTCGGATCGCTTCAAGGCGCTGGTCGAACGTTTCGCCGTGCCGAACGTCGACTTCTACCCCCTCCGGCTGGAGCTGAAGCGCCCCGATCAGGTGGACTCGTACGGCGGCGGCGCCATCATCGAACAGGGCTACTGGATCATGGATGACTACCATCATCTCGATGTGGTCGATACGGATCGCAGCGAGATTTCGTGGATGGAAAAGTACGACAAATTTGAGGACGCCGTCCGCGAAGCTGACAGGAGATTTCCCGATGCCGCGCCAGTCGAATTTGGAAAGATTAAAAATCTTGTGCTGAAAACACAAGGTACGCCGGATCATTTTTTTCGCATGCGGTATTTTACCCCAAGAACATTCGGCTCTGCGGCTTTCGTGAAGGCTCTTATTGACGATGGCATGAACGTCCTGATTAGGCCTTTCCTGCTCCATCCGGCACGGGAGCTGGAGATCCGATCCGCTGCTGAGAAAGTGCGACATGAAATGGCGCATGCCGGTCAGCCAGTGATGGCTGTACCGCCGCGGCGTCACTACGGCACGGGGGCGCTGTATCCGCGCGGATTTTATTATTCCGGAAAGAATATCGCGGCGGACAAAGGGATGTCCGACGTTGTCATAGAAACTGTTATCGGGCGCTGAGTATATTTCCCGCCCCGTGTTTCCGGTGGTCGTCTGCTTATCTTCCCGCATTCGCCGCTGTCATGGCCGGGCTTGACGACCGTGGGGAGGACGCGGGCCGGTCCAGCTCATGCGGCCGTCCGCCCTTCGACAGGCTCAGGACGAACGGCAATTCGACGTCGCGACCCGCCCGTTGGCGCAAGGCGCCGTCCTCACCGTTCGTCCTGAGCCTGTCGAAGGGCGTGGTTGCGCCATCCCGTGGGGTCGCGGGGTGCTGCCTGCATATCGGTGCATGCATATCGGGGGACAGTATACCTATTCTTTCCCCCCGTCCCGGCCCGGCCACGCCCGGCCCTGACAGCGAGGGTCGCGGGGCGGGAGGCTTCTGCTCACACCCGGCCATCACGGCGAGGCTGCGAAGGCGTGGCGGGACAACGCCGGCGGCCGGGATCAGCGCAGATAGAACACCACGGTGGTGACGACGCGGACCTTCTTGTACGGCGTGTCCGACACCCCCCAGCCACCGCCGGAATCGCCATCGCGGGCCGTGACTTCGAAATAGCCCTGGGTCGCCTGCTTGATCGCGCCAACCGAGGTGCCGCTGTCCTTGGCGAACTGTTCGGCCGCCGCACGCGCGTCCCGGGTCGCGGCGGCGACCATCGCCGGCTTGACGCTGTTCAGCCGGGTGAAGGCGTAGGTCATGCCCGAGCCCTCCTCCAGCACGACGCCGCGCCGCACCAGCTCGAACTGGCGGCGCACCGCCGACTGGGCGCGGACGATGTCGGTCGAGCGCAGGGTCATGCGCTGGCGCACGGTGAAGCGGGTGGCGCCCATGTTGTCGGTGAACTGCGAGACATTGACGCCGGTGGGCTGGAGGTCGTCGGCGGGGAATCCGAGATCGCGGAAAAAGGCGCGGATCGCGTCGGAATCGCCATCGACGTCGGCCTGGGCGGTCGCGAGGTCCGGCGCGGTGGCGGAATAGGCGATCGTCCAGGTGGCAAGATCGGCGGTCACCTCACGCTCGGCGAGGCCGCGCACCGTCACCGAGCGGTCGGCCTCGCGAGCCCGCACCAGACCGTCACCCAGCAGATAGCCTCCGGCGACCATGCCGGCCGCCAGCACGGCGGCGCCAGCGAGCCAGCGACGACTGGCGGCGTCGCGCGGGAACGGGGGGGCGGCGGTCAGGTCATCGGGGCGGGGCTGGGTCATCGGGGGTCTCCGTGCAGGCTGCGGGCACCATCGGCGTGCCCGTGTATATGGGCGTGCCCGCCTGTATGGGCGATGAACCGGCGTTCTCCGGGGTGTTCGCAGCCGCGCGCCGCGCGCCGATGCCGGCCCCGCGCGCCGCGCGCCGATGCCAGCCCCGCGCGGCCTACTCGGTGGTCTTGCCGTCGAAATGCTCGTGCGACGCCTGGGCCTCGGCGCAGGTCTTGTGGACGGTGCCGTCGACATGCTCGGGCGGGCCGTAGATGGTATACAGCCGCATCGGTTCGCTGCCCCGGCCGATGACGTTGTGGCGCGCGCCCTGCGGCACGATGATGCCATCGTCGGCCTTCACCTGGTGGCACACGCCATCGATCCAGATCTCGCCCTCGCCGGTCTCGATGCGGAAGAACTGGTCGCGGTCGTCGTGGATTTCCTCGCCGATCTCCTCGCCCGGCCGGAGCGCCATCAGCACGAGCTGCAGATTGTGGCCGGTGTACAGCACCCGCCGGAAGTCATTGTTCGCTTCGGTCAGTTCCTCGATATTGGCGACAAAACCCTTCATCTGGATCACCTCTTCAGTCCGGTTGGTCATTGTGTTCGTGTCAGGCGGTCGCGGTCACGCCGGCGTGCGCCGCCCGCTCAGGCGGGAATGGCGTGAATATGCACATCGCGGCCGGAATGTCTCTTCATGATCGCGCTCGCCCGCTGTTCGTCGTCGGTCGTCCAGGTCCGCACCCACAGCAGCAGGCCGCCATGGTCCAGCTGTTCCTCGACGTGCCGGGCCTGATGGTTCCCCACAAGCCGGGCCAACAGCCCGCCGAAGGCGCCGCCCGCGCCACCTGCCAGCGCCGCGCCCAGAATGGCGGCCGCCATGGTGCCGCCGGTGGCCAGAATGATGCCTGCGGCGGCGGTTCCGGCGACATAGAGGGGCACGCCAATCAGCGCGCCCTCGGCATCGCCGATCGACTCCGTCGATACATAGCAGCAGCGCGCCGCCCGGGGGTCGTCTTCCAGCTCGGCGACCTTGCGGTAGGCGTGACCCAGCTGCTCCTCCACCGTGCGCGCCGCCGCCAGCAGGCTGAGTTCCGCGCGGTCGAAGCCCGATCGCAGAAGCTCGTCGATGGCCGCCTGCAAGGTGTCGGATGTCTGGAAATAGCCCACGGCTTCCCGGATCGTGCCGGATTTGTCGGCGTCGCTCATGATGGTCTCCTCTCCGCTGGAATGGGAACGCCATGACTCGCGACGGAACCGCCGCCACTCCCTTCATAGGTCAGACGTCCGGCGCCGACAACAAGCGTGGCGGAACGACGCACGACGTCGGGGCCGGTTGACGTTGGTCGCTCCCGCCTCAGTCGTGGCGCAGTGCCTCGATCGGGTTGAGCCGGGCGGCCTTTCGCGCCGGGTAGAAGCCGAACACCACGCCGACGCCGCCGGAGAACAGCAGGCTGACCAGCACGATCGCGGGGTCGATGCTCACCGACCAGCCGGCGAACTGGGCGATGGCCAGCGACAGCGCCAGCGCCAGCAGCACGCCGATCACGCCGCCGATCAGCGCCAGCAGGCCGGCCTCGGTGAGAAACTGCAGCAGGATGTCCTCCGGCCGCGCGCCCACCGCCATGCGCAGGCCGATCTCGCGGGTGCGCTCGGTGACCGAGACCAGCATGATGTTCATGATGCCGATGCCGCCCACCACCAGCGCCACCGAGGCGATGGCGCCGAGCAGGCCGGTCATGGTGTTGGTGGTCTGGGTGCGCACCGCCATCAGTTCCGACAGGCTGCGCACCGCGAAGCCGGCCTCCTGGTCGGGACGCAGGCGCTGGCGTTCGCGCATCAGCGCGTCGACCTCGGTCTGCACCTGGCCCACCAGGCTCGCGCGCCTGGCCTTGATGGCGATCATGTTGACCTCGCCGGCCCCGCGCGACCGGCCGCCCAGCAGGCGCGACTGGGCGGCCTTGAGCGGCACCAGCACGGTGTCGTCCTGGTCCTGGCCCATGGCGTTCTGGCCCTTGGCCTCCAGCACGCCGACCACCTTCATCGGCACCCGGTTGACGCGGATGGTCTGGCCCAGCGGCGAGGCGCCGGCAAACAGCTCCTTGACCACGGTCTGGCCGATGATGGCGACCTTGGCCGGGCTGCGCGATTCGCGGTCGGAGAACTTGCGACCCTCCGCCAGCGTCAGGTCGCGGGCGACGAAGATATCGGCGGTGGAGCCGACCACGGTGCTCGACCAGTTGCGCCCGGCATAGATCAGCTGGGCGCTGCCCTGACGGATCGGGGCGGCGACCTCGACGCCGGAGACGCGCCTGGCGATGGCGGCGGCGTCGCGGTCGGTCAGCGGCGTGCCACCACTGGAGGAGCGCACCGGACCGGAGCGGTTGAAGCCCGGCAGCAGCATGACGACGTTGGTGCCCAGCGCCCGCACCTGCTCCTCGATCTGTTGGCGCGCGCCCTGGCCGATGGCGACCATGGTGATCACCGAGGCGACGCCGATGATGATGCCGAGAATGGTCAGCGCGCTGCGCAGCTTGTGGGCCTTGAGCGAACTGGTGGCGAGGCGGAGGGCGGCGAGGGGGCGCATGGCGGGGCCTCAGGCGGCGGAGGGAGCGGGGGTCCAGACGTCGGTGTTGACGTCGTCGGCGACGATGCGGCCGTCGCGGAAGCGCAGGATGCGGCGGGCGGCGCGGGCGACCTGCGCGTCGTGGGTGACGAGGATGATGGTGATGCCCTCGCGGTTGAGCGCCTGGAACAGGGCGATCACTTCCGCGCCGGTGCGGCTGTCGAGCGCGCCGGTGGGTTCGTCGGCGAGCAGGATCAGCGGATCGTTGACCAGCGCGCGGGCGATGGCGACGCGTTGCTGCTGGCCGCCCGACATTTCCGACGGCAGGTGGTGCATGCGGTCACCCAGGCCGACGCGCTTCAGGCAGTCGATGGCCTTGCCCCGGAGGTCGGCGACCGCGTCGCGGCGGTAAATCTGCGGCATCGCCACATTGTCGAGCGCGCTCAGGCGGGAGAGCAGGTTGAACTGCTGGAACACGAAGCCGATGGTCCGGCCGCGCAGGTCGGCCAGCGCGCTTGGCGAGGCCTCGGCGAGCGCGGTACCATCGATGATGATGTCACCGCTGGTCGGCGTGTCGAGCGCGCCGATCATCGTCATCAGTGTCGATTTGCCGGAGCCGGACGGCCCCATGATGGCAACGAACTCGCCGCGCGCGATGTCCAGCGACACGCCGTCGAGCGCGCGCACCACTTCCGAACCCATGCGGAAGTGCTTGGTCAGGTCACGGCAGCGGATGAGCGGTTCGCTCACGCCTCAATCCTCGCCCGGCATGGACTGGCCGACGATGACCTTGTCGCCGGCCTTCAGCCGGCCGCCGATCACCGCCGCCCAGTCGTCGTCGCTGGCGCCGATCAGGATGTTGCGTTCGTCCGCCTCGCCCCTGGCGTCGAGCACATAGACGGTGCCGGCCTTGCCGCTCTCGCCGTTGGCGCCGCGCACCGGCTGCATTTCGTCGAAGAGCGTGGCCTGCGGCGGCGTCAGCACGGCCTTGATCTTCTCGCGCATCGCCTCGCGGCGCTGGCGCATCTCCGCCCGCTGGGCGTCGGTGGGCGGGCCGTTGAACGCCGGCCGGCCAGCCAGCGACTCCTCAAGGATGGCGCGGACCCGGCTCTGCTGGTCGCGGGTGAGCGTCAGATCCTCGGTCAGGTCTTCCAGCATCTTGGCCGGGTCCGGTCGACGGCTACTGGCACCCCCCTGGCCGCCGTTCTGGTTCTGGGTGCCGCCGGCGGCGCGCAGCCCGCGCATGCCCGGTGGTCCCATGGTGGCGGCCAGCGGGTTGCCGGACTGGGCCGCGACCTGCGCCTTTTCCGCTTCCGGATCGCGCGGCTTGAACTGCAGCGCCGCCATCGGCACCTTCAGGACGTTCTTGATCTCGCCGAGGTAGATGGTGGCGTTGGCGGTCATCATCGGCAGCAGCCGGCCATCCCGGTTAGGGGCCGTGATGATGACGGTGTAGGAGATGACGTTGGAGGTCTCGACGCCGGCGATGCGCACCTGCCTGACCTCGCCGGCAAAGGTGGCGTCGGGAAAGGCGTCGACCGTGAACTCGACCCGCTGGCCGGCCTTGACGTTGCCGATGTCGGCCTCGTCGACATTGGCCTCCACCTGCATCTGTGACAGATCCTCGGCGATGACGAACAGGGTCGGCGCTGACAGGCTGGCGGCAACGGTCTGGCCGCTATCGACCTGGCGGTCGATCACCACGCCATCAACGGGCGCCCGGATGTAGGTGCGGGTGAGGTCGATGCGCGCCTGGTTGAGGCTGGCGGCGCGTTCGCGGATGGCGGCCTGGGCCGAGGTGACGCTGGCGCGGGCCGACATCAAGGTAGCCTCGGCGGTCTGGATCGCGCGCACCGAATAGTAGCCGGAGTCCAGCAGTGCCTTTTTGGTGTCGTAGTCCCGCTGGGCTTCCAGCAGGTTGGCCTTCGCCTGCGCAAGGGTGGCGTTGGCGGTGGCGAGGTTGGCTTGTGCCTGCAACACCTTGGCCTCGAAGGTGCTGGGGTCGATGCGCGCCAGCAGCTGGCCCCTCTTCACCGGCGAGTTGAAATCGACAAGAATCTCCGAAATCTGGCCGGAGACCTGCGAGCCCACCTCCACCGTGCCCACCGCCTGCAGTTTGCCAGAGGCGGAGATGGTGGAGATGATGTCGCCCTTTTCCACCACCTGGGTCTGGAAGGCCGCCTTGTCGCCATCCCGGAGCATCCAGAAGCCGCCCGCGGCGGCAACGATGATGGCGGTGGCGCCAATCAGAACCAGGCGGCGGGAGATCATCGGGCGTATCCAGTTGAGTCCAGGGGTTGTTTCAAGGTCCGGCCTGACAGATGGCACCTGGGGCCGGGTCACGATCATGCGCCTCCTGATAACGGCAGTCGATGACAGTTTCCTTCGTTACTTTTCATGGAATGCCAATGAAGGCAGTAGGTTGCGCATCTGTCCGGCGGTCGCGGGGCTATTGTTCGGGTGTCGGTGTCTCGGGGACCGGCGTCCGTCCGGCCTGCCGCACCGTGTCGTTGGTCAGGGCATAGGCAAGCGTACCGGCCAGCAGCAGGCCGGAGAGCGCGAACGGCAGCGGCTGGGCGACATGATAGAGCGCCACGCCGACGGCCGGGGAGATGATGAAGCAGGCCCCGTTGATGGCGGTGACCGCGCCGGCCACCGCGCCCTGTTCCTCCACCCGAACCGCCAGCGACGCGCCGGCGGTGAAGCCCGGCCGGACGAAACCGGCGCCAAGGCTGATGATCGCGAATCCGGTAACAATGGTGCCGTAGCTGCCGGCCATCGCCATGATCGCGGCACCGGCAAGGCACAGGCCGGTGCCCCATTGCAGCAAGGCCTTGGGCGTCATGCGCAGCATGCGGATCAGGCCCCACTGGGCAACCAGGGTGGCACCGGCGCCGGCCATCAGCGCGACGCCGATGAAGGACTGGGCCTTGGCCGGCGAGAGCGCCAGATGGTCGATGATGAGAAAGCCGGTGCACTGGGTCATCGCCGCCTGGGCGCTGCCCGCCACGAAGCCGACGCCGAGAAAGGGCGCGATGCGCCGGTCCCGCCAGCGCAGCGGCAACGCGGGCGTGTCGTCCTTGCGCCAGCCCAGGCTGCCGGGCGCGTCGTCGGGCAGATAGCGGTTGACCGCCAGCATGGTGATGACCGCCAGCAGCGCGAAACCGAACAGCGGCCCGGAGAGACCGAGGATCGGCACGACCATGAACGGCGCCACCGCCGGCCCCAGCACCGTGCCCAGCCCGAACGCGGAGCTCAGCGTCGCCAGCGCGTTGGTGCGCGCCTCGCCGGTGGTGCGGGCGGCGACATAGGCCTGCGCGGCGGGATTGGCGGCCGAACCCAGCAGGCCGAACAGCGAGCGCAGCAGGGTGAACAGCAGGAAGGTCAGGACCGGAGTGAGCCAGCCACTCAGGCCCGCCAGCACCACCACGCCGGCACCGGTCGTTGATACCACATAGCCGATCAGGCCCAGCCGGATCAGCTTCTTGCGGCCATGCTGATCCGACTTGCGGCCCCAGTAGGGCGCGGTGAGGGTCCACAACGCCGCCGAGACCGAGAACACCATCGCGATCATCAGGTCGGCCATGCCGATCTCGCGGCCGATGGCCGGCATCACCGAACTCAGCGCGTTATTGCCGGCCGCCACCACCATCAGCACCAGGAACAGCAGCAGGAACGACGCCTTGGCGTCCCCGGTCCCGGTCATGCCGGTCTCGCCCGTCGGGCGGGCTGGCTGGCCTGCATGGTGATTCCCCCCTGGTTGGTCGTCTGTCGGCCTCTGGCGCGGGCCTGGCGTTACCCTGGTGTCAGAACGGCAGTTTCATGCCCGGTGGCAGCGGCAGCCCCTGGGTGAGTTTGCCCATTTCCTCGGCGGCGGTCGCCTCGGCCTTGGCGCGGGTGTCGTTGATGGCGGCGACCAGCAGATCCTCCAGCATTTCCTTCTCGGCCGGGTCGATCAGCGACGGGTCGACGCTGATGCGCAGCACCTTGCCCTTGGCGGTCATCCGCACCTTGACCATGCCGGCACCCGACTGGCCTTCGACCTCGATGGTATCGAGCTTGGCCTGGGCGTCCGCCATCTTCGACTGCATGGTCTGGGCGGCCTTCATGATTTCCTGAAAGTTCATGCCTGTGCACTCCTGACGTCGGTGGCGCGCGCGCCGGTTTCCCGCTCGATGATACGGGTCAGCGTGGCGCCGGGGAATGTTTCCAGTGCCGCCCGCACCAGCGGGTCGGCCAGTACGGCCTCGCGCTCGCGGGTCGCCTGGGCGGCGGCCTGTTGCTGCAGGGTCGGCTGGCCCTCCGCCTGCGACAGGCTGACCATCCAGCGGCTGCCGGTCCAGGTTTCCAGGCACTGCATCATGCGCGGCGCCAGATCGCGCGGCGCGCGACTTGTCACCCGCAGTTCGACGCGGCCCGGCGCGTAGGACACCAGATGGGCGTCGTCCCGCAGCGCCTTGCCGATCAGGCCCTCGGTGTTGCTCTCGAACAGCCGCACCAGTTCGGGGAAGCTCGCCGGCGCCGGCACGACGGCGGGCGCGGGGCGGGCGGCGGGGTGGGGAACGACAACGGGGTCGGGCGAGTCGGCCGGCGGCGCTGGCGGATTGTCCACCTCCGGCAGGTCCGCCACCTCGTTCAGCGTGGCCGACACCGCCGGGGCGCCCGCCGGTGCCGTCGGGGCCGGAGCGCCGCCGCCGACGGCGACGCTGCCACCATTCTCCAGGCGCTTCAGCAGGTCGGCCGGGTCGGGCATGCCGGCGGCGTGGATCAGCCGCAGGATCGCCATCTCGGCGGCCTGGATCGGCGCCGGCGCGTTCTGCACTTCCGCCAGGCCCTTGAGCAGCAGCTGCCACAGCCGTTGCAGGGCGGCGAAGCCCAGCCCCTCGGCCCACTGCAGCGCCCGCGGTCGCTCGCCCTCGGTCAGGCCGTCGGTGGGGTCGTCCGGCGACAGCTTGATCCGGGTGATGGCGTGGGTGAGGTCGAGCAGGTCCTGCAGCACCGTCGCCGGGTCGGCGCCGGCGTCGTACTGGCGGCGCAGGTTGGCCAGCGCCGGCTTCGGCTCGGCGGTCAGGATGTGGCCCATCAGGTCGAGCACCAGCGCCCGGTCGGCCAGCCCGATCATGTCGCGCACAGCCGCCGCGCTGACCGCGCCGTTGCCGTGGGAGATCGCCTGGTCGAGAATCGACAGGCCGTCGCGCACCGAGCCCTCGGCGGCCCGCGCGATCATCGCCAGCGCGTCCGGTTCGGCGCTGGCGCCTTCCTTCTCGACGATGGCGCGGAAATGCTCGGCCAGCATCTCGGCGGGGATGCGCTTGAGGTCGAAGCGCTGGCAGCGCGACAGCACCGTCACCGGCACCTTGCGGATCTCGGTGGTGGCGAAGATGAACTTCACGTGCGGCGGCGGTTCCTCCAGCGTCTTGAGCAGCGCGTTGAACGCCGCCTTCGACAGCATGTGGACCTCGTCGATGATGTACACCTTGAAGCGCGCCGAGACGGCGGCGTAGCGCACGGCATCGATGATCTCGCGCACGTCGTCGACGCCGGTGCGCGAGGCGGCGTCCATCTCCACCACGTCGATATGGCGGGATTCGCTGATCGCCCGGCACGGCTCGCAGACGCCGCACGGGCTGATGGTCGGGCCGCCGGTGCCGTCCGGGCCGATGCAGTTGAGGGCCTTGGCGATCAGGCGGGCGGTCGAGGTCTTGCCGACCCCGCGCACGCCGGTCAGCAGGAAGGCGTGGGCCAGGCGACCGGTCTGGATGGCGTTGGCGAGCGTGCGCACCATCGCGTCCTGGCCGATCAGGGCCTCGAACGTGGACGGGCGGTACTTGCGCGCGAGAACGCGGTAGCCGTCGGCGGATGCGGAATCAGTCATGGCGCTGTTCTAGAGCCTGATCGGTTGGGAGGGAAGCGCATGGGCTTGCCCGACGGCGTGTATCAGGCTCAAGGCACCGGGCCGGCGGCGCGGGCGACGGCAATCATGGAATGTCTGGTGCGGGCGGGTGGGAGCCGGGACGACCCAAGCCGGATTCGTTGCGGCTGCTTCCTTCCGGACCTGACCGGGTTGGCGAGCGACCTGCCCGCCCCGACTCCCGGCCTCCCTTTTTCACGAAACGCCCCGTCATGCAACCGTCATCGCGTGACGAGGACTTGCATTCGGGCGTCGTGGCCGGGCAGGGTGCGCCGCGTGCCTGAGGGAGGAAACATGAGCGTTGATCCGTTCACCGCGCCGCTGGTCGGCGTCGGCGCCGACATGGGTTTCGTCGGTAATCCGTTCGACCGCGCCGACGAGGTCCGCCGTGATGCCGCCCGGCTCGCCGTGCTCCGCCGCGCCCGCGATTCGCGCTGGCTGCTGCTGGTCGACCTGAAGCCGGTGATGTCGACCGAAGGCGGCGTGCTCGACCTGCTGTGGCTGCCGCCCGACGATCTGCCGGAGATCACCGACTGGGTGTTTCTGGGTTTCCGGGGTGACGCGCCGCATTTTGCCGCCAGCGTGGCGCCGGGCGGCTTCGTGCCGGGCCGGCCACTGGACGCGCGGGGTGCCGCGATCCAGCTGGGTGATTCGCGTTCGGGTATCATCGCCCAGGCCCGCTCGCTGCTGTCGTGGCATGCCACCCACGGGCACTGTGCCGTGTGCGGCGCGCCGACCGAGGCGATCAAGGGCGGCTATTGTCGCCGCTGTACCGCCGCGGGCTGCGGTGCCGAGCATTTCCCGCGTACCGACCCGGTGGTCATCATGCTGGTGGTGGATGGCGAGCGCTGCCTGCTGGGCCGGCAGCCAGCCTTTCCGGCGGGCTTCTATTCGGCGCTGGCCGGCTTCGTCGAGCCGGGCGAGAGCCTTGAGGAGGCGGTACGCCGTGAAGTCGCCGAGGAGGCCGGGGTGCGGGTGGGGCGGGTGCGCTATGTCGCCAGCCAGCCCTGGCCCTTCCCCTCCAGCCTGATGATCGGCTGCTTCGGCGAGGCATTGTCCACCGACATCACCGTCGACGCCGAGGAGCTGGAGGAGGCCCGCTGGTACAGCCGGGCCGAGGTGCTCAGCGCGCTGCGCGGCGAGGGGCCGTTCACCGCCCCGCCGCCGATCGCCATTGCCCACCATCTGCTCAAGGCATGGGCGGAGCTGGGTTAGCGCCAGGCTCGTACCGGCCCCGCTCCGGCCCTATTCGGGCATCGCCTCCGGGTGGCGGCGGACGCGGGCCTGCGGGTAGGTGCCGAGAATGCGCACGCTCTTGGTGTGGAAGCGCAGTTCCTCCATCGCCAGCGCGACGTTGGCGTCGTCCGGCGAGCCGTCGATGTCGGCGAAGAACATGGTGGCGGTGAAGCTGCCTTCCTTCTGGTAGCTCTCCAGCTTGGTCATGTTGACGCCGTTGGTGGCGAAGCCGCCCAGCGCCTTGTACAGCGCCGCCGGGACGTTGCGCACCTCGAACAGGAACGAGGTCATCAGCGGACCGTCCCTGGGGTCGGGGTGCAGCGGCTTGCGCGACAGCACGACGAAGCGGGTGGTGTTGTGGCTGACGTCCTCGATCCCTTCCGCCAGCACATCGAGGTCGAACAGGCGTGCCGCCAGCTTGGAGGCGATCGCCGCCACCTGCGGATCGCCGCGCTCGGCAACCAGCGCGGCGGCGCCGGCGGTATCGGCATAACCAACCTGGCGGATGTTGTGGTCGCGGCACCAGTGGCGGGTCTGGCCCAGCGCCTGGGGATGGCTGATCGCCTCGCGCACCGCGTCGAGGGAGACGCCTTTGAGGCCGAGCAGGCAATGACGCACCCGCAGGAAGTGCTCGCCGACGATGTGCAGGCTGGACTCCGGCAGCAGGAAATGGATGTCCGCCACCCGGCCGGCCTGGCTGTTCTCGATGGGAATCATCGCCAGCTCGGCGCGGCCGGTTTCCACCGCCTCGAAGGCATCCTCGAAGGTGAAACAGGGCAGGGCAAGCCCGAGCGGGAAGGCCTGGGTGGTGGCGAGATGGGAATAGGCGCCGGGCGCGCCCTGGAAGGCGATGGCGTCCTCGGGGCGCTGGGCGGCCTCGGCGGTCATCCGGGCCACCAGGTCCCGGGCCGGCTTGGGGTAGGTTTCCATGGGAGGTTCGCCTTGCTTGGGCTGAAATCAGTCGTCGGAGCGCATATGGCGAGGGGCGTGCGCTCCGGTCAAGGGTTGCGACGACTTGCTCCTTGCGCACGACGCAACGCGCTCCTATGGTGCGCGCCAATTTTCAGGGGTCCGCTGGAGGACAAGCGTGGACGGTTTCGAGTGGAATAAATTCGCAGCAGGGGGCCTGTTGGCAGCGATCGCCATTCTGGTGGCAATCATTCTGACAGGTGAAATGTTCAGGGTGGCGCCGCTTGAGGCGCAGGCCTACGCCATTGAAGGCGTCGAGGAAGAGGGCGGCGCCGCTGCCGGTCCGGCGGTGGCGGAAGGCCCGTCGCTGGCCGAGCTGCTGGCCACCGCCTCGGCCGAGAAGGGCGCCAGCGTGTTCAAGAAATGCGCGACCTGCCATACCATCGAGAAGGGCGGCGCCGCCAAGACCGGCCCGAACCTGTGGGGTGTGGTCGGTGCCAAGCACGCGCACGTGGCCGGCTTCGGCTACTCCGCGGCGCTGGCGGGCAAGTCCGGCGAGGCCTGGAGCTGGGACGCACTGGACGCCTGGCTGAAGAGCCCGAAGGAAGCCATTCCGGGTAACAAGATGTCGTTCGCCGGCATTTCCAAGCCGGAAGAGCGCGCAGCCTTGCTGGCCTATCTCAATCAGAACAGCGACAGCCCGCTGCCGTTGCCAAAGGTCGAGCCGAAGGCGGAGACCGCCGAGGCGCCCGCCGAGGGCGCGGCGCCGGCTGAAGCTGCTCCGGCCGAGGGCGCGGCACCGGCCGAAGCCGCTCCGGCGGCCCAGTAAGCGCCACGGCGTCGCAAGACAGATCAGGGCCGCCCTTCGGGGCGGCCCTTTTCGTTTCCGGAGGTCAGGGGGCTGGTCCGAAGCGGTCAGGGCCTACGGCCGGCGCACGGCCACAACAGGATGCGTGTGGTCGGGGCGCAGCCGGGCGACCACGTCGGCCAGCGGTTCGATGACGGTGGTCATCCAGTAGGCATTGGCGTGGATGAGGCGTGTCGCATCCGCCATCAGGCCGACATGGCCGGGGAAGAACACCAGGTCGCCGCGCCGCAGGCCGCCATCCCAGGCGTCTTCCGGCACCGCCGTGCCGAGTTCCTGCTGCATGTCGCTGTCGCGCGGGCAGGCCGCCCCGCAGGCCATCAGACTGGTCTGCACCAGGCCGGAGCAGTCGATGCCGGCGCGGCTGCGCCCACCCCACAGATAGGGCGTGCCCAGCAGGCTTTCCGCCACCGCCACCGGGTCCTGTGTCCAGTCGCCCAGCGGACGGACGTGGCGACGATGAATGAAACCGCCACCCGTCGCCGCCAGGAAGCGGTCGTCGAACTCGGTGAGCGCCAGCCGGCTGCCCAGTGGGGGGGCAACAAGCAGCGGCGCCTTGATACTGGCGGCCGCGAACACCAGGCCCTGCGGTGCGCTCACCCAATGTGTCGGCGCCGGCTGGTCGGTATCGTCCAGTGCGGTCGACGGCACATAGCCGACATAGCCATCGTGGGCACAGTAGCCCCAGGTCCAGTCGTCGCGGCGCTCCAGCGCCATGAAGGTCTCGCCGAGCAACAGCTCGCTCGCCTGTTCGGCCGTGGGTGCCGGCGCGGCCCGCACGCCAACAGAGGCGCGCCCGCCCCTCAGGGGGACGGGCGCCGCGAAATGCTGGGCCGATACCCGGCCGTAGAGTGCGATGTCGGCGAGATCCCGCCGCCAGGCATGCAGCCTCGGGTCGAGCGGAAGCGACGGATGCAGAAGGGCGGTTGCCTTACTCGTAGGCGCCGCGGAACACGGAGCGGGGCTGGGTGTCGCTGCTATGGCCTGCGTCAATGTGCGGCGTCCTTACGCGGTCGGCAAAATCCTCAAGAAACGCCATGCCGGCCTCGGTGCGCTCAACGAAGATATTGCGCAGGTCGGATTCGTCCTTCTGACGCCGGACATAGCCCAGAGCCCCCAGCGTATTCAATGCCCGCGTCACCACGGGCTTCGACACTTTCAGCCGGGCGGCCAGACCGCGCACGGTGTGGGGGCCATCCATCAGGTACACGACCATCAGGATCGCCATCTGGCGATTGGTTAAATCAGGCTGGTCTGACTGCACGAAGCTGATCAGAGTTCGCAGCCAATCCTTGAGCGGCGCCATTCGGGCGTCGTCGCGATCAAGGTTGAGGGCCATGAGCGTCTCCTTTGTTGAACCACCTCAACGCGTCGACAGATTCCGTTAACACCCCTTAATAAAGTGTTAGCGGAACGAATTGTCGCCACCCTTGGTGCCACTCAGAGCCGGACAACAGCGGCTATGCTCAATCATTTTGCGATAAACCGGGCGGATAACAAGGCCCAGCACGCCCGCAATGTCATCGCCTCGCCACCCTTCGGACGTCCGGGCTTTGCCGAGCCGTTCCACGCGTAGAGGTCAAAGTGCGCCCAGGTGACCGGGGATGCAACGAATCTTTGCAGAAACAGCGCGGCGGTGATGGCGCCGGCGAAGCCGCTCTCGCTGGAATTGTTGATGTCGGCGACCGTGGAGGCCAGCATGTCGCGGTAGCCGTCCCACAGCGGCAGCCGCCACAGCGGATCGCTCACCGCGTCGGCGTGGGCCGCCAGTTCAGTGGCCAGGGTCGTGTCGGGCGTGAACAGCGCTGGCAGCTCAGGCCCCAGCGCGACGCGGGCGGCGCCGGTGAGGGTGGCGAAGTCGAGCAGCAGATCGGGCGTTTCCTCGCAGGCCAGTGCCAGTGCATCGGCCAGCACCAGTCGGCCCTCGGCATCGGTGTTGCCGATCTCGACGGTGATCCCCTTGCGGGTGCGCACCACGTCGCCGGGGCGGAAGGCGTTGCCGCTGACGCTGTTCTCGACCGCCGGCACCAGCACCCGCAGACGCACCGGCAGGCGCGCGTCCATCACCATCTGCGCCAGTGCCAGGGCGTGGGCGGCGCCGCCCATGTCCTTCTTCATCAGCAGCATCGCCGACGACGGCTTGAGGTCGAGGCCGCCGGAATCGAAGCACACCCCCTTGCCGACCAGAGTGACCTTCGGGTGGTCGGGATCACCCCAGCGAATGTCGATCAGGCGCGGTGCGTCGGCGGCGGCTCGGCCGACCATGTGAATGGTCGGGAAGCCCTCGGCCAGCAGCGCGTCACCAATGGTCTCGTGCATTTCGGCGCCATGGCGAGCCGCCAGCTGGCGGGCGGCGTCGGCCAGCACGGCAGGCCCCATGTCGCCCGCCGGTGTGTTGACAAGGTCGCGTACCAGCGCCACCGCCGCGGCCTGCCGGCATGCTTCCAGGTTGACGGTGGCGTCCTCACCGGCCACCAGCACGCGCGGCTCCGTTGCCGCCGCCTCGCTGCGATAGCGGTCAAAGCGATAATGGGCGAGCAGCCAGCCGAGCCGCCCCTCGCCGAGCTGGCGCTTGCCGTCCGGCAGCAGCCGGTAGCGTCCGGCCGGCAGTCTGCCAGCCGCCGGCGCCAGATCCCAGGGCCCCAGGGCATCGCCGCGCGGCACGCCGGCCAGCACGCCGGCGCACTGGCCGTCGGCGGCGGGCAGCAACAGCAGGTCACCGGCCTTGCCCTTGAACCCCTGGGCGGCCACCCAGGCGACCTGACGGGCCTCGCGGCCGTCACGCCACAGCGCCAGGCTATCCTCGTCCACCAGCCACAACGGCGTGGCCGGCTGGCCGCTATCCAGTTCGATGTACTGTGTAAACATGTGATCTTCCCTTCACCCTCCGGCCTAGCACAGACACAAGAACGCCGGAACACAAGTGTTCCGGCGCCAAGGTGCAGGGAAGATCGTGGCGCCCCTGTCGCAGGGGGCGCGAAGTCGGTCAGAAGCGCATGCCGAAGCCGACGCCGGCGACGATCGGGTCGAGATCGACCTTGACCGTGCGGACGGTGCTGCCGGTGGTCAGCGTCGCCTTGGTGTTGATGTCGATGTACTTGACGTCGAGGTTCAGGAAGAACTTCTCGGTCAGATCGATGTCCACACCGGCCTGGACAGCCCAGCCCCAGTCGTTCTTCAGCTTGGCCTTGGTGTCGCCACCCAGCGCACCGTCAAGCGTGCTGGTCGCCTTCTCGTTGTAGAACATCGTGTAGTTGATGCCGGCGCCGATGTAGGGGCGGACCTTGGCTTCCGGCGCGAAGTGCCACTGGGCGGTGAGCGTCGGCGGCAGAACCCAGGTGTTCACCAGATTGCCGGCGCCATCCAGAATGCCCGCGCCCTTGGCGTGATGCTTGGCGGTGGCGGCGATCAGCTCGAAACCGATGTTGTCGGTCGCCATGTAGGTGAAGTCGACTTCAGGGGTGATCGCGTTGTCGACATTGACGGTGGCACCGGCGATACCGGTCACGTCGCCATTATTGCCGCCGTCGGTCGGGGCAATCATGATGGCACGGGCACGGACGATCCAGTCACCGGCCTTGGCATTGGCCATGGCCGGAGCCATCGCTCCGATGGCGGCCGCAGTGACCAGCGCGATTTTCGCAAACTTCATTGTCATGATTTCCTCCATGAACATGTACACGGGGGACTTCATGCCAGAACTGGCGGCGCTGCCTTTGATGTAGCGCAATAAGCACTGCGACCTTTTGTGCCCTGTGGCAAATGGGTCATGATCTAAGTCAATGATCATAGCCTTTTGAGAATACAAAGGCGGTCGGATTTCGACTTTAGCATTACTTCTGATGTCGTTGCTGGCCTTCCCGGCGACTGGAGAGGCGTGCGAATCAGGCCAGCGGCACACCATAGAGGTCGTATTCGTCGGCGTCCTCGACCTCGACCCGCACGATATCGCCGGGTTTGGTGTGGCCGGCGTCGCGCAGCAGTACCCGGCCGTCGATCTCCGGCGCGTCGGCCTTGGAGCGGCCGGTGGCGCCGCCTTCCTCGTCGACCTCGTCGATGATGACGTCGATGGTGGTGCCGACCCTGGCCTCCAGCTTGGCCGCCGAAATGGCCTGGGCCTTTTCCATGAAGCGCTGCCAGCGCTCCTCCTTGACCTCTTCCGGCACGGCGCCGGGCAGGGCGTTGGCGGCGGCGCCCTCCACTGCCTCGTACTTGAAGCAGCCGACCCGATCGAGCCGGGCCTCGTCCAGCCAGTCGAGCAGGATGTCGACGTCTTCCTCCGTCTCGCCGGGGAAGCCGACGATGAAGGTCGAGCGCAGCACGATGTCAGGGCAGATGTCGCGCCAGCGCTTGATGCGGTCCAGCGTCTTGTCCTGGTTGGCCGGGCGCTTCATCGCCTTGAGCACCGCCGGCGAGGCATGCTGGAACGGGATATCGAGATAGGGGAGGATATGCCCCTCGGCCATCAGCGGGATGACGTCGTCGACGTGCGGGTAGGGGTAGACGTAGTGCAGCCGCACCCAGGCGCCCAGCGTCCCCAGTTCGCGGGCGAGATCGGTCATGTGGGCGCGCACCTCGCGGCCCTTCCACGGGCTGGCGGCATGGCGGATGTCGACGCCATAGGCCGAGGTGTCCTGGCTGATCACCAGCAGTTCTTTCGCGCCGGCCTCGACCAGCTTTTCCGCCTCGCGCAGCACGGCGTTGACCGGCCGGCTGACCAGATCGCCGCGGATCGACGGGATGATGCAGAAGGCGCAACGGTGGTTGCAGCCCTCGGAAATCTTCACATAGGCATAGTGGCGCGGGGTCAGCTTGACGCCCTGTTCCGGCACCAGATCGACATAGGGGCCCAGCGACGGCGGCGCGGCCTCGTGCACCGCGCCGACTACCGCCTCATACTGCTGCGGCCCGGTGACGGCGAGCACGTTGGGGAAACGTTCGCGGATCATCTCGGCCTCGGTGCCGAGGCAGCCGGTGACGATGACCCGGCCGTTCTCGGCAATCGCCTCGCCGATCGCCTCCAGGCTCTCGGCCTTGGCGGAATCGAGGAAGCCGCAGGTGTTGACCAGCACCACGTCGGCGCCGTCGTAGGTCGGCGACACCTGGTAGCCGTCGGCGCGCAGTTTGGTCAGGATACGCTCGGAGTCGACCAGCGCCTTGGGACAGCCTAGAGAGACAAGGCCGACCTTCGGCGGCACGGCCAGGGATTTGACAGACATGAAACCAGCCTCGAAACGGCCCCGCGGGCCCCGACGCGCGCCGACCCGCGGCGCGCCACACGGCCGGCGATATACGCATTCCCGCGGCCGAACGCCAGAGCGGGGCGTCACCGACGACGCGGGCGAGCCGCTGCCGACACTGATCGCCGACATCGAGGCGGCGGTGCTGTACATCGATGCCCATGTGATCGTGCTCAACAAGCCCGCCGGCCTGCCGGTGCACCGCGGTCCGCGCGCCCGCTACAGCCTTGAGGCCTGGCTGCCGGCGCTGACCTTCGGGTTCGAACGGCTGCCCCAGCCCGGCCACCGGCTGGACACCGACACCTCCGGCTGCCTGGCGCTGGGGCGCAGCCCGCGCGCGTTGCGCCAGCTCAATGCGCTGTTCGCCGAGCGGGCGGTGGAGAAGACCTACTGGGCGGTGGTCGAGGGCCACCCGCCGGCGCTGGAGGGCCGCATCGCGGCGCCCTTGCGCAAGATCTCGACCCGCGCCGAGGGCTGGCGGATGGTGGCGGCGGCCGATGGCGAGCCGGCGGTGACCCGCTACAAGGTGCTCGGCCGTACGGCCCGGCGGAGCTGGCTGGAACTGACGCCGGAGACCGGCCGGACGCACCAGCTGCGCGTCCATTGCGCGACACTGGGCTGCCCGATCGTCGGCGACGCCCTGTACGGCACGGACGGTCCTGCCCTGTTGCTGCACGCTCGCCGCCTGGCGTTCCAGCTTGGCCCGAACACCCGGCGCATCGAGGTTGACGCGCCGCCGCCGACCCCGATGGCCGACGCGCTTGCCACCTTCGCGCAAGATCAGGAGGCCTGAGGCGGTTCGTGAAGGGGGCTGCCTGCGGCCAGCCGTGGCGTCCACGCGATGGCGCCGCATTGCAAATTTGCGACGAACCGATAGCGTCTGGTCCCATCGGGGCGCCCTCGGCGCTCAACATTGGGGACAAGACACATGCTTCGCATCACCCTGCTCGCCGCCGCGAGCCTGCTTGCCGTGGCCGGCACGGCCCACGCCGACGGCAAGCCCGCCTACGGCACCTACGGTTTTGACACCGCCGGCATGGATGCCAGCGTCAGGCCGGGCAACGACTATTATGCCCATGCCAACGGCACCTGGGCGAAAAACACCGCCATTCCCGCCGACCGCTCCAACTACGGCATGTTCACTGTGCTCGATGACCTGAGCCGGGAACGGGTGCGGGCGATCATCGAGGAAATGGCGGCCGGTACGTCGACCGACGCCGACGCCCGCAAGATCGGCACGCTCTATGCAACCTTCATGGACGAGGCAGCGATCGAAAAGGCCGGCATGGCGCCGGTGAAGCCAATGCTGGACAGGATCGCGGCCGCCGCGACGCCGGCGGACATCGCCGCGCTGATGGGCCGGATGACCGTGCTGTCCAGCAACAACCCCTTCCCCTTCTATGTCGCGCAGGACGAGAAGAAACCGGAAGACTATATCGCCACCTTCGTCCAGTACGGCCTGGGGCTGCCGGACCGCGACTATTATCTGGAGGACAATCCGGCCTTCAAGGAGGCGCGCGAGAAGTACAAGGCGCATATCGCCAGGATGCTCGCCTTCACCGGCGTCAGCACCACGGACGCCGAGGCAAAGGCGGCCGCCATCTACGCGCTGGAAGAGGCGATGGCCAGGGCGCACTGGAGCCAGATCGAAAGCCGTGACCGCAACAAGACCTACAACAAATGGACGCTGGCGGACTTCCAGGCCAAGGCACCGGGTGTCGACTGGCCGACCTACATGAAGGCCGTCGGGCTTGAGAAGGCCAACGCCTATATCGTTTCGCAGCCCAGCGCCTTCACCGGCATGGCCGCGGTGCTGGCCAAGACTCCGTTGCCGGTGGTGAAGGATTACCTGGCCTACCATTATCTCTCCGGTTCGGCCGACTTCCTGCCCAGGGCGGTGGTCGAGGAGGACTTCGACTTCAACGGCCGTGTGCTGTCGGGCACGCCGGAGCTGAAGCCGCGCTGGAAGCGCGGCGGCGACTTCGTCGAGATGGCGATGGGCGAGGCGGTCGGGCGCATCTACGTCCAGCGCTATTTCCCGCCGGAGGCCAAGGCGGCCGCCGACAAGCTGGTGAAGAACATCCTGCTGGCCTACGAGAAGCGCATCGACGGGCTGACCTGGATGAGCCCGGAAACCAAGAAGCGGGCGCATGCCAAGCTCGCCAAGTTCACGCCGAAAATCGGCTATCCCGACAAGTGGCGCGATTATGCCAGGCTGGAGGTGATGGCCGGCGACGCGCTGGGCAACGCCGAGCGGGCGGCGACGTTCGAGCACAACCGCAACATCGCCAAGCTGGGCCAGCCGATCGATCGCGGCGAGTGGTTCATGACGCCCTTCACCGTCAACGCCTATTATAATCCGCAGATGAACGAGATCGTCTTTCCGGCCGCGATCCTGCAGCCGCCGTTCTTCGATCCGCATGCCGATGATGCCGTCAATTACGGCGGCATCGGCGCCGTGATCGGGCACGAGATCAGCCACGGCTTCGACGACCAGGGCGCCAAATCCGATGGCGATGGCCTGCTGACCGACTGGTGGACGCCCGAGGACAAGGCCAAGTTCGAGGCGCTGGGCGACAAGCTGTCGGCGCAGTACGACGCCTATTGTCCGTTCGACAAGGCGTGCGTGAAGGGCAAGCTGACGCTGGGCGAGAACATCGGCGACCTGGGCGGCCTCACCGTCGCGCACGAGGCCTATCTGCTGTCGCTGGGCGGCAAGCCGTCACCGGTGCTCGACGGCAAGTCCGGCGACCAGCGTTTCTTCGAGGGCTGGGCGCAGGTGTGGCGGCGCAACTACCGCGAGCCGGAGCTGCGCAAGCGGCTGGTCACCGATCCGCACAGCCCGTCGCAGTACCGCACCAACGGCATCGTGCGGAACATCGACGAGTGGTACGCCGCCTACGGCATCAAGCCGGGCGACGCGCTGTACCTCAAGCCCGAGGACCGGGTGAAAATCTGGTAGGCGCGCACGGACCCGGGGGCGCCGTCGCGCGCCCCCGATGTCGTTATTTGTTTCTGGCGGTATCGATCCGCCTGTTGCGACGGTCCCTGCCTATGCCGCCAGCGACAAGGTGGAGGCGAGGCTCGACTCGGTGCTCGCCGTCGCGCTGTTCTGATAACTGTTGAGCGCGCTGGCGATGGTCTCCAGCAGCACTTTCAGGCGGCTGGCGGCTTCCGTATCGGCCGTGGTGGTGTCGGTCGCGCCGGAGTCGGTGGTGACCGAATCCAGCAGGGCCGCCAGCGTGTCTTCCTCCTCGTCGGCGGACGCGCTGGCCGGCGGCGGACCGCCCGGACCGCCGGGGCCACCCGGGCCACCCGGACCTCGGCTGCCTTCCATCGCCTTCAGGCCGTCGGCGAAGGCGTCTTCGGTCAGCGAGTCGGCGCCACCGGCAATGGCATCGAAGAAGGCGGTCGCCTGTTCCTCGCTGACATCGTCCGGCCGCGCGGCCACGGCTTCCTCGCGGGTGACGGTGCCGTCGCCATCGGTGTCCATCGAGGCGAACATTTCCGACGCGTCGGGGCCGCCACGGCCGCCACCGGGCGGCGGGGGCGGCGGTGGGCCACCGGCACCGCCCTCGGCCTGCTGCAGGCTGATCAGCGCGCCACGGGTTTCGCCGGCGAGCTGCGAGAACGCGCTGGAGAAATCGCTTTCGCTCAGCGCGCCGCTGTCGGCGCTGTCGAGCGCCGTGAACAGCGCGTCGGCGGCGGTGCCGCTGACGCCCTCCGGCGCGGCACCGACGAACTCGGATCGACTGACCTTGCCGTCCTGATCCGCGTCCATCTTGGTGAAGAGCTGCGCCAGCTTCGCCTGGGCGGCGCCGCTGGAGTAGCCTCCGATTGAGAGTGACATGTTGAGGTCCTTTCCTGACTGTGGAGACACCTTTGTCCCCACAATCCGAAACGGTCCCGCGGCCGCCGATCCTTCGCGAAAAAGTGCATTATCTTATTGTTTTTATTGGTATATTTTGTGATTTGCAACGGTCATCGCCGCAGGGGTTTCCTGCGGGGCCGGGCGTGCCTGCGGGGCTCGACGGTCCGACGACCGTCCCCGCGACGCTGTAGGGGGACGCAAGCGCCGGGCCACGAACGATGAGCCGAGTAACGCGCTGAATTTGCTGGTACGGCGCACGATGAGCCGCCGCCCGTGGGCGGTTGGCCGGCCGCGCCCGGCAGGGCTTGCCGTGAAACACCGGTCGGTTCGCCGTGCCGGAGGGGCAGAAGTTGCCGCCGGGTGGGGCGCGGGTCGGGCCTCGGGGCGGGACGTCGCGCGGATGCGATCGCGGGCTAGTAGCCGGCGGCCTGACCGTCCTTGCGCATTTCCGAGGCGGCCCAGTAAAGCCCGGTGGCGGGGTCGCGCAGAATTGCCTGATAGCCGCCGACGTCCTCGTAGCCGCCGCCCGCCGCCCCGCCGGTCACCTCGTGGCCGCGGCGCTTCAGCTCGGCCACCACCGCCGGGTCGATGCCGCGCTCCAGATAGAGCGCGCTGGTCGGGCTGCCGCCGTCGCCCGGGTCGGGGCCGCCGATGTGGCGCCAGCGCGGCGCGTCGCCAGCGGCCTGCACGTCCATGCCGAAATCGATGATATTGGTCAGCACCTGCACATGGCCCTGGGGCTGCATGTCGCCGCCCATCACGCCGTAGCTGAGGAACGGCTTGCCGTCGCGGGTGACGAAGCCGGGGATGATGGTGTGGAACGGCCGCTTGCCCGGCGCGTAGGCGTTGGCGTGGCGGGCATCCAGGCTGAACTGGGCGCCGCGATCCTGGAACATGAAGCCGAGCCCGTCGGCCACCAGGCCCGAGCCCATGCCGCGATAGTTGGACTGGATCAGCGACACCATCATGCCGTCCTGGTCGGCGGCGGTGAGATAGACCGTATCGGCGCGGGCGAAGATCGGCGCGCCGGGGTCGACGCTGGCCGGCAGCGCCTTGTCCATGGCGATCAGCGCGCGCCGCCTCGCCGCATAGTCCTTCGACAGCAGTCCGGCGGTGGGCACCATCGCCTGACGCGGGTCGGCGATGAAGCGGGCGCGGTCGGCGAAGGCCAGTTTCTTGGCCTCGGCCATCACATGCAGGTGGTCGGCGCTGCCGTAACCCATCGCCTTGAGGTCATAGGCTTCGAGAATGTTCAGCATCTCCAGCGCGACGATGCCCTGGCCGCTGGGCGGGATCTGCCAGACGTCATAGCCACGATAGCTGGTGGCGATGGGCCTGACCCACTCCGGCGTGAAGGCGGCGAAATCGGCATAGCGCAGCGGCCCGCCGATGCGGCGGAAATAGGCGTCCATGGCGCGGGCGATGTCGCCCTTGTAGAAGGCGTCGGCGCCGTGGGCCGCCAGCAGGTCGTAGGTGCGGGCAAGGTCGGGGTTGCGGAACAGCTGGCCGGCTCGTGGCGGCTGGCCGTCGATGAGGTAGGTCGCCCGGGCGTTGTCGAACTCCTCGATCATCGCCCGGCGCTGCTCGAAGCGGCGGAAATTCATGGCCCACCCCTCGGCGATCACCGGCGACAGCGGGAAGCCGTCGCGGGCATAGGCGATGGCGGGCGCCAGCACCTTGTCCATCGGCAGTTTGCCGAAACGCTGGTGCAGCGCGAACCAGCCGGCCACCGCGCCCGGCACCGTCACCGGGGCAACGCCGACCGGCGGGATGACGCTGGCCTGGGGCCCCAGTTTCGCTTTCAGCTGCCGCAGCGTCTGGCCCCGGGCTGCCGGCCCCGAGGCGTTGAGGCCGACCACCTGGCCGGTCTTCGGGTCCCACACCAGCGCGAACAGATCGCCGCCGATGCCGGCGCCGGTGGGCTCCATCAGCCCGAGCGCGGCGTTGGCGGCAATCGCCGCGTCCACCGCGCTGCCGCCCTGGCGCAGAATGTCCAGCGCCACCTGGGTCGCCAGCGGCTGACTGGTGGCGGCAACGCCATGGGCGGCGATGACCGGCGAGCGCCCGGCGAACGCCGGGCCGATGGGCCGGTCGCCGGCCAGCGACGGGCCGGGCAGGGCCGTGGCCAGCGCCAGCGCGAGCGCGGGGGCGACAAGCGTCGCCAGGCGGGCGACGCGGGCGGTCAGGGTCGTGGGGCGGGGCGTGTGCATGGCGCCAAGCCTAGCAACCCCGCTTCGGCCTGTCAGCGTCCGCCGTCGATTCGTCGCAACCGGCCGCAACGACACTTGCGCATATCTATTACAATGTAGTAGTCGTGCGACACCATAGGGAGTCGACATGCGCGAATCGCCAGACCTGTCCAAGCCGGAGTATGATGTGCTGCGTGTGCTGTGGCGCGCGGGCCAGGCCAGCGTGCGGGAGGTGCACGACGCACTGACGGCCGATACCGGCTGGGCCTACACCACCACCAAGACGGTGATGGACCGGATGGCCACCAAGGGCCTGCTGGCGCGCGAAGGCTTTCATGGGGTGTTCGTCTACCGGCCGCTGGTGTCGCGCCCGGCGGGCCTGGCGCGGTTCGTGCGCTTTTTTGCCGATCGCGTGGTGGAGCGGGACCTGAGCGTGGTGCTCGGCCTGTTCCGCGACAGTGAGTCGTTGAGTGCCGAGGAACTGGCGGAGCTGGAGCGGCTGGTGGCCGACGATGCCGATGCCGCCGCACGAAAGGAACGGTCATGAACGATGGTCTGATGGACGCGGCCCGGCTCGCCGAGCGGCTGGTCGACTATCTGCTGGTGCAGTCGCTGTATGCCGCCGTGGTGGCCGGTCTGGTGTGGACGGTGCTCGCCGTGGTGCGGCCGCGTCATCCGCTGCTGCATCTGGCGCTGTGGTGGCTGGTGCTGGCCCGCCTGGTGCTGCCCACCGATTTCGCCACCTCGTGGAGTATCCGCTCGTCGGCCGAGACGATGATGGCCCACGCCCTGTGGCCCGACGGCGCGCCGCACATCAACCCGGTCGGCCCGGCCCATGCGGCGACGCCTGCTCTTGCCGCGCCGATGGCGACCGTCGATTCCGTGCGTCAGGTGGCCTCCGGGATTCCGGTGACGACGGCAGCCATGCCCGCTACTGCCAGCGCTCCCGCTCCCGTCGTGCCGTTCTGGCCGCTGGTGCTGACCCTGCTGTGGGCCGGCGGCGTTGCCGCCATGACCATCCTGCTCGCCCGCGCCGGGCGCGAGGCGCGGCGGCTGGTGTTGCTGGCCGAACCCGCCGGGCCGTCGCCGGCCGAGGCGTTGGCCAGCGCGCTGGTGGAGGCTTGGCGCCACCGGCTGGCGGTGCGCCGGCCGGTTCGGCTGCTGGTGACGCCCGAGGTGTCGGCGCCGTTCACCACCGGCCTGTTCCGGCCGGTGATCGTGCTGCCGCGCCGGTTGGTCGCCCGGCTCGACGCGGCGGCGCTGAGCGCCGTCATCGGCCATGAAATGGCCCATGTGCGCGGCTTCGATGTCGCCTGGCGCGGGGTCGAGCGCCTGCTGCTGATCCTGTTCTTCTTCCATCCGCTGGTGTGGATGGCGGTACGCCGCATCGACGTTGCCCGCGAATCCTGCTGCGACGGGCGTGCCGCCACCGCCGGCATGATCTCCACCCTCGACTACGGGCGCGGGCTGATCGCCGCCCTCAAGGCCTTCCGGCTGCCGGCGACGCCGACGCTGGCCGGCACGCTTGGCATGGATGGCGCCGCCGGCCACGGCCTCAGGCAGCGGCTGGTCTGGCTGAAGCAGGGCAGCGCGCTGTCGACGCCGGCCCGGGTCGCCGGGCTGGCCGGTGTGGTGACGCTGGGCCTGCTGGTGCTGCCGCTGGCCCACGCGGCGGTCGATTCCGATGCAACGGCCATCGAAGCGGCCGACGGCAAGGCGGTTCCCACCGCAACGCCGTCGCACACCGTCGTCAAGCGTCGGATCGTGGCCGCCGTGCCGAAGGCGCCGTCTGCGCCTGTCGCGCCGTCTGCGCCCTCGGCGCCGCAGGGGCCGGGCGCGCTGGTCCTGCCCGGCGATGTCGTGGCGGTGCCGCCGGTGGCGCCCACCCCGCCGGTGCCGCCCGCGGCTGCCGATGCCGGCGCCGGGATGGCCTGGGCCGAGACCAGCTTCGCCCAGCTGCGGCGGGAGGCGCACGCCCGTCTGGCCGAGGCGCAGCGGCATCTCGAACAGGTGGAAGCCGCCCACCGCAAGGCCCATCTGAGCATCACCCAGTCCAACCTCTCTGAGGCCGAAAAGGCGCGGGCATTACGCGAGAATCAACGGGCGCTGGAGGAGGCGCGGCGTGACCTTGCCGAGGCCCGCGCGGACGCCCAGCGCGATCTGCAGGATGCCCGCCGCGAACTGGAGGACGCCCGCCGCGAGGCCCGGGAGGCCCAGCGGGAAGCGGCGGAGGCGCGCCGCGAGGCGTTGCGTGAGGCGGAACGGACCCGACGCGAGGCATTGCTGGAGCGTAGCGAGGCGTTGCGCGAGGCCAGTCAGTCGCTGCGTGAGGCGGCGCGCAGTCTCAAGGGCGGACAGGGGGCGACTGGTGCCGACGTCCGCGCGGCGCTCAAGGCCGCCGAGCTCGGCCTGCAAGCGGAAGCCTCGGCGTTGGTCGAGCTGGATTGGGATGTGCTGGCGCGGTCGATGGAAGCCGCGGCCGATCACCTGGAGCGGCGGGCGGCGGGAGCTCGCTGACGCGTGCGAGGGGCGTATCGCGGACGGGCTGGCGAGCGGTTCAGGCGGCCTCGTCGCTGTTGCGATAATGGCCCATCAGGGCGGCCTCGTCCGCCTGCGCCTGTTCCAGCTTGGCCAGGCGCTCGCGCTCGGCCTCGATGAAGCGTTCGGCGGCGATGTCGAGCGTCTTGAAGTCGGCGAACGCCTGGGCGATCACCTCCTGCATCCGCTCGATCTCGTTCACCACGGTGTCGATCTGGCCGCGCACCTGCGATTTGGCGGCGGACTGGCGGCCGATGTAGCTCACGAAATTGGCGAACGGCTGGGCAGTGGCGACGTCGGCCTCCGCCCGCACTTCGGCCTCCAGGCCCATCAGCGCGGCCTCCAGCTCGTCCTGCCGGCTGTAGAGGCCGGCGAGTTCCCGGCGCAGATCGTCCAGCTCCTGCTTGCGGACCCGCAGGCCCGAATCGTAGGGCGTCTTCATCGGCTACACCTTTACTGGGGCGGGCTGCTCAGCAGCTGCTGCAGCACCGAGAAGCTGTCGGTGGCGCGCATGCAGTCGCCCTTGCGCTGGTTGAGGAACTGTTCGAGCATCGGCGCATAATAGAGCGCCAGGTCGACCTCGGGGTTGGAGCCGCGCCGGTAGGCGCCGAGGCGAATCATCTCCTCCATGTCGGCATAGATCGAGAGATGCTTCTTGGCCTCGCGCAACAGCGCGTTCTGCTCGTCGGTGTGGGCGCCGGGCAGGGTGCGCGACACCGACTTCAGCACGTTGATGGCGGGATAGCGGCCGCGCTCGGCGATCGATCGCTGCATGACGATATGGCCGTCGAGAATACCGCGCACCGCATCCGCCACCGGCTCGTTGTGGTCGTCGCCGTCCACCAGCACGGTGAACAGGCCGGTGATCGCGCCGCCGTTGCCGGCGCCGGGGCCGGCGCGTTCCAGCAGCTTGGGCAGCTCGGCGAACACGGTGGGGGTATAGCCTTTCGAGGCCGGCGGCTCGCCACAGGCCAGGCCGATCTCGCGCTGGGCCATGGCGAAGCGGGTCACCGAGTCCATCATGCACAGCACATGCAGGCCCTGGTCGCGGTAATGTTCGGCCAGCGCGAAGGTAAGATAGGCGGCCTGACGGCGCATCAGCGCCGGTTCGTCGGAGGTGGCGACGACGACGATCGAGCGTTTCAGGCCTTCCGGTCCCAGATCGTCCTCGATGAATTCCTGCACCTCGCGACCGCGCTCGCCGATCAGGCCGATGATCGCCACGTCGCAGTCAGTGTAGCGGGCGAGCATCGACAGCAGCACCGATTTACCGACGCCGGAGCCGGCGAAGATGCCGAGCCGCTGGCCCTTGCAGCACGGCGCGAACACGTCGAGCGCGCGCACGCCAAGGTCGATCTTGTCACCGACGCGCTCGCGGGCGTGGGCGGAAGGCGGCCGGCCGCGCACCAGGCGGGATACCGGTCCCTTGGGCAGCGGGCCGCGCCCGTCCACCGGCTGCCCGAGTCCGTTGACGATCCGGCCCAGCCAGGCATCGGACGGGGATACACTGGCATCGGAGGCTGCGGCATAGGCCTTGGAGCCGACGCTGATGCCGTCCAGCGGCCCGAACGGCAGGCACAGCGCCCGGCCATCCTTGAAGCCCACGACCTCGGCGTCCACCTGGCTGCCGTCGCGGGTGGCCAGCGCGATACGGGAGCCGACGGCCGCGGCCTGGCCGATGCCGCCGATCTCCACCATCAGGCCGCGTACCGCCGACAGACGGCCGTAGTGCTGGCCGGGGGGGATGTTGCGAATGTCCGATTGAAGCGAGCCGAAATGCACCGTGCCGACACCCTTGAAAAATGTTAAGCTAGGGTCGCCAAACACGCTTAAGGAAGGGTGAACGGACGGCCGGTGGGCGCCAAGCCCTTGGCGCGAATCCGGATTTTTTTCTTCCTTGTTGATCTTCGTTCATTATCGTTAACATCGATAACGAAGCGTTAACCTTTCGTCTTAATAATCGTTACCGAACACAGCGAAGGCGATTCCCCCGTAACGATCCGGGGCATAGGGATACAGAGGGCTAAACTATGCGCGTACTGCTGATCGAAGATGATGCCGCGACCGCCAAGAGCATCGAACTGATGCTCACTGTCGAGGGTTTCAACGTCTACACGACCGATCTGGGTGAGGAAGGCCTCGATCTCGGCAAACTCTACGACTACGACATCATCCTGCTCGACCTGCACCTGCCGGACATGCACGGTTATGATGTCCTGAAGAAGCTGCGCATGGCGAAGGTGTCGACGCCGATCCTCATCCTCTCGGGCATGAGCGAGCTGGACACCAAGGTTAAGGGTCTTGGTTTCGGCGCGGACGACTACGTTACCAAGCCGTTCCACAAGGAAGAGCTGGTGGCCCGCATTCACGCGGTGGTCCGCCGTTCCAAGGGCCATTCCCAGTCGGTCATCCGCACCGGCAAGCTCGCCGTCAACCTGGACGCCAAGACCGTCGAGGTGGATGGCCAGCGCGTGCACCTGACCGGCAAGGAATACGCCATGCTGGAGCTGCTCAGCCTGCGCAAGGGCACGACGCTGACCAAGGAAATGTTCCTCAACCACCTCTACGGCGGCATGGACGAACCGGAACTCAAGATCATCGATGTGTTCATCTGCAAGCTGCGCAAGAAGCTGGCGGTTGCCTGCGGTGGTGAAAGCTACATCGAGACCGTCTGGGGCCGCGGCTATGTGCTGCGTGACCCCGAGGACATGGGCGAGGCCGCGCCGGCCAAGGTCGCCGTCGGTCAGTAACCCGCGTTTCCGCAATGCCGGACAGCAGGGGCGTCACCGGAACAGGTGGCGCCTTTTGCGTTTCGCGGGATTTCGGATCGCGCCGCTTGTTTGAGTGGCACTCCAATCTATACTGAAGCGATAACGGATGATCTACGTCCGACGCAGGGGAGTGAATGCCATGGACCAGAGCCTCGCCATCAGCACGCCGGCTTTTCTGCCACCGCCGCCGACCGGGGCGCTGGCGCATATTCCCGGCGAGACGGGCTGGCCGGTCATCGGCACCACGCTGCGGGTGCTGGCTGATCCGCACGGCTACGGCCAGCATCTCTACAACAAGTACGGACCAGTCTACCGCACACGCTCGTTCGGCATGGACAATGTCGCGCTCGCGGGTCCGGACGGCAACGAGCTGGTGCTGTTCGACCGTGACCGGCTGTTCTCGTCGCGTCACGGCTGGGGGCCGGTGCTTGATCTGCTGTTCCCGCGCGGGCTGATGCTGATGGATTTCGATGAACACCGGCTGCATCGGCGGATGCTGTCGGTGGCGTTCAAGACCGAGCCGATGCGCCACTATCTCGACGCGCTCAACGATGGCATCGCCCGCCGGATCGCCCTGTGGCGCAAGACCGGCGAGTTCCTCTTCTACCCGGCGATCAAGGCCCTGACGCTGGATCTCGCCGCGACCTCCTTTCTCGGCATTCCCTGGGGGCCGGAAGCGGACCGTATCAACCAGGCCTTCGTCGACATGGTGGCGGCCTCCATCGCCGTCATCCGCAAGCCGCTGCCCGGCACGCTGATGGCGCGTGGCGTGCGTGGCCGCAAATTCATGAGCGCGTTCTTCGCCCGCGAAATTCCAGCCCGGCGCGGCGCCTCGGGGGACGACATCTTCACCCAGCTCTGCAATGCCACCGACGACGACGGACGGACGTTCTCCGATCAGGAGATCATCGACCACATGATCTTCCTGATGATGGCGGCCCACGACACGCTGACCTCCTCTGTGACCTCGATGGTGTATTTTCTCGCCCGTGATCCCGAATGGCAGCAGCGGCTGCGCGAGGAGCTGGCGTCGGCGGTCGATGACGGCGGCAACCTGGCCTATGAACGGCTGGGTGACGTCCAGCTCACTGAGTATGCCTTCAAGGAGGCGCTGCGCATCAACGCGCCGGTGCCGTCGATCCCGCGCCGGGCGCTGCGCGACTTCGAGTTCAAGGGCTACCACATTCCGGCGGGAACCATGGTGGGGGTCAGCCCGCTGTTCACCCACCGCATGCCGGAGATCTGGCCGGAGCCGATGGCGTTCGACCCGTGGCGCTTCACCCCGGCCAACAGTGCTGGCCGGCACAAATACGCCTGGGTGCCGTTTGGCGGTGGTGGTCATATGTGCCTCGGGCTGCATTTCGCCTACATGCAGGCCAAGGCCTTCCTCGGCCATCTGCTGGTGCACAATCGCGTCCGGTTGCCGGCGGGCTATCAGCCGGAGTGGCAGTTGTGGCCGATGTGCAAGCCGCGCGACGGCATGCCGGTAATCGTTGAGGGCCTGTAGTCCCAGCGGCCGTCAATGGCGGGCGAAGCGAAGCTCACCGGTCATGCCGCCGGCCTCCAGCGCCGCCAGGCAGGCCGCGCGGGTGCTGTCCTCCAGGCTCGCGCCCAGCGGCGTTTCGCTGCCCAGGCGCAACGCCAGATGACTGTCCGTCACCGCACCGTCGAGGCGGACATGCCCCAGTCGGTCAAAGGCGATATCCATCGCGAAGCGGGTGGTGTGGGCCTGCTCCTGTTCTTCCTGCCGCTCGCCGTGCTGTTTTTCGTCCCGACCCGGCCAGAAGCTCATCACCAGCGGCACGGGCCCTGTCGGCGTGCCGAGCGTCAGCGGTACGCGACTGACCGGCGCCTCAGGCAGGCCTTCGCGCGGCAGCGCGGCTTTCTCCATCAGCGCGGCGGTGGCGGCGCGCAGGCGCGTGGCGCTGTCGTCATCGGCGTTATCGCCGCCGGCGGCGGGTTCCGCGGCAAAGCCCGCGCGCTTCAAGGCTTGCAGCAGAAAGCGCACCACCGGCTGGGCCAGCATGCCTTCGGTCATGGGCGCGATGGCAGGCGCCGGGCCGGCGCCGGCGGCGGCTGCCAGCGCGGCGGTCACCATTGGCGGGGCGACGAGGTCGGGGGCCTCGCCGGCATCGGCAACCGACGCGGCGGCGGGGGGGAACGCGGGCGCGCCGGATTTGGGCGCCACGGGTGCCGATGCCGTCGGCGGTGGCGGCGCACGGACCGGCATATCGGCGGCATCCGCTCGTGACCGGGGTGCGGCGTCGGGCCCGGGGGTCGATGCGACGGGGGGCGTGATGGCGGTCGCCGGCGTGGAGGTCGGGGGCGTTGTCAGGGCACTTGCGGCAGCGGGCGCGGGGGCGGGGGCACGCACGGCATCGGGCGGCGTGCTGGCCGGCATGTCGACGACGAACACCAGCCGGGTACCGACCGGCAGAATGCCGGCGGGAAGGGGGGGCGGCATCGTGCCCGCCGTCGCCGCCGGCATCGCGGCCGGAGTCGCCACCGGCATCGCGGCCGGAGTCGCGGCCGGAGTCGCGGGCGCTGCTGACTGACCGGGTGCGCCGGCGGTCGTGCCGGTCACCGCGCTGGCGCCGGGCGCGGCATGACCGGGCAGGGCGAGGCGGTAGACCTGGCCATTGATGTCGAGCCGCAGCATCGCCGATGGGTTGTCGTGGCGGGCAGCGTCGGGGTCGCCGGCCGTCGGTCGCTCGGGCAGGACGGTGGCGGTGGCTAGCCGACCAGCCGCCATCAGTCGGGCGAGCGGGGTCGCCGGCGGCGGGTCGGCGATCGCCGACGGCTCGCCAGGGGCGGCGGTGGCAATCAGGCTGACGTTCAGCGATCTTGCCTCGCTGGCCCCGGCCTCCGGGCGCAGGGTAAGCGCGCCTGGCGCGAACAGGACGTCAACCGCGTGATTGGCCGCCGCCGTTGGTGTCGGGGCTGCGCCGTCTGGCATCAGCGGCGGGGTGAGTGGCGCGGTTGGCGGGGGCGTCGCGCCCGGTGATGCCCGTGCCGGGGCGGCGATGGCGATGCCGCCGGACGGGCTCGCGGTGGTTTTGACGGCCTGACCGAGCAGGATCGCCACCGTCTCGCCGCTGTCGCTGGCGTCGAGAACGGCCGGGGCCGCCGCGTCCGCGATGCTGCCGGCCCGGGGGAGGGGCTGGTGCGGCGCCAGCCGGGTCACGCCGATCATGGTCAGTGCCACCGGCAGCGGTGGCTCCAGCGCCTCGCCGGCCACGGTGGTCAGCAGTCCGGCGATCTGGCGGTCGGCACGGGTGATGACGACGGCGACGTGGCCTTCGGAGGTCAGGGCCGCGGTCGGGTCGATGGCGAAATCACCCTGGGGCGTATGCAGCAGCAGCCGTTCCAGGCCCGGCAGGCGGATGGTGTGGCCGTCCAGAGTCTGACCGGGGGTCAGGCCCGCCAGACTGGCCGCCAGCTGTACGGCCGGGTCCACCAGCAGCCGGTGCGGCGCGCCGTCGGGGGCGTCTGCTGGCGGGAGTGAGCCGGCGGCGGATGGGGTTCGCGCGGCCTCGCCATCGCGGGCGCCGGGCGGCGCGGGGGCTATGACGCCCGCGATACCGCCCGTCTCCGCCATCGGTCAGTTCTTGATCAGATTGGCCGCCAGCGCCTCCACATCCTGGGCGGCGGGGCATTCGGGGTGGCGCACCAGCAGCGAGGTCTGGGCGCGAATGGCGTCCTTGACCTTGGTGTCCCGCCGGATGATGCCGGCCAGCGCTGGTGTGAACTTGAGGAAGCTGGCGCAGGCCTTTGACAGCGTTTCGTAGGTCTGTTCGCCCTCGCGCCGGGTGGAGGCCTGGTTGACGACAATGCGGATGTCGGCGGTGGCATCGCGCATCCGCCGCAGCTTGATGAAGGCGTAGGCGTCGGTGATGGCGGTTGGCTCCGGCGTCACCACCACCAGACAACGACCGCCGTGGTGGGCAAGTATCGCTACCGGCTGCTCGATGCCGGCGCCAAGATCCAGCAGTACGTCGTCGTAGCGCTCGGCGCTGGCGACAAGGTTCTGGCGCAGACCGATCAGGGCATCGCGACCCATACCGATCAGCGATCCGGCGCCCGAGCGGCCGGCAATGACGTCGAAGCCGGCCGATCGGGCGGCCTCGTCATCGTAGCGCGTGACGGCATTGGCCAGTTGCGCCCGGCCGGACATGACGTCGGCGAGGTCGGTCGTGGGTGACAGACCGAGCTGGATGTCGACGTTGGCAAGCCCCAGATCGCCATCGAACAGCAGCACGGCGCGGCCCCGACGGGACAGCGCGTGAGCGAGGCTGATCGCCAGCCAGGTCTTGCCGACGCCCCCCTTGCCGGAGGCAATGGTGATGAGCCGCTTTTCCAGCGGATTCGGGACGGGGCGCAGGGCGGAAACAGAGGCGGTCATGATACGGCCTTTTCTGGGGACTTGTCTTGCACGATGCGCGCGATGTGGGCGGGGTCCGGCTTGTCGAGCAGGAATGCGGCCAGGCGATCGGCGCTGGCGGGCTCGATGAAGTCGGCGAGATAGGGACTGGCGGAAAAGCCGGCCAGTGCCAGGCCGGACCGCAACGGCGCCGTGACGGTGGCGGCAAGCCGGCGGCTGGCATCCAGCCGGGTCACCAGCATACGCCGTACACCGAGCGAGGCGAAGATTTCCGCCATCTCGGCGGCTTCCAGCGCATCGGAACCGGCGGCCATCACCCAGATCGGTTCGGCACCCGAGCGCTTGACCGCGTGGGCCAGCGTTTCGATGTCGGCCAGCGCGTAAGGGTTGATGCCCATCGAATCGATGATGGTGAAGCCGTCATAGACCGGGCGCAGCACCTGTTCGAGGTGGGCCGGATCATTGGCGGCCAGGACATCGACGTCGGCGGCGCCGCAAAAGGCGCGCAACTGCTCCATCGCCCCGGCGGCGGCGGCATCCAGCGTCACGACCCGCGCCAGGCGATCGGCCATGCGCGCTTCCGCCGCCAGCCGGGCCGCGGCCAGGGTCTTGCCCTGACCCGGCGCGCCCAGCAGCAGCAGCGGCCGGGTCATTCGCATGTCGATCGGGCGGGCGGCAACCAGATCGTCCAGCGCATGGGTGAAGGCGTCGATCAGATCGCTGTCGGCACGGGCGGCGGCGCTGGTTTGCAGTCGTGTCGACACCGGTGCCGGCAGGCCGTGGTAGCGCAGGATGGCGGCCAGGTGACCGGCATCGAACGGCTGCGACGGCCGCGTGGTGACCGGGGGCGGTGCCTGTATCGGCTCCGGCGCCGGGCGTTCCTCGATGGCGGCGGTGATTCGCACCGGGCCGCCACGCACCCCGTGGTCGATATTGACGATGACCGCGTCATCGCCCAGCTCGGCACGGACTTTTTCCATCGCCAGCTGGATGGTCTTGGCTGTGAAGATGCGTAAGCGCACGTGGGCAAACCTCGACTCTACGTGGCACCACTGTCGCGCAAAGTTACCAACGACCGGTTAACTATGGGCGGCAACCCGTCGTTATGATTTGCAGCGCCGCAGGTTTGTCAGGGCACCCGGGCGCGGGGCATGCATCAAACCTGACCCAGCGCGCGGATCTTGGCCTTGGCGTGAATTTCGTTCTGGCTCAGCACCACGGTGGCCGGGCGGAAGCGCTCGATGATCGAGCGCACATAGGGGCGGATCGCCGGCGAGGTCAGCAGGCAGGGCAGTTCACCGCGGCTGGCCTGGGTCTCGAAGGCGTCGCGTACCGCGCCGATGAATTCCTGCAACGCCGAGGGTGCCATGGCGAGCTGCTTTTCCTCGCCGTTGCCGATCAACGCCTCGGCGAAACGCTGCTCCCAGACCGGCGACAGGGTGATCAGCGGCACCACGCCGTTGCGGGCATTGGCGCTGGAGATCTGGCGGGCCAGCCGGGTGCGGACGTGCTCGGTGATCAGCACCAGGTTCTGGGTGTAGCCGACCGCCTCGGCGATGCCTTCGAGGATGGTCGGCAGATCGCGGATCGATACCTGCTCGCCCAGCAGGTTCTGCAACACCCGCTGCACGCCGGACACCTGGATGCGGTTGGGCACGAGGTCGGCAATGAGCTTCTGATTTTCCTTCGGCAGTTCGTCCAGCAGCTTCTGTGTTTCGACGTAGGACAGCAGCTCGGGGATGTTTTCCTTGATCGCCTCGGTGAGGTGGGTGGTGACGACGGTGGCGGCATCGACCACGGTATAGCCGCGGAAATTCGCCTCGTCGCGCAGGCTCCGGTCGACCCACATGGCGGGCAGGCCGAAAGCGGGCTCGCGGGTGTTCTCGCCCGGCAGCTCCACAGGCTCGCCGGCGGGGTGCATGACCATCAGCATGTTGGGGCGCAGGTCGCCGCGACCGATTTCGGTCTCCTTGATGTAGAGCACATAGGTGTTGGCCTGCAGCGCCATGTTGTCGAGAATGCGCACTGACGGCATGATGAAGCCGTAGTCGCTGGCGAGCTGGCGCCGCAGTGCCTTGATCTGGTCGGTCAGACGGTAGCCACTGTTGTCATTGACCATGCCGAGCAGGCCATAACCCAGTTCGAGGCGGATCTGGTCCATCGCCAGCGCCGCCGAGATCGGCTCCTCCGCCGGGGTCGCCTTGGCGAGGTCGGCAGCCGCCTGCTCTTCCCTTTCCAGTGTTTCCTTTTCCTTCTGCCGCCGCGAAAGCGTCCAGGCGCCATAGCCGGACACCGCGGCAAGCGCGGCGAATGGCACGAACGGCAGGCCCGGCGTGATGGCGAGGCCGGCCATCAGGGCCGCGACCACGCCCAGCGCCTTGGGATAGTGGGTCAGCTGACCGATGAGTGCCTCGTCGGTCTTGCCGGCGACGCCGCCCTTGGTGACCAGCAGACCGGCGGCGGTCGAGACGATCAGCGCCGGAATCTGGGAGACCAGGCCGTCGCCGACGGTGAGCACGGTGTAGCTGTGGAAGGCGGTCGCGAAGTCGGTGCCCTGCACGCCGACGCCGATGATGAGGCCGACGATGATGTTGATGGCGGTGATCAGCAGGCCTGCCACGGCATCGCCGCGCACGAACTTGGAGGCACCGTCCATGGCGCCGAAGAAGGTGCTTTCGCCCTCCAGCTCCCGCCGGCGGGCCTTCGCGGTCGTCTCGTCGATCAGGCCGGCCGAGAGGTCGGCGTCAATCGCCATCTGCTTGCCGGGCATGGCGTCGAGGCTGAAGCGGGCGGCGACCTCGGCGATACGGCCGGCGCCCTTGGTGATGACGATGAAGTTGATGACGATGAGGATGAGGAAGATGGTGATACCGATGATGGTATCGCCGCCCATGATGAAGGTGCCGAACGCCTGGATGATGCCGCCGGCGGCATGGGTGCCCTCATGACCGTGCGCGAGGATCAGCCGGGTGGTTGCGATGTTGAGGCCCAGCCGCAGCATGGTCGCGATCAGCAGGATGGTCGGGAAGGACGACAACTGCAGCGGCTTCTCGATGAACAGCGTTGTCATCAGGATCAGCACGGACACCGTGATCGAGATGGCCAGGCCGAAGTCGAGCAGCCAGCTCGGCATCGGCAGGATGAGCATGCCGATGATGGCGACCACGCCCAGCGCCAGCGCCACGTCCTGTGAGGGCAGGGCGCCCAGCAGGCGATTCTGCAGGCTCTGGGTCGATGCGGGCGTCGCGTCAGCCATCGGTGTTGGGGCTTCCCGTGCTCTGTCGTTCTGCCGACGGCGCGATCAGGCGTCGCCGGTGAACGGATGATCCGCGTCCGGCAGGCGCGGCGTTAACCACGCCAGTGCCGGGAGCGGGGGCCGCATGTCAATACGCCGCCCGTTCGTTGAGGCCCGGCGCCGGTACGTTCATGCCGGCGGCGGTGTACTCGTTGAGCTTGTTGCGCAGCGTCCGGATCGAGATGCCGAGGATGTTGGCGGCATGCGTCCGGTTGCCGAGGCAGTGCTTGAGCGTGTCGATGATGAGGTCGCGCTCCACGTCGGCGACGGTCCGGCCCACCAGCGTGCCGGTGGGCGCGGTGCCATCGGCGTTGGACTCGGCGTCGTCGCTGGCGGCGATCACGGGCGCGGCCGCCGGCCGGCTGCCGTCAGGCAGCACGATGGCGTCGGCGGAGATCGTCTCGCCCATCGCCAGCAGCACGGCGCGGTGCATGGTGTTCTCCAGCTCGCGCACGTTGCCGGGCCAGGCGTGCGTCAGCAGCGCCCGCAAGGCCGTCTCGTCAATCGGGCGCGTCGGCATCCGGTTGCTCTCGGCGTATTTCTGGGCGAAATGCTCCGCCAGCACCTTGAGGTCTGCCGGACGTTCCCGCAGCGGCGGCAGCTTGACGTTGACGACGTTGAGGCGGAACAGCAGATCCTCGCGGAACGTGCCTTTTTTCACCTCGTCGGCAAGGTTGCGGTTCGAGGTCGCGAGGATGCGGATGTTGACCGGCACCGGGTGGGCGCCGCCGACCCGGTCGATCTGGCGCTCCTGAATGGCGCGCAGCAGCTTGGCTTGCAGCCGGATGTCCATCTCGGAGATTTCGTCCAGCAGCAGCGTGCCGCCATTGGCTTCCTCGAACTTGCCGACCCGGCGTGCCACGGCGCCGGTGAAGGCGCCCTTTTCGTGACCGAACAGTTCGGATTCCAGCAGGTTCTCCGGAATGGCGGCGCAGTTGACCGCCACGAACGGGCGGTCGGCGCGGTTCGACTTCTTGTGAATGTAGCGGGCGATGATTTCCTTGCCGGTGCCGCTCTCGCCGGTGATCAGGATCGAGGCGTCCGACGGCGCGATCTGGTCGACCAGGCCGATGACACGGCCCATGGCGGGGTCGCGGAAAATCAGCTGGTGGCTGTCCTCGGCGACAGCCTGGATGACGGCGGCGATCAGTTCGGCATCGGGCGGCAGCGGGACATATTCCTTGGCACCGGCGCGAATGGCCGTGACCGCCGCACGGGCGTCGGTGCCGATACCGCAGGCGACCACCTCGGTGGCGATGCGCTCCGAACGGATCTGGTCGATGAAGCTGGCGATGTCACAAGCCACGTCGATCATGATGAGATCGGCGCCCCTGGTGCGCACGATATCAAGCGCGGCGGCGGCTTCCGGGGCGTGGGTTACCTTGGCGCCGGCGGCCATTGCCATCTTCGAGGCTGTCGCCAGCTGTCCGCCCAGATGTCCAACCATCAACAAACGCATGGGTCTTGCTCCTTCGCTTCTCGCTGCTTCACGCCTTCTGCGTGTTTCAGGCTGCCTGGACCCGTTCGGTCTCGGGCAGCAGTGCATTCAGTTGTGATTCCAGATGAACCGGATGTTCGCCCCGGCCAAGCGCCGCCGCCGCCGAGGCGCACAGCAGATGAAAACCGCGTTCGCTCGCGGCCTGTGCCTGCACCCGCGCCGCCATCGGCAGCAGCAGGACATGGGCCAGGATCGCGCCGTACAGAGTGGTGAGCAGGGCCAGCGCCAGGCTGGGGCCCAGCTGGGCCGGGTCGGCCATGCGCCCCAGCATCTGCACCAGGCCGATGATGGTGCCGATCAGCCCCATTGCCGGTGCGACGTCGGCCGCGCGCTGCAGCACCGCCGCCAGGCGCAGGCGCCGCTGTTCGGCGGCGTCCGCCTCGGCCAGCAGCAGCTTCTCGATGACGTCCGGCGCCAGCCCGTCGAGCACCAGGCCGAGCGCCCGTTGCAGGAAGGGCAGCTGCCGGAAACCGTGGCGGGCATTTTCCAGGCAGACCACGCCGTCGCGACGCACACGGCCGGCCAGCTCCAGCAACTGCCGGGCGACCCGCCGCTGGTCGATGCTGACGTCGCGAAAGAGGTCGCGCAGGCCGTCCGCGATGTCGCGCCAGTCGCCCTGCCGCACGCCGGTCGCCGTCACGGTCAGCGTGCCGAGGATCACCAGCAGCGCCGAAACGCCGCTGACGAACGCACCCGGCTCGCCCCCCAGCACCACGCTGAGAGCGACAAGGGCAACCGAGGCCAGCAGGAACACCAGTCCCAGCATCAGAGGCGGTCCGCCTTGACGATCTCGGTCATGGTGACGCCCAGATGCTCATCCACCAACACTACCTCGCCACGTGCCACCAGCCGGTTGTTGACGTAGATGTCGATGGCCTCGCCGACCCGACGGTCGAGCTCGACCACGGCCCCCGGCGCCAGCTTGAGCAACTGGCTGACTTCCATTGACGCCTTGCCGAGCACCGCCTGCACCTTGACGGGGACGTCGAATACCGATTCCAGCTCGGCGGCGGTGTGCACTTCCTGTTCGTCCGGCGCGCCGGCCATGCTCATGCCGCCTTCGGGCATCGGCGCGTTGGTGAGGTCATCAAGCGACACCGGGTTCGTGGGTTCGTCAGGATGGGCCATTATGCGTGTCCTTCGGCTGGAACATGGTGCAGGCCGGCGATGAAGGCCTCGACCTGGGCGCGGACCTGGGCGGCGCGGTCAGCGACGCGGGCCTCGACGCCGCCATCAGGCCATTCGATCAGGCAATCGCCGGGGCTGAGCGCCGGATCGGCAAGGAAAATCAGGCGGCCCTGGAAGCCATATGAGGCTGCCATCTGTTCCACCCGCGTGCGGGTGGCATCCAGCAGGGCATCGGCGACCCGGATGACCAGGCGCGGTTCGCTGGCGTGCTCGTTGAGCACCGTATAGACCAGCTGATCGAGTGCCGCATGGAGGTTGCGTTCCAGCGTGACGCCGGCAATCGCGGTGGCCATGGCATGGGTCAGCGCGGTCGCCTCGGCGATCAGCTCGCGCTTGACCTGGGCCAGCTGCTCGAACACGCCGGCGAAATTGCCGCCCATGGCGTTGAGGCTGGCCAGCGTCGCCGCCTCGATTTCCTGCAACGCCTGGGCGCGACCCTGCTCGAACCCCTCCGCCCTCGCGGCGGCGGCAGTGGCCGCCAGCTCGTCGCGGTGCCGCGCCTCGGTCTGCGCCGCGGCTTCGCCGGCGCCGCCGTCGAAGGCCTTGTCGAAGGTGAAGGGAACAACTTTCACGGAACGCCTCAATACACCAGTTCGTCCTCGCCCTTGTTGTCGGCAAGGACGATTTCACCCGAATCCGCCAGGTTCTTGGCGGCGTTGACCATGTACTGCTGGGCCTCGTCGACATCGCGCAGGCGCACCGGACCCATGGCTTCCATGTCCTCGCGCAGGATCTTGGCGGCGCGTTCCGACATGTTGGAGAAGAACAGGTCGCGCAGTTTGTCCGAGGCGCCCTTGAGCGCCATGCCGAGCTTGTCCTTCTCGACATTGCGCAGCAGCGTCTGCACGCCGCCGGGGTCGAGGCGACCGAGATCCTCGAAGGTGAACATCAGCGCCCGGATCTTCTCCGCGGAGTCGCGGTTGCGTTCCTCCAGCGCGGTCAGGAAGCGATCTTCCGACGAGCGGTCGAGATAGTTGAAGATGTCGGCGATGGTTTCGTGGCTGTCCTTGCGGCTGGTGCGCGCGAGGTTGGACATGAACTCGACGCGCAGCGTCTGCTCCACCTTGTCGAGAATGTCCTTCTGCACCGCCTCCATGCGCAGCATGCGCATCACCACTTCCATGGCGAAATCCTCCGGCAGCGCGCCCAGAACCCGCGCGGCGTGCTCCGGCTTGATCTTCTGGAGCACCACGGCGACGGTCTGGGGATATTCGTTCTTCAGGTAGGCGGCCAGCACCTGCTCGTTCACGTTGCCGAGCTTGTCCCACATGGTGCGGCCGGCGGGGCCGCGGATTTCGTCCATGATCTGCTGCACGCGGTCGCGCGGCAGGATGCCGGCCAGCACCCGCTCGGTGCTCTCGTAGGAGCCATAGAGCGAGCCCACCGCGGAAACTTCCGACGCGAAGTGGACGAACAGTTTCTCGACAAGCTGCGCCTTGACGTTGCCGAGCAGCGACATGGCGGCGGAGAGTTCCTTCACCTCGTCTTCGGTCAGCTGTTCCCAGATCGGCTTGCCGTATTCCTGGCCCAACGCCAGCATGAAGGTGGCGGCCTTCTCGATTCCGGTCATGCGATTGATTTCGGCCAGATCGACGGCATTCATGTTGCTGGACATTACGAGTACATCCACTGACGAACGATTGCTGCGGATTCAACGGGGCTGCGCTGGACAACCTCGCCCACTTTCTTGAGCGCGTTGGACTTCACCCGGCCCTCGATCTGGGCGACATCGATCTCGGCCTCGATCGGCAGGATACCGTTGTTGGTCTCGCGCACCACCTGGATCTGCTTCAGGGCGATTTCGTCACCAGCGGCGGCCCGCTCCAGCAGATCCGCGGTCAGCTGGCCATTGTCGGGCGGTGCCAGCGCCAGGCGCTCCTCGGGGCTGCCGAGCTGGGGCATGCCGCCGGGCATCCCGAGAGCTGGCGCCATCTGGCCGCCGTTGTCGTCGCCGACGGCGCCTGCCCGGCCGGCGCGCAGCATCGGCCGGACGATCAGGAAGAAGGCGAGCAGGCCGATCAGGCCGATGACCAGGGTCTGGGCCACCGTCATCACATCGCTGACCTCAAGCCCCAGCGGCAGACTGCTGCCCGCCTCGGCGCCGGCCATGTCGTCGGTGACGAACTGCAGATTTTCCACGACAACGCTGTCGCCACGTTCGGCGTCGTAGCCGATGGCGTTCTGTACCAGGCGGGTGATCTTCTCCAGTTCCTGCGCCGAGCGCGGGGCGTAGGTTGTCTTGCCGTCCGCGCCCGTGGTGTAGGTGCCATCGACCATCACCGCCACCGACAGCCGCTTGACGGCGCCGGCATCACGCACGGTGGTCGTGCGGGTGCGGGAGTTCTGGTAGTCGACCTGCTCCGACGATTCGTTGGCGGCCGAGGTCGAACGGGCGCCGCCCGCGGCATCGGTCTCGGCCTGGGTCTCGGGCAGGTTGTTGGCGACGGTCACGGGGCCGCCATTCTCCGAGTCGCTGTTCTGCTGGCCGCTTTCCACCGTGGTCGAGCGCAGGACCACCTGGCTGTCGGGGTCGAAGACTTCCGCTTCCTGGCGTACGGTCTCGATATCGAGGGTGGCGGCAATCTCGGCGCGCACCTTGCCGGGGCCGACAATGCGCTCCAGCATGGTCTCGACGTCCGAGCGCAGGCGCGCTTCCATCGCCACGCGCCGCTCCTCCAGGCCCGAGGCGGCGGACGCGACATCGCCGTTCCCGGATTGGGCAAGCAGGGTGCCGGTCTGGTCGACGATGGAGATGCGGCCGGGTTCGAGATCAGCCACCGAGGCGGCAACGAGGTTGCGGATGGCGTCGACCTGGGCCGCGGTCAGCCGGCCGCGCGTTTTCAGCGTGATGGCGGCGGATGGCTTGCGCTGTTCGCGATCGAACAGCTGGCGCTGTGGGATGGAGAGGTGAACCCTTGCCTTCGACACCGCGCTCAGGCTGGCGATGGAGCGGGACAGCTCCCCCTCGATGGCGCGGACGTGATTGACGTTCTGGAGGAAGGCCGTGGTGCCCAGCGCGTCCTGCTTGTCGAGCAGTTCATAGCCGATCTGGCCGGTCATCTGCTCGGCGGCAAGGCTCATACGCAACTCGGCCAGCCGGCTCGCCGGGGCCATGACGCCCGTGCCGTCGGGGGTCAACCGGAAGGGCACATCCATGCCCTTGAGCTTGTCGGTGATGGCCTGGGCCTGGGCCGGCTCAAGGTCGGTAAACAGCAGCCCCATGTTCGGCGAGGTCGCGCGCATCGACAGCGCGACCAGGCCGGCGATCAGCGCCAGCGAGATGACACCCATGGCCGCGGCGCGGCGCATGCCGAAGGTGTTCAGGAGCGTGCGTAGGCTGTCCAAGACCGTCATCCCCGCGATGCGACTTCGGATGGCCCACTGGGACCATCAGGCGATTACGGGGTCAGGCTAGGGTCAACGCGGTGAACAAGTGGTAAACAGGCGGGAAAATTTTGCCGGGTTGTCTGTGTCAGAACGGGACGGTCGCCCGGCGACCGTCCCGTCATGAACGTCGGCCTCAGGATCGGCCGATGACCGTCCGGTAATGTTGGACGCGGGTAACCCGCAGGCCCGGCATGCCGTTCTTCTCGACGGCACGCTGCCAGGACAGATATTCCTCGACCGAGAGATTGTAGCGTCCGCACGCTTCCTCGATGGTCAACAGTCCGCCCTTCACAGCTGCCACGACCTCGGCCTTGCGGCGCACGACCCAGCGGGTGGTGTCTGCCGGTGGCAGGTTGTCGAGACTCAGCGGCTCGCCGAGAGGGCCGATTACCGCTTGGGGACGGAATTTCTGGTTTTCCATCATCTTTTTTCTACTCCACTCCGCACCAGCTCCCTGATGATCGAAGCCTACAGGCAACCGGCCTAACGAAGGGCTAAGCGACGCGGTAAATGATAATGGCAAGGCAGTTGAACGTTGCCCTAACGCCCATGGTTAGCGTGGCCTTAATGTTTCAGGCCACGCCCGCCACGGGCTACCCGGCCTAGCGTTTCACCTGGTTCAGTTCGTTCAGCATTTCGTCGGCGGTGGTGATCACCTTGCTGGCCGCCGAGAAGGCCCGCTGGGTGGTGATCAGGCGGGTGAACTCGCTGGCCAGGTCGACCGTCGAGGCTTCCAGCGTCGAGGGTGCCACCGCGCCGCCGCCGCCCGTACCGGCTTCCACCAGTGAGAACTGGCCCGAGTAGTCCGACACCGTATAGGCGTTGCCCTGGGCTCGTTGCAGGCCGTCGGGGTTCTGGAAGGTCGCGATCGGCAGCTTGTACACCGCGCGGGTGAGACCGTTGTCGAACAGGGCGGTCACGACGCCGTCCTTGCCGATCGAGACGCCGGTGACGTTGCCGAACACCGCGCCGTTGACGTTCGAGGAGATCATGGTCGAGACGCTGTTGAACTGGGTGAGGCCGTCAACCTCGCCCGGGGTGCCGAAGTTGAACGAAATCTCGGAGTCGGCGGCGCCGCCGATCCAGTCCACGGTCACCGGATCGGGCAGGGTGGTGCTGTTCAGGCTGCCGTCGGTGTTGAAGGTGATGGTGCCGCTGCTGATCAGGCCGCCGTTGACGTCCGTGGGGTCGCCGTAGACTTCGACGTTCCATTCGTTGGCGTTGGCCGACTTCAGGAAGCTCATGGTCACGGTGTGGGCGCCGCCCTGGGCGTCGAACACCTGGATGTTGCGGGTGAAGTGCGGGGTGACGGTGCCGTCGGCCATGTCGCCGGCGGCGTAGGCGCCGGTGTAGGCGGTCTGGCTTGATTGCAGGTTGGCGCGGACGCGGACGCTGGAGGTCGCTTCCGCGGTACCGGTGAGGCCGGCGATGTTGATCGGCACCAGCGAGCCGACGTCGCCGTTGTTGACGAAGGTGCCGCCGGAGTTGAGCTGCCAGCCCATCAGATAGTGGCCGGCGGTGTTTTGCAGGAAGCCCAGCGCGTCGGGACGGAACGAGCCCGCGCGGGTGAACATCACGTCACCGGAAGTGTTCGGGTCGGCGCGCACGACGAAGAAACCGGCACCATCGATCGACAGGTCGGTGGACGAGGTGGAGGCCTGAAGCAGGCCCTGCTGGCCGATCATGTTGCGCGGCTTGGCGGCGACACCGCCCGGTGAATAGGCGTTGAGCGACGAGGTTTCGGTCACCAGCGTCTTGAAATCGACGCCGGAGGCCTTGTAGCCGACCGTGTTCACGTTGGTGATGTTGTCGGAAATGATGCCGAGCGCGGTCGAGTTGGCGGAGAGGCCGGAAACGCCGGAATAGAGGGCTGCGTACAAGCTCATGGGGTTTCTCCTGGGGGCAATCTGTGCGGGATTGAAGGGATCAGTTCGCGGTTTCGCTGTCGGTGTCGGTGGTTGCGGCGGCGGTCTGGGTCATGTCCATGACCGCGACCACCTGGCTTGGGTCGATGGCCAGGCCGTCGACCACCAGACTCACCGAGCCGCTGTCGACGCCGACGCCATCGACCTTGGCGCGGATATAGATGCCGGTGTCGATGTCACCGCCGCTGCCGGTCGTGGCAGTGACAGCGAGCTGGTAGACACCGTCGGGCAGGGCGTTGCCATTGGCATCGCGGCCGTCCCAGGCGAAGTCGTGCCGGCCGGCTTCCGTGTCGCCGGTGGTTTCAAACACCTTGGTGCCCTTGTCGTTGTAGATGGTCAGCTTGGTTTCGGCGGCGGCGGCGCCCAGCGTGTAGGTCCAGGCGGCGCCGTCATCATCGAGCGAGGCGTAGTCGGATGCCGCGACCACTTCCTTGCCGATGTAGCTGGTGGCATTGGAGAGGTTCGATGACTGGAACAGGCTGATGAGCGATTCCAGGTTCTTGTTGGTCTGGATGCTCTGCTCGACCGACGTGAACTGCACCAGCTGCTGGGTGAACTGGTTGGTGTCCATCGGCGACAGCGGATCCTGATACTGCAACTGCGTGGTCAGCAGCTTCAGGAAGGTGTCGAAATTCTCGGCCAGCTTGGCGGTCGACGCGCCGGAGGCCGTTGTCGCTGCGCTCGTCGAGGTCGATGTGGCTGTAACGGTCATGATGTCCTCACGCGAAAACGTCGAGCAGGCCAGTGGCGCTGCGGGGGGCGGGCGCCGGCGTCGCGGCTACCTGCGGTTCACCGGCGTTCTGGCCGGTCCAGTCCGACGCGGCGGCGGTCTGGCGGCTGCCGGACTGCTGCTGGTTCGGCTGTCCATCCTGCTGGCGCAGGTTGAAGCTGAGCGAGCCGCTGTCGGTCTTGAGGCCGGCGTCGGTCAGCGCCCGCTCCAGTGTCGAGGCATCGCGCCGCAGCAGGTCGTAGGTCGAGGCGTTGTCGGCGGAGACGGTGGCTTCGACCTTGCCGTTCTCGGAGACATGCAGCTTGACCTCGATCCGGCCCAGCTCGGCGGGGTCGAGGCGCAGGGTGAATTCGGTCTTGCCGGCGGCGGCATGGCGGGAGATCGCCACGCCCACTGAGTCCGACAGACTGGAGTCGTTATGCACGCGCACCGCGTGTTCCGGGGTGGTGCTGGCCTGGGTGGAGGCCTGGGCGGCACGCGCGGCCTCGGCGCCGGTGGCGGCGGCGCCCGGCGGACTGACGGCGGCGTTGCCGGTGCCGCTGTCAGTGCCGACGGCTGTCGTTTCGCGGCCGCGGTTCTGGCCAGCGGTCTGCTCCAGGCCGGAGGCCAGGCTTTCCAGCGACGACCGGCCGCCGGCGCTGGCATCCGTGGTGGTGCTGCCGGTCATCGTGGGCGCCGACGCGCTGCTGGCAGCGTCGTCATCGGTTGCGTCGCGGGCAGCGGCATAATCCTTGAGTGCCGGTGGCGGGGCCTTGCCCGGCTCGGCCGGTGGTGCCGCGACGTCGCTGGTACCGGTCGCGGCGTCGCCGGCGGTGAGTGCGGCGTCGCCGCCGATGGCGGGGGTCTGGCGCGGGCTGGTGTCGATGGCGATGTCGGTGTTGTTCGGTTCGGCCTGCACCGGCGTTTCGATGGCGGGCGGCAGCGCGAAGGCAATCACCGGGGATGCCTTGGGCTCCGGCGGCGGGGTTGGCGTTGGCACCTGTGCGGCCAGGGCGGCGGTGTCGGCTGACGTGTCGTCGCCGTCGCTCAGCGTCTCCTTGGCGGACGCCTTGTCGGCCATGGCGACCTCGACGGCTTTCGTGGTGTCATCGCGTGCCGGCGTCGCGGCAATTTCTGCCGGCGCGGTGCTGACCATGGCGTCGGTCGTCCGCGTGCGTGTCTCGGCTGCGGTCGCCGGCGCACCATGATCGGGGGCCGGCTTGCCTGCCTTCCCGGCAGGCGCGGGCTCGGCGGGCGGCGCGGCCGCGATGCCGGCATTCGCGGTGGTGACGACGGACGCCGTGGCCGGAGGCTCTGTCGCCTGGCTCGCGGGGTCTTTGGCGGTGCTGACGGAAGCCGGCGCGACATCAGGCGACGCGGGTGCCGTCGTGGTGGCATCGACGCTGCCGGTCGCGGCGTCGGCTGGACTTGCTGCGGCCGTTGTCGGCGCGGCCTCGGGCGCGCTGTTGATGATGATCGGCTGGTTGCGGGCATCGACACCCAGCAGGGTGGTGGGCCACGCGACATCGCCGGTGCCGGCGACGGTTTCAGCCGGGCTGGCGCCGCCGCCCGTGCCCGCCGCGGCGGTGTCGCCGGCGGCCAGACTGGCCAGCAGGGCCTCGAAGCCACCGGCGCTGCCCGTGCCGCCAGCGGTCGGCCGGGCAGTGCCGGGGGTGCCGCCGAGGGCGGGGCTGATGGCGGACGAGGTGGTGTTCAGGCTCATGCTGGCTCCAGAAAACGCGGATCGCCAGAACCTTACGCAAGCATCGGGCCAAGTTTGGCGATCATGCTATCACCTTGTTTTTTCTTGGTCTGATCAGGGTGGCAGGCGCGCCGTCGTTGTCTGCCAGGGGCTCACCCGGCAAGGTGCGCCGGGCGCGGGCGGAGAAATTTGCCGGGGCGGCCCTTGTGATGACGGGGTGCGCGCGCTACCTCGCCGGCCATGGATGTTGATCTCGGTATCGCCAGGCCCCGCAGCGAGACCCGCGTCGTCGTGGCGATGTCGGGCGGCGTCGACTCGTCGGTGGTCGCCGCCCTGCTGAAGGACCAGGGCTATGACGTGGTCGGCATCACGCTGCAGCTTTACGACCACGGCGTGGCGGTGGGGCGCTCGGGGGCCTGCTGCGCCGGCACCGACATTCACGACGCGCGTACGGTCGCCGGGCGGCTGGGCATTCCGCATTATGTGCTCGACTATGAAAGCCGGTTCCGTGACGCGGTGATGGAGGATTTCGCCGACAGCTATCTGCGCGGCGAGACACCGATCCCCTGCGTCCAGTGCAATGCCGAGGTCAAGTTCAAGGATCTGCTGGAGACCGCGCGCGACCTCGGCGCCGATTGCCTGGCCACCGGGCATTATGTGCAGCGCTTCATGGGTACACACGGCGCCGAGATGCATCGCGCCGTCGATCCCGCGCGCGACCAGAGCTACTTCCTGTTCGCGACCACCGCCGCCCAGCTCGACTTCCTGCGCTTCCCGCTGGGCGGGCTGCACAAGCCGGCGGTGCGCGACCTGGCGGCGCGCTTCGGGCTGGCGGTCGCCGACAAGCCGGACAGCCAGGACATCTGCTTCGTGCCGCAGGGCCGTTATGTCGACGTGGTGCAGAAGCTGCGTCCCGGCGCCGTCGAGCCGGGGGACATCGTCCACCTCGATGGCCGGGTGCTGGGCCGGCACAAGGGCGTGATCCATTTCACCGTCGGCCAGCGCAAGGGGCTGGATATCGGTGGCCTCGCCGAGCCGCTCTACGTGGTGCGGCTGGACGCCGCCCGCCGCCAGGTGGTGGTGGGGCCGCGCGAGGCGTTGCTGACCGCCAGCCTGCGGCTGCGCCAGCCCAACTGGCTGGGCGGCCCGATCGGGCCGGATGGCGCGCCGGTGATGGTCCGGGTGCGGTCGGCCACCCGGCCGGTGCCGGCGCGGGTGTGGCTGGCGCCGGCGCCCGTGGTGGTGTTCTCTTCGCCCGAGGCCGGGGTGTCGCCGGGGCAGGCCTGCGTGTTCTACGACGGCGAGCGGATGCTGGGTGGCGGCTGGATCGCCGGCACCACGCCCGCCTATGCACCGCCATCGCCGACCCATGTCGCATGACGCTTGACGGCTCCCGGTGCTTGCCCGTATAGGGTCCGCCTTGCCTGACCGGGCGGCGGAGTAGCTCAGGTGGTTAGAGCAGCGGAATCATAATCCGCGTGTCGGGGGTTCGAGTCCCTCCTCCGCTACCATCCTTTTCTGAAATTAAGTCAGCATCTTGATGGCTGGATGGCTTCGTCTAACAACATGCGACTAGTGTTTCGTTCCGAGGGGTGCCGCTCGACTACTTCGCCAGCTACCAGGTCGAAGTAATGGCTCGCTACATGACAACCGCCCCGCAAGGCATTCTGGACTTCGGCGGGGGGGCATTGGTAGCATCCATTTCGATGCTCATGGAGTTCTGTCCAGGCAGCGCGATTCCCCTTTCCGACCCGTCCACCAAATCCCTTGAAGTTGCGAGATTGCGCTTCCTCGACCTTCCCGCAGCCCATATTGGCGCCCCGCCGTGTTCGAGGCATCAATACCGTCGATGGATGCCAAAATATCCACGGCGTTCGATTACAACCTCTCCTCCCGATATTGTATCGATCAACGTTCCGTGAAGGCATTTCCATCGGCAATCGGGCATTGCCAAACCATCGGTTCCAAGGGTCTGAGGCGCAAGGTCGCCACTAGATCGCGACCCAATTCCAGATTTCGGAACGTTGACGCGACCATCTGAGGTGACCGGTCGCGGCGAATTAGCCTTCGACTGACATCCGTTCGCAGACGAGACGAAAAGGTTAATAACCGCGTCAGTCAGGGGCGCTAATAGTTGAATTGTTTGGGTTATATTGGCTGTGCGCAAGATGGTTTTCTGACTAGCTAAAGATTCACGGGGGTGCTAGTTTCCACCGACGTTGTGATGGGAAGCTTTGGTCAATGTATTCAGGGCCCCAGACATGACGCGACAGTAGATCGTAATGGGAGAGGATTTATGAAAGTGAGAAACGCGCTACACCTTGGTGTGCCCGCGTTGGTGATCGCTGCTGCAATGACGTCGCCTGCTTTGGCCGCTGCTGCACAGGATTCGCCGGAGGCTGAAAGTTCGGCCAGAGTAGGGGAAATCAAAGAGATCGTCGTTACGGCGCAGAAACGTGCCGAACGTGTTAACGACATCGGTATGTCGATCCAGGCGATCGGCAGTGACGACCTGACAAAGCTTGGCGTCATCGATACTGCAGACCTTTCGAAGATCACGCCCGGTTTCACGGCGGCTTACGGCACGATTTACACCATCCGTGGTATCGGTTTCCTGGACACCTCGCTCGCCGGGTCTCCGACCGTCAGCCTGTATGTCAACGAAGTACCGCTGCCCTATTCCATCCTGGCGACCGGCCCCTCGCTCGATCTTGAGCGTGTCGAAGTTCTGAAGGGTCCGCAGGGCATTCTGTTCGGTAACAACGCCACGGGCGGTGCGATCAACTTCATCGCCGCCAAGCCTACCGATGATTTCTCGGTCGGCGCAAAGATCAGCTATGGCCGTTTCGACAGCCTGGATGCTGAAGGCTTCATTTCCGGACCGATCAGCGACAACGTCGGCTTCCGCGTGGCGGTTCGTCGTCAGTCGATGGACGATTGGCAGAAGGGCTATACGACGCCCCTGACATCGGGTCAGCGCGACGTCTGGATCGGCCGGGCGATGCTGGAGTTCGAACCGACCGAAACGTTCTCCGCACTGTTGAGCATTGGTGGCTGGAAGGACAAATCCGACACGCCGGTCGGCCAGTTCTTTGGCGTAGAGCCGCTCAACCCCACCAATGGTGTTGATCCGCGCATCATCGCCTATCCGCTGGCACCGCATAATCCGCGCGCTGCCGACCGTAGCGTGTGCGTCAACAACTCGATTTTCAACGAGCCGTTCAACCAGATTCCGGAACCCTTCGGATATTCGCCGGATCGTCCGACGACGGCGGAAAATTGTACCAGTCTCGCACGCGACAACACCTTCTATCAGTTCTTGTTGCGCATGGAGCTGGAACTGTCGCCGGACATCAAGTTGACGTCGCTGAGCTCGTATGAGCGCTTTGACCGCGACCAGCCGGCTGAAGGTGATGGCATCATCTATCAGAACTATGAGACGCAGTCGGAAGGCTACATCGACGTTCTGTATCAAGAACTTCGCCTCAGCGGTGAGTTCGGCAACGGCGGTAACTGGATCGTCGGCGCGAACTATGAACGTGACAAGACGTTCGATAGCTTCCTGGCGACCTTTAGTGGTTCGTCGTCCACCCCGGCGCTCGGCATCAACATGGGCCCGACGATGACGCAGAACCGTCAGACCACTGACACTTATGCGGTGTTCGGTAACGTGCAGGTGCCGCTCAGCGATCAGATCACCGTCTATGGCGGCCTCCGCTATACGTCCGTCAAGAAGGACTATATCGGTTGCGGTTACGACGGCGGCGACGGTACCTGGGCAGCGATTTCGAAGCTGCTCCAGGATTATTTGGCGTATATCTATGGATATACGCCCGCGGGTGTCGATGTCGGGCCGTTCGGTTGCGCCACGACGGGGCCGGCACCGACCTATAATCCGCTTCCGGCCGGTTTCCCGGACGAGCTGAACGAAGATAACGTATCGTTCCGCGCGGGTATCGACTTCAGGCCGGTTCAGGATACGCTGCTCTACGCCAACGTTAGCCGCGGCTATAAGGCAGGCGTGTTCCCGACGGTTGCGACCAGTTCCTTCGTTCAGCTGGAACCGGCGCGGCAGGAACAGCTTACCGCCTATGAAATCGGCGCCAAGAGCACTCTGTTTGATCGCAGGCTGCAACTGAACGGCGCGGTTTTCTACTACGACTACAAGGACAAGCAGATCCTCGGCGCGCTTAACGACCTGGTCTTCGGTGCGTTGCCGGCTCTCGTGAACGTGCCGAAATCGGACGTTAAGGGCTTCGAACTTTCGGTTGTCGCGAGCCCGACGCCTGCCTTGCAGTTCTCCGGTGGTGTCAGCTACGCCAAGAGCCGGGTGAAGGGGGATTATTTCGACTTTGACCCGTTCGGACGTCTGGCCAACTTCAAGGGTCAGCCGTTCCCGAGCGCTCCGCCATGGAGTGGCTTCGTCGACGCTCAGTACAATTTCCCGCTGGGTAATCTGGAAGGCTATGTTGGTGGTACTGTCAACTATCAGGACAAGACCAACAGCTTCTTCTACGTCACCGATCCCGAGGCTGACCCGCCGGGGGATATTCTGGAGCAGAAGGCCCGTACGCTGGTCGATCTCCGCGCCGGTATCGAGAAAGACAACTGGTCCCTGCAAATCTGGGGTCGCAACGTCTTCAACAAATGGTACTGGGACGGTGCTAAACACGTGCAGGACGTGGTGCTCCGCTACACCGGCATGCCGGCAACTTACGGCATGACGTTCAGCTGGAAGATGTAATCGCGTAATCGGTAGTTAGTCCCCGGGGACCATTGCTTTGTTGCATGGCTCCCCGGGGACTTTCTCCGTCTCTTGTCGGCCCCTCGCTCAAATGGGAGCATGGGGTGCCTGACCTTACCGCCATCGGAATCTGTCGGAGCGTGGCTCCTTCGCCCGTGGGCATGGCGCACGGTGTTTTCTGAACATCCCTGTTGATCTTGCGGCCTGATTCGTCGGATCAAGGGCCATGGTTTCACGCCCTCTCCTGCTTGCCGTTGCATTATCTGCATCTATTGTCGTCGGAGCTTATGCTTGGTCGCAGCGGTGTGTTCATTGCCCCGCCGATCCGGGCGAACTGCTTGTGGCACATGCGGGGGGGGGTATCCGAGCGGCATCTACGCCAATGATGAGGCGTCACTAGATGCGGCCAAAGCCAACGGTTTCAAACTGATAGAGCTGGATTTCGCGCAAGAGGGGGACACTCTCGTCCTTCAGCATGACCTTTCCAAACCGGTCGCGATGTCGCTCGACGATCTTATCCGCTGGCTCGACCGGAACCCCGGTCCGAAGATCATAACAGACATAAAGAGTGACAATCTGGCCGGGCTGGCAATCTTGAAGGCAGCGGCGGGCGATCATCTCGAACGCTTCATCCCCCAGATTTACAGCCTGGATGAATACACGCCGGTCATCGCTATGGGGTTTCAGGCGCCGATCTTTACCGTCTATCGCATCCGCCCCGGTGAGGAGCCTGTCGCGGAGGCAAACAAGCTGCCGCTTCGCGCCGTAACCATGCCGGCAGAGCGATATCAACTGGCCGATCGCGTGACGCATCCGGTCTATCTGCATACGTTGAACGAAAGGGTGCCGGGGTTCGGTCTATATACCGATTTCCTGATCCCTGATTGATACGACACGCGGGCAGAGGGCGATAGTGAAGTGGCGTTTTTGGTTGCTTTTAATACCCACTATCGGAATTTTAGGGTGTCAATCGGCGTTCAATCGGGACCCCCTATCGGCGCGCAAAAGGGACCCCGTTAGCGTTGCATAGATCGATCGACGTTGGGCGCGGGTTTCGCGCTGCTGGCGGCGTAGGAAGGGCGTAGCCCGACCGGAGGCGTCAGCAGCGCGAAGGCGTTTTTCTGATCGGGTCAGCTGCGGTTTTTGAAGCGCCAGCTGTCGTTGCCGGTCTCGACGATGTCGCAATGGTGGGTGATGCGGTCGAGCAGCGCGGTGGTCATCTTCGGGTCGCCGAACACGGTGGGCCACTCGCCGAAGGCGAGGTTGGTGGTGATGATGACCGAGGTCTGCTCGTAGAGCTTGCTGATCAGGTGGAACAAGAGCTGCCCGCCGGATCGGGCGAACGGCAGATAACCCAGTTCATCGAGCACCACGAGATCGAGTCGGCTGAGCTGGGCGGCGATGGATCCGGCTTTGCCGATACGCGCCTCTTCCTCGAGCCGGGTGACGAGATCGACCGTGTTGAAGTAGCGCCCACGGGCACCGACACGCACGACGCTGGCGGTGATTGCGGTGGCCAGATGGGTCTTGCCCGTCCCTGTGCCGCCGATGAGCACGATGTTGCGGCGACCGGGCAGGAACGAACCTGCGTGCAGGGAACGCACCAGCCCTTCGTTGATAGGGGTGCCCTCGAACACGAAGGCATCGAGGTCCTTGATTACAGGCAGCTTGGCCGCGGTCATGCGGTAGCGGATCGAGGCAGCATGACGATGCGCTGCTTCTGCCCGCAGCAGGTCGGTCAGGATCTCGTTGGTCGTGCGCTTGCGCTGCAGCCCGGTGGTTACCGCCTCGTCGAAGGCTCCTGCCATGCCCTTGAGGCCGAGCGCGCGCATCGCCTCGATCATTTCATGCCGCTGCATTGAAGCCTCGCACCGTATCGTAGCGCGCGCAGTCCGCGATCGGCGGGTGACTGAGCTTGAGATCAACGACCACGTCCAGAGTGCGCTCGGATGGCGGGTCCCGGTATCGGGCCAGGATGTTGAGGATCACCTCGTCGCTGACGGCCCCGTTATCGAGCGCTTCCCGGATCGCGGCCTCGACCGCTTCCAGACCATCGGTCATTACGGCTGCCAGTACGCGCACGAAGCGGCGGTCGGCTTCATCACCGCCGCCCAGCTTGCGCCGCAACCGCGTCAGTGCCGGTGGCAGGTCCCACCCCTGGAAGGGCGCGCCGTTCCGCAAAGCGCCGGGCTTGTTCGCCAGAACGGGCAGGTAATGCCAGGGATCATAGATCGTCCGGTCACGGCCGAAGTGCCGGGCATGCTCGGCGATTACCTCGTCGCCGAGGCGCACGACAATGCGGTCGGCATAGGCGCGGACCTGGACGGCCCGCCGCGCAGCCTTGGCCATGACTGAGTAGCGGTTGCGGTCGAAGCTGATCAGGCACGTGCCGGTCACGGCATGGGCGGTCTCGTGGAAGCCGTCGAAGGGCGCCAACATCGGCTGCAAGGCAGACCGTTCGAGGTCCAGCGCTTCGGCAACGGTCAGCTCCTTCTGCTCGGGATGCGCGTGCGTTGCGGCCCAGCGCAGGCACTCGGCCTCCAGCCACCCGTTGAGCTCCTCGATGCTGGCAAAGCGCAGGCGAGGCTGGAAGAACCGGCCCCGGATCGTCTGGACCTGATGTTCGACCTGACCCTTCTCCCATCCCGCCGCCGGCGAGCAAGCGGTCGGCTCGACCATGTAATGATCGGCCATGACCAGAAAGCGGCGGTTGAACACCCGCTCCTTGCCGACGAACACGGTGGTGACCGCGGTCTTCATGTTATCGTAGATGCCGCGCAGGGGAACGCCGCCAAAAAAGGCAAAGCCCCGGGCATGGGCGTCGAACACCATCTCCTGCGTCTCGCGCGGATAGGCCCGGACGTAGACAGCCCGCGACGCACACAGCCGCATCTGCGCCACCTTCACTCGCATCGGCTTGCCCGCGATCTCCACATCCTCGTGGCTCCAGTCGAACTGGTAGGCCTCGCCGGGCTTGAACATGAGCGGGATGAACGCGGGCGCCCCATCACCCGCATCCTTGCGCCTCGCTTCCGTCCAGCGCCGGGCGTAGCGCCGGACCGCGTCGTAGGATCCCTCGAACCCCTCACGGCACAGCAGATCATGGATCCGGGTCATGCGCAGCCGATCACGCCGGTGCCGGGCCTCGTTCTCCGCCAGCAGCGTGTCGAGCCGCTCCTGAAACGGCCCAAGCCGGGGCAGCGGTTGAACCGTGCGGCGATAATCGAACGCGCCTTCCGGCGCCCGGATCGCCTTGCGCACTACCTTGCGAGACAGCCGCAGATCGCGCGCAATCGCTTTGATCGCCTTCCCGCTCGCGTGCTCCCGCCGAATCCGAACAATCGTCTCCACCACCAACATCCCGATCTCACCACCTGGAAAACCAGGCGGTCAACTACACCATCAGAATGAAGGGTCCCTTTTAGACGCCGATCACCCCGCTAACGGGGTCCCTTTTGCACGCCGGTCCACATTCAAGAAGGAGCGTATCCAGATAGCGTTCAACCCGCTCTCTGGCCGCTTCGATGTGGCCGATGCGGCCATCAAGAAAGACCGGGCCTTCATCCCGGATATCTCGGTGCTGTGGAGGCCGGACTTCAAGGCTGGCGCGTTCCGCAAGGCGTTTCTCTCTCAACTCAAGGAAATCCGCGAGATTTCCGATGAGGAGGAAATGGCCATCGAAGATGCCATCGACCATCTTCGCAATCTGCCGAACTACAATTTCGTCGCACTGACACTGGCTTCGTCGGTCGATGAGGAGACCATTGCCGAAGTCTTCGTGCGCATCAACGGCAAGGGCAAGGCGCTCAACCAGGCCGACTTCATCATGACGCTGATGTCGGTGTTCTGGGAAGATGGCCGTGTCGAACTGGAGAACTTCTCGCTCCACGCCACCGTGCCGAGCGAAGGGCAGGCGTCGCCATACAACCATTTCATCAAGCCTTCTCCCGACCAGATGCTGCGCGCCACCGTAGGGCTGGCGCTGAAGCGGGCGAGGCTTGCCAATGTCTACAGCGCGTTGCGCGGCAAGGACGCGGCGACCGGCGTAGACAATCCCGACAAGCGCGAGGGTCAGTTCACCCTAATGCGCGAAGCGCAGGCGGCGGTTCTGAACCTCGCCAACTGGCACCATTTTCTCGATGCGCTCAAGCTGGCGGGATACCGTGGGCAGAAGATGGTCAGCTCGGAAGCGGCCATCATTTTCAGCTATGTGCTCTACCTCATCGGCATCCGGGACTACGGTATCGACCGCACCCGGATGCGGCAGGCCATCGCCGAATTCTACTTCATGGCATCGATGACGGGGCGATACACAAGTTCTCCCGAAACCCGGTTCGAAGCCGATCTTGGCCAGGTCCGCGATCTGGCAAGTGGTGAAGTGTTCGTCGCAAAACTCCGCGAGATTTGTGATACAACGCTGACCAATGATTACTGGGAAATCACGCTGCCCAGCCAGCTCGCGACTTCGGCGGCGCGCAGCCCGACGCTTTTCGCCTATCAGGCTTCGCTCATCATGTTGGATGCGCCTGCGCTTTTCAGCCCGCTCAAACTTGCGGCCATGGTTGATCCGGCGATCAAGGGATCGAAAGCATCGCTGGAGCAGCATCACCTGTTCCCGCGTGCCTATCTCGAAGCCCAAGGCGTCACCGATCTGAAGCTGATCAATCAGATTGCCAATTTCGCGCCGGTTGAATGGCCGGACAACATCAAGATCGGGAAGCAGCCTCCTGCGGAATATGTCCCGGCGATTGATTCCCAGATGACGGCTGCGGAACGGGAGCGCGTGTACGGTCTGCACGCCCTGCCGCACCTCTGGTGGGAACTGCCCTACGATCAGTTTCTGGTTGAGCGCCGCCTTCGCATGGCGCAGGTCGTCCGGCGCGCATGGGAGCGGTTGCGCGGTGACGCAGCTATTGAGGCCGTGTCGCCGCCCTCAGTCGCAGAGCTAATTGTGGGCGGCGAAACTGGTGCCGTGGAGTTCAAATCAACGCTCCGCATCAATTTACACACGGGCCAGCCCGACGAAAAGATGCATCTGTCGGCGCTCAAGACGATTGCAGGGTTTCTGAACGCCAAGGGCGGCACATTACTCATCGGGGTTGCTGATGATGGTGAGGTTCTCGGGATCAGCGCCGATGGTTTCCCGAACGAAGACAAGATGGGACTGCACCTCGTCAATCTCATCAAGGACCGGATCGGGGAAATTTTTCTGCCCTATGTCCATCCTCACTTCGATGACCAGCAAGGCGAGATGATCGGCCCCCACGGACGGGTCCAATTTGATTGTTAGTGCAATGATGGTCGTGGCGCCAGCGCGGGCGGCATCGCTGGTTGGGGTTGCAGGGCCGCCCGCGCGAATGCCGGGATGAAGACCTCCGG
>NZ_JBEUDS010000015.1:0-88040 GCF_041060555.1 Parapedomonas caeni | reverse complement strand
AAGGCATGGCCGAACTCAACCAACCCATGATCGAGGAGGAAAATCAGCCCCTACACATCACCGCCAAAGCCGCCTGACGATGGCCCACGGCCACAGCCGAAATTACACCACCTTGACGGACGCGACCCGCGCCGAGGGCTGGCTCTACGAAGGCCGGTCAACGTCCGGCGTCGATCCGTGGGAGCTGCTCAAGAGCTTCACCGATCGCAGCGACCGCGTTCTCAACCTGGTGGAAGGCTTCGTGCCCGAGGTCCGCTGGCTCGATGACGCCGAGACGCTGACCTACCTGCACAGCACGATCTCGACCCGGCGCCAGCGCGTGCGCGTGCCCGAAACACCGATGCACCTCGACGCGCTGCTGGCCGATGAGCCGCTGACCGGCGGACTTGAGCCGCGCCTGGGCGACCATCATCTCCGCACGCTGACGATCACGGGATTCCCGAGCGTGACGTTTCCCGGCCTGCTCGACGAGCTGAACCGGCTCGCCTTCGAGTATCGCTGGTCCACCCGCGCGATCATGCTCGACAAGACCGACGCGACCAAGCTGCTGACCAAGATCAGGCGGCAATGGTTCGCCAAGCGCAAGTCGGTCGCGGCCATCTTGAAAGAGGTGATGACCAATGAGGCATCCACGCTGCTCGACAGCGACGCCTCGAACAAGGCCGCCGACGCCGACACCGCCCTGCAGGAGCTGGGCGCCGACTATGCCGGCATGGCCTATGTCACCGCGACGGTGACGGTGTGGGACCGCGATCCCGCCATCGCCGCCGAGAAGCTGCGGCTGGTCGAGAAGGTCATCCAGGGCCGCGACTTCACCGTGATCCCCGAGGGGATGAACGCGATCGAGGCGTGGCTGGGGAGCCTGCCCGGCCATACCTACGCCAACGTCCGCCAACCTCCGATTTCCACCATCAATCTCGCCCACCTGATCCCCCTGTCAGCGGTATGGGCGGGGCCGGAACGGGACGAGCATTTCGGTGCGCCCCCCTTGCTCTACGGCAAGACCGAAGGCTCGACCCCGTTCCGGTTTTCCCTTCACGTCGGCGATGTCGGACACACGCTGATCGTCGGCCCGACCGGCGCCGGCAAATCGGTGCTGCTCGCGCTGATGGCGATGCAGTTCCGCCGCTACGAGAACGCCCAGGTCTTTGCCTTCGACTTCGGCGGCAGCATCCGCGCCGCCGCCATCGGCATGGGTGGCGACTGGCAGGATCTCGGCGGGATGTTGGCCGACGAGGCCGGTGACGGCGTGCAGCTCCAGCCGCTCGCGCATATCGACGATCCGGCCGAACGTGCCTGGGCCGCCGAATGGCTGGCGGCGATCCTCGCCTCCGAAGGCGTCGCGGTCGATCCGCAGGCCAAGGAGCATATCTGGTCCGCGCTCGGCTCGCTGGCATCCGCGCCGATCGGCGAACGCACCATCACCGGCCTTTCCGTCCTTTTGCAAAGCCAGCAGCTCAAGCAGGCGCTGGCTTCCTACTGCATCGGCGGTCCGTGGGGCCGGCTGCTCGACGCCGAGGCGGAGCGCCTTGGTGAAGCCTCGGTGCAGGCGTTCGAGACGGAGGGCCTGGTCGGCGCCGGCTCGGCCGCCGCGGTGCTCTCCTACCTGTTCCACCGGATCGAGGGCCGGCTGGACGGCTCGCCCACGCTCATCATCATAGACGAGGGCTGGCTGGTGCTCGACAGCCCGGCCTTCGCGGCGCAGCTCCGCGAGTGGCTCAAGACCTTGCGGAAGAAGAACGCGAGCGTGGTGTTCGCCACGCAGAGCCTCGCCGACATCGAGACGTCGAGCATCGCGCCGGCCATCATCGAAAGCTGCCCGACGCGCATCTTCCTGCCGAACGAGCGCGCCGCCGAACCGCAGATCGCTGCGATCTACGAACGGTTCGGCCTCAACGACCGTCAGATCGAAATCCTCAGCCGGGCGACTCCCAAGCGCGACTATTACTGCCAGTCGCGGCGGGGAAACCGCCTGTTCGAGCTGGGGCTGGGCGAAGTCGCGCTGGCGTTCGCCGCCGCGTCGTCGAAGACCGACCAGCTCCGCATCGCCGAGATCACCGAAACCCACGACGCCTCCGCCTTCGCGGCTGAGTGGCTGCGCCATCGCGGCTGCGCCTGGGCGATCGAGCTTCTTCCCCCCAGCCAGCAGGAGTTACCGCTATGAAGACCAGAATCCTGCGCCGAGCCATCGTGGCCGGCGTCCTCGCCACGTCGGGCGTCATCGGCATCACTGCCGCGACCCCGGCCTACGCGCAGTTCGGCGGGATCGTCTATGATCCCACCAACTATGCGCAGAACGTGCTGACGGCCGCCCGGTCGCTCCAGCAGATCAACAATCAGATTCAGCAAATCCAGAACCAGGCGACGAGTCTTCTCAACGAAGCGCGTAACCTGACTTCGCTGCCGTTCAGTCAGCTTCAGCAGCTTCAGAGCCAGTTCCAGCGCACGCAGCAGCTTCTCTCCGAGGCGCAGCGCATCGCCTACGACGTGCGCTCCATCGACCAGGCGTTCTCGCAACGCTATCGGGGCACCAACCTGTCCGGCTCGGATCAGTCGCTCGTCGCCGATGCCCGCAGCCGCTGGGAGGCGAGCGTCGGCGCGTTCGAGGACGCGCTGAAAGTGCAGGCCGGCGTGGTCGGCAACATCGACGGCTCGCGCACCACGCTCGACCGGCTCGTCAACGCCAGCCAGTCAGCCGATGGCGCGCTGCAAGCCGCCCAGGCCGGCAACCAGCTCATCGCCCTGCAATCGCAGCAGCTAGCCGATTTGACCGCGCTCGTCGCGGCGCAGGGCCGGGCGCAGTCGCTCGACATGGCGCAGCGGGCGGCCGCGCAGGCGCAGGCCCGCGAGCAGCTCCGCCGGTTCCTCAGCCCGCGCACCGGCTACCAGCCGGGCAACGCGCGCATGTTCCACGATTGACGCCCGTGGACAGCAAGCTCCTGGCCCGGATCGGCGCGATCGTGTTCGTCGCCATCGCGATCACTATGACCGCGATCGAGATGAGCCGGCCGCCCGAACCCGCGCGCGAGGCGCCGGCGACCGTCGCCGAAACCCCGGCGACGGACCCGCTGCTGATCGAGCTGCGCCGGTGTCAATCGCTTGGACCGGCCGGCGCGAGCGATCCCGATTGCCTCCGCGCCTGGGCCGAGAACCGCCGCCGCTTCCTCGCGCCCGGCGCGCGTCCCGCCGCCCGCATCGCCGATGCGGCCACCCCGCAGGAGAATTGACATGGGCGGCACCGGCGTCGTCGATCGTTTCTTGGATGTCTTCACCCGCTACATCGACAGCGGGTTCGGCCTGCTCGGCGGGGAGGTGGCGTTCATCGCCACCACTCTGATCGTCATCGACGTGACGCTTGCGGCGCTGTTCTGGAGCTGGGGCGCCGATGACGACATTCTTGCCCGCCTCATCAAAAAGACACTGTTCGTCGGCGTCTTCGCCTACATCATCGGCAACTGGAACAGCCTCGCCCGCATCGTCTTCGAGAGCTTCTCCGGCCTCGGCCTGAAAGCCTCGGGCACCGACTTCACCGCCGCCGAGCTGCTCCAGCCGGGCCGCGTAGCGCAGGTCGGGTTGGAAGCTGGCCAGCCGATCCTCGAATCCATTTCCGATCTGATGGGCTGGGTGTCGTTCTTCGAGAACTTCATCCAGATCGCTGTGCTGCTGTTCGCCTGGGCGCTGGTCATCCTCGCCTTCTTCATACTGGCGATCCAGCTTTTCATCACGCTGATCGAGTTCAAGCTGGCGACGCTCGCCGGGTTCGTGCTCATCCCGTTCGGCCTGTTCGGCAAGACCGCCTTCATGGCCGAGCGCGTGCTGGGGCTGGTGATCTCGTCCGGCGTCAAGGTGCTGGTGCTCGCCGTGATCGTCGGCATCGGCTCGACCCTGTTCGACGAGTTCCGCGCCGGCTTCGGTGGCGCGCAGCCGACGATCGAAGACGCGATGGCTGTCGCGCTCGCCTCGCTCTGCCTGCTCGGGCTTGGCATCTTCGGCCCGTCGATCGCCAACGGCATCGTCTCGGGCGGCCCTGCGCTCGGCGCGGGTGCCGCGGCCGGCACGGCGCTTGCCGCGGGCGGCGCGCTGGCCGGCGGTGCGGCCGCCGCCCGTCTTGGCGCCGGTGCGGTCGCTGGTGCGATCGGCGGCGCGGCGCGCGGCGCGGCCTTCACATCCGGGGCCGCCAGCAGCGCCTATGCGCTCGGCTCGGCCGGGAAGACCGGCGCGGCCGCCGTCGCGGGTGGGGCCGGCGGCGTCGGCAAGGCTGCCGTAGGCGCAGCCATGTCGCCGCTCCGCCGGGCGGCCGCCTCGCTCAAGGACAGCTATCGCTCGGGCGGCCGCGCCGCCGTGACCGCCACCGGCGGGACGATCTCCGGCGACCCGTCAACACCAACGCCGTCGCCGGACGGTCCGCCCGCCTGGGCGGCCGCGATGAAGCGCCGCCAGACCATGACTCACGGCGCGACCGTCGCCGCCCACACGCTGCGCTCCGGTGACGGTGGCGGCAGCGGCGCATCCGTCGATCTCAGCCAGAAGGATTAGCCGCCAATGTTCCGACGCCCCACCATCCGCTACGGGCAGACGCCCGAACCCACGACGCCCTACCAGCGCGCCGCCCAAGCCTGGGACGACCGCATCGGCTCTGCCCGCGTGCAGGCGAAGAACTGGCGGCTCGCCTTCTTTGGCTCGCTCGCTCTTTCGGGCGGCCTGGCCGGCGGGCTGATCTGGCAGTCCGCGCGCGGCCATATCGTGCCGTGGGTCGTGCAGGTCGATCGGCTCGGCGAAGCGCAGGCGGTCGCGCCGGCCGAGGCCGGCTACCGTCCGACCGATCCGCAGGTGGCGTTCCACCTAGCGCGGTTCATCGAGCAGGTGCGCAGCATCCCGGCCGATCCGGTCATCGTCCGCCAGAACTGGCTCCGCGCCTACGATTTCACGACCGACCGCGGCGCGCTGGCGCTCAACGATTACGCCCGCGCCAACGACCCGTTCGCCAATGTCGGCCGCGTGCAGGTCGCGGTGGACGTGTCCAGCGTGATCCGCGCGTCGCCCGACAGCTTCCGCGTCGCCTGGACCGAGCGCCGCTATCAGGACGGCAGCCTTGCCGCCACCGAACGCTGGTCGGCGATCCTCACCGTCGTCGTGCAGCCGCCGCGAACGCCCGACGCCCTGCGCAAGAACCCGCTCGGCATCTTCGTCAATGCCCTCAACTGGTCAAAGGAGCTGTCGCAATGACGCGCCCACCGTTTCCCCGCGTCGCATCGGCGGCGCTGATCGCCTCCGCAGCCGCGCTCGCCGGCTGCGCCACCACGTCCGCCCGGCCGCCCGCAATCGCCTACGACGATCCGCCACGCGAGATCGCAGCGACGCCCGCGCCCGAAGCGCCACGCGCGGTCGAGGTGGTAACGATCCCCGAGCCGCTGCCGCTGCCCGGCCAGTTGAAGCCGGTCGGCGAATCCGCATCGCCGCCCGAGCCTGCCGATCCGCGCCGCCGCGTCGGCGCCGCCAACGCCGCCGCCCGTGTGCAGCCGGTGCGCGACGGGTTCCTCAACGCCATCCAGCAATATCCGTGGACCGATGGTGCGCTCTATCAGGTCTATACCGCGCCCGGGCAGGTGACGGACATTGCCTTGCAGGAAGGCGAGCAGCTCGTCGGGCCGGGGCCGGTCGCGGCCGGGGATACTGTGCGCTGGATTATCGGCGACACGATCAGCGGCAGCGGCCCGACCGCGCGCGTTCATATCCTCGCGAAGCCCACGCGGCCCGACATCGCAACCAACCTCGTCATCAACACCGACCGCCGCACCTATCACCTCGAACTGCGCGCGACGCCTTCGACCTACATGGCGTCGGTGTCCTGGACCTACCCGCAGGATCAGCTCATCGCGCTGCGGAGCGCCAATGCGGCGGCAGCCACCGCTGCGCCGGTGGCGAGCGGCGTGGACGTGTCCGCGCTCAATTTCCGCTATCGGATCGACGGCGAGCGAGCGCCGTGGCGTCCGGTCCGCGCGTTCGACGATGGCCGACAGGTCTTCATCGAGTTTCCGGCCGGGATCTCGCAGGGCGAGATGCCGCCGCTGTTTGTAGCCGGTGCGGCCGGCGACGCCGAGCTGGTCAATTACCGCGTGCAGGGCCGCTACATGGTGGTCGATCGCCTGTTCGCCGCCGCAGAGCTGCGGCTGGGCGATCGGCGCAGTGAGCAGCGCGTCCGCATCGCGCGCAATGATGGACGGGAGCGGCGGCCGTGAACGATCGCACCGACATGCCTGCCGCTGATCCGGCTCCGTCGCCGGCTCCTGCCGATCCGAGGCCATTCCAGCTCAGGGGCGACCCGCCGCGCGTGATGCGGCTGTCGCGCAAGGCGCTGACCGTCATGGGCGTCGTCGCCGGGCTCGGCATCGGCGGCTCGCTGATCTACGCCCTCAAACCGGCCAGCGAGCGGCAGGCGGAAGAACTCTACAATACCGAGAGCCGCGCCACGGCCGAGACCATCACGTCGGGTCCGCGGGACTATGCGCAGGCGCCGCGTCTCGGCCCGCCGCTTCCGGGCGATCTCGGCCGGCCGATCGTGTCCGCCCAGCAGCGCGGCGAGAATGTGCCGGTGCTGCCGGTCGGCGCGCAGCCGGGTCAGCCTGACCCGCGCGCGCAAGCAGAGGAAGCTGCCCGGCAGCGCGCGCAGCAGGAGCGCGACTCCGCTCGCATGAGCAGCGTGTTCCTCGGCGGCAATGCGGGCAACAGCGGGACGGCGGGTCTCCCGTCGGTGGCCCTGCCGGGGCAGGCTGCGCCGCAGCCGGCGCAGCAGCAGGCGGCCGCCGCCGAGGGCGATCAGGCCGGGAAGCGGGCGTTCATGGCGCAGGCGTCGAACCAGCGCACGGTGAGCGTCGAGCGGCTAAGCGCGCCAGCATCGCCCAATATCGTGCAGGCCGGAAGCATTGTGCCCGCAGCCCTCATTACCGGCATCCGCTCCGATCTTCCCGGCCAGATCACCGCGCAGGTCACGCAGAACGTTTATGACAGCCCGACCGGCCGCATCCTGCTCATCCCGCAGGGCGCGCGGCTGATCGGCGAATATGACAGCGAGATCGCAGCCGGGCAGACGCGGGTGCTGTTAGCCTGGGACCGGCTCATCATGCCGGACGGCCGCTCGATCGTTCTCGAGCGCCAGCCCGGCGCCGATGGCGCGGGGTTCGCGGGCCTCCAGGATCAGGTCAATCAGCATTGGGGCAACCTGCTGAAGGCCGCTGCTATCTCGACGCTTCTCGGTGTGGGATCCGAACTCACAACCAGCGGCGACGACTCTCTGAGCCGAGCGCTGCGCTGGGGCACGCAGGGGACCATCAATCAGACGGGCCAGCAGGTCGTGCGTCGGCAGCTTAACGTGCAGCCGACGCTCACCATCCGGCCTGGCCATCCGCTGCGCGTGATCGTCACCCGCGACCTCGTCCTCGAACCAATAGGTGAAACGCGATGACCAAGTTGAAGCTCGGAGCGATCGCTGATGACCGACCTGTCAAAGTGACTGTCGAGCTACCCGCCGTCGTTCACCGCGATCTTACTGCCTACGCCGCCGCACTCGCGGCAGAGACCGGCGCTCAGGCCGTGCCGCCCGAGAAGCTCATTGCGCCGATGCTCGCGCGGTTCATGGCGAGCGACCGGGGTTTTGCACGCGGACGGCACAACGCGAAAAACTGACCACCTTGTGCGCGCTCAGTTGCCGAGAAAGCGCCTCCGACGCTCCTCCGCATCCACCTTGATGATCGCCTCCTCGGCATTGGCGCATTCTCCGCCTCGCACAGTGCCGTCGCGGCAGCCGGCCACGACTTGGCGCGCCTCGTCTATATGCGACATGAAATACTGAGTACCGCGCGCCTGGCTGGACGCTGGAGCTACCGGCGACGTGAACGTGTCGACGTCCGCCTGTTGCATCGGCGCGATCACGGGCCGCAAGATAAAACCTCCCGCAAATCCGATGAGCAATGTAACCAGAACGATGACGATTGTCCTAACCGAAAACATGGTGGTCACTCCATAAACCTGCCTAGCCATTTTACTGAGATTCCTTGGTAAAATCAAAAGACAGAGCATACCGTGTCTTGATGAATTCAAGGAAACGCCGAAGCGCAGGATTGCAGTTGTCATCCCGCCAGTAGCCCGAATATCCGATCAACGCCGGGCCTTGTTCCCCATGGATCGGACGATACACAACATCGGGATAAACCGCGCCGGTGGCGCCCTCGCACACAATGGTGACGCCGCGGCCACCGCCCAAAACGCTCAGGATCGTTTCCCGGCTCGATTGGTGCATTCGAATGTCCGGCTTCGACGCTGACGCGGGCAACCTTCCGAGCAGTAGATCGCGAATTTCAGAGCCCGGATCGGCTGCGGGCAACAGGAAGCGTTCGTTGCGCAGGTCCGTCCAATGCACGATTTCGCATTCCGCCAGTGGATTTGCCGTCGGGAGCGCGACCAGGACTCGTTCGCTCCAAAACGGCTCGGATCGAAAACCCTCGTGGGCCAGTGCGCCCATCAGGATGGCTATATCGATCTCGCCGGTATCCAGTCCTGCGAGCAAAACGCTGCGGTCAGCCTCGACGCACTCGACTTCCACAGCGGGATGCGCCTGGCTCCAACTCATCATGGTCGCGCGCAGATGGCCTGCCGAAACCGAACTGTTATGCCCCAATCGAAGGCCTCCAGCACGGCCCTGACCGGCAGCGCGCATCATCGCGACGAGCTTGTCCGCATTGGTGACGATCGATCTCGATCCGCGCAGGAAGGCACTGCCCGCCAGCGTCGGGGTAACACCAGCGCGGGAGCGCTCGAATATCGGCATGCCGACGGCACGCTCCAGCTTCAGAATATTGCGACTGAGAGTGGACTGCTCAATGTCGAGGGCACGAGCAGCGCGGTAGAAGCTGCCGTGGTCTGCCGCCGCAATGGCGTAACGCAGTTGACGGATGTCGAAGGCCATCGGCTCGCGTCTCACATCCGCTAGCGCGCAGCGCTGCTCGGGGACGCGGGCGACCGAGCACGCCTCTGTTGGGGGTCGGCATAGGCCAACAGTCGCAGCGCGTTGAACACGACCAGCAGTGTCGAGCCTTCGTGGACTGCAACAGCAGGTCCGATGCCGAGCCCGAGGATCGTCGCCGGCACGAGAAGCGCGACCACGCCAAGGCTGACGAATACATTCTGCCGGATCACGGATCGCGTCCGGCGGCTCAGGCCGACCGCGAAAGGGAGATGGTCGAGATTATCGGCCATAAGGGCAACGTCGGCGGTTTCGAGCGCCACGTCCGATCCCGCCGCACCCATCGCAATGCCCACGGTCGCCGTCGCCATGGCGGGCGCGTCGTTCACACCGTCGCCTACCATCGCGACCTTAGCTTCGGCGCGGAGCTTCTTGATCGCGTCCACCTTGTTTTCGGGCAGGAGATCGCCCCAAGCCTCGTCAAGTCCCACGTCCCGAGCGATGGCTTCGGCAGCAAGCTGGTGATCCCCGGAGATCATGATCATCCGCCGGATGCCGATCGCGCGCAGCCGTTCGAGCGCCTCGCGTGCTTCCTCACGGGGCGTGTCGAGCAATCCGATCACGCCTAGATCCCGCTCGCCGCGACGGACGATCATGATTGTCTGGCCGGTCTCGCGCAGCAGCGGGAGCATGTCGTGCATCCCCTGCGAGAGCGGAGCGATGCCGTCGGCGCCAAACATCTCGGCCTTGCCGATGAGAACCTCGTCCTCACCGATGACGGCCGAGACGCCGCGGCCCGTAAGGCTCTTCAGACTCTCCGCCTGCGGAACCTGACGCTCGCCGATATGATCGCGCCCGTCGCGCGCGATGGCTTGCGCAAGCGGGTGATCGCTCAGCGATTCAACCGCCACGGCCACCGCCATCATATCCTCCCTGGATACGCCGGGCGCGGTGACGACCTGATGGATGCGCGGCTCGCCCTTGGTGAGCGTGCCGGTCTTGTCGAAGGCGATCGCGTCGAGCGAACCGAGCAGTTCGAGCGGCGCGCCGCCTTTGATCAGCACGCCGCCCCGAGCCGCTCGCGCGACTCCGGAGAGAACGGCGCTGGGCGTGGCGATGGCGAGCGCGCAGGGGCTTGCCGCAACCAGCACCGCCATTGCGCGATAGAAGCTGTCGCGGAACGGCTCATCGACCACGACCCAGGCGAACAGCAGGATGAAGGCCAGCGCCAGCACCGCAGGCACAAAGAAGCGCTCGAACCTGTCGGTGAACCGCTGCGTCGGAGACTTCTGCGTTTCGGCCTCGCTGACCAGCTTGACCACCTTGGCGAGCGTGCTTTCGGTGGACAGGCGCGTGACCTCGATCTCGACGAGACCGCTGCCATTGATGGTGCCGGCGAACACCCTGCTTGCCGCGTCGATCCGGTCGGGATCGGCGCGGGCGGCCGCATCATCCAGCACGGGACGCTTGTCCACCGGCATACTCTCGCCCGTCACCGGCGCCTGGTTGATGGCGGTGATGCCTTTCACGACAAATCCATCCGCGGCCACACGCTCGTCGGGCTTCACGACGACGATTTCGCCGACCTTCAAATCCTCGACCGGAACATCGCTCGTGCCGCCGTCGGAGCGGCGCACGGTAGCGGTGCGCGGCGCCAGTTCGGCCAGCGCCTCGATCGCGCGCTTGGCGCGGCCCATGGCATAATGTTCGAGCGCATGGCCGAGGCTGAACAGGAACAGCAGCAGCGCGCCCTCGGCCCAGGCGCCGAGCGCCGCCGCGCCGGCGGCCGCCACCAGCATCAGCGTGTCGATCTCGAAGCGTTTCAGCCGGAGATTGTCGATCGCCTCGCGCAGCGTGTAGAAGCCGCCGAACAGATAGGCGGCCACGTAGAGCGTAAACGGCAGCCAGGCCGGCGCGCCCGCCACCAGCTTCTCGATTGCGAATCCGATCCCCAGGGTCGCGCCGCAGGCGAGCGCAAAGATCAGTTCGGTATTGGCCCCGAGCAGACCGCCATGCGCGTAATCGTGACCGTCGTCGGGGCCATGCTCCCGCTTCGGTTGCGCAGGGCCATCGACATGGCGGGCATGAGCATCTGCCGCCGCCGGCACAGGTCTGGGCGTTGCGCCGAGCTTCGTCAGTTCAGCGCTGATGTCGTCTCGGGAGAGCTGATCGCGATCATATTCGATGCGCACCATGCCGGCGGCCGAGGCGTCCGCTTCGATCACACCGGACAGGGCGCGAAGGCTTTCGGTGACCGTGCGCGCGCGGCGTGCGTGACCGATGCCATCGACCTCCCAAAGGATATGCCCGTAGCGGTCCGCGATTTCCGCTCCCGAGGCATGGGCGAGTTCGCGGATGCGTGCGAGCGTCACCACTTGCGGGTCGAAATGGACGCACAGCGTCGCAGGGCTGGCGGCGTCGGCCGCGACCACATGCGCCTGCTCGACACCGGGCCGGTCCTTAAGCGCCGCGACGAGCCTGCCGACGCAGGCATCGGCCGCATCGGTGACGTCGGGGAGAAGTATGGGGATTTCGAGGCGGAGCTTTTCGATCATGACGTGGTTCCTTCGCGAGGCGCGCTTCTGTGGTGAGGACCGTGCGGCTCGCTGTCAGGGCGGTGCGGTATTGGACCTGAGCCGCGTGCAGGTCAGGGGCGGCGCATCGGGGCGCAACAGCGTCATCCGATCACCGCCGGAGAGCGACACGTTGAGCTTGTCGCCCACGAAGGTGAGGCCGGTGGCCGGCGCGACCAGCCGCACCGAACGACCATCCGGCAGAATCGTGAGATCGAGGGTCAGGCCGTCGGCGAGGAAATCGGCGTCCACGCGCGATCCATCGGCGCAGGCATAGATATGTTCGCCAACGAGATTGGAGACGGAGCGACGGTCATGCCGCTCGCCCGCATCCTTGTCGTTGGAAGCGGGCGAGCAGCCGGACAGGCCGGGCGCAAGCGCGAGCCCAGCCAGCGCGAGGAGCACAGGACGACCGCGCGTCGGCGTCCTTGCTCTCCATCCTCGCCGGAATCGTTCGCCATGGGCGCTCAAGGGGGCGGCGCCCATGGCGCGGGCCGTTCTCACACCTTCACCCGAAGGGCCCGTGGTGCGGCGGCCAATCCACAGCATCTCAGTCGAACAGTTCGCTCAGGAAGCTCTTGTGGCGATGATGGCCGCGCTCGTAGCCGTGCTTCCTGTCATGATCGCCGCGCCCGCGATGCTCGTCGAACATGCCGAGCCGGCCGCCGCTCGACCGGCGGGCCGCTTCGTCGCCGGCGCTCCGCTCGATGATCTTGTCGAGTTCGCCGCGATCGAGCCAGACGCCGCGGCATTGCGGGCAGTAGTCGATCTCGATGCCCTGGCGCTCGCTCATGACGAGATCGACGCGACAGGCTGGACACAACAGACTCGTTGAAGTGCGGCCTTCTACCATGATGGCATCCTTTCTTCTTCGGCTTGGGGGGAGTGAATGGTGGGAGGCCTCATTCCTTTGCCTCCCTGTCCCGGCGCGCTTCCTCTCGCGCATCGCGCAGGATCTCGACGCCACCCTTGACGGCGATGGCCGCGGCAAGCAGCCCGACCAGCAGATCGGGCCAGTTGGAGCCGAGCCACCAGACCAGCAGGCCGGCGATCAGGATTCCGCCGTTCGAGATGAAATCGTTGAAGCTGAAGGTCGTCGCGGCGCGCAGGTTGACGTCGGGCTCGCGCAGCCGTTGCAAGAGCTTGAGGCAGATGAAGTTGACCACAGCCGCGACCGCAGACATCGCCATCATGGTGATGCCGATCGGCTCGCTGCCTTGCAGGTAACGTCGTCCGACATCGAGCATGATGCCGCCGGCGAAGATCAGGAGCATGACCCCCGACACGGCGGCCGCGCGGGTCTTCCATTTCGCGCCTCGGCTGAGCGCGATCAGGCTCAGTGCGTAGACCGCCGCGTCCGAGAGATTGTCGAGACCGTTGGCGAGCAGCGCGCTGGAATCGCCACTGATCCCAGCGATCAGGAAGGCCAAGGCGATCCCGACGTTGAGCATCAGCACGATCCAGAGCGTGCGGCGCTCGGCGGGCGCGCCCGCGGATGCAGGGTCAGTCATTGGCGGCCTTTCGGGTGAGCTGGGCCTTGCGGGCACGCCGGCGCTGGCGGTTGATGGTGAGGCTGCTGCCGCGCGCTTCCCTGGTGAGGTAGCGGAGCAGCGCCGCATCCTGCGCGCGCATCGATCTGCGCAGGCCTCGCCGCACGAGATAACCAAGCGGGCTCAGCGCGCCTTCCATCCTGACCGTATGGCGAACCTGCGTCTGCGGGCCGGCCTCTTCGAGCGCATATTCCTCGCTCAGCGTGAACAACCCGCCGAGGCCGATCCGCCAGGCGAACCGTTGTGCCCGTTCGTAGGCGACGATCGTGGCTTCGGTTCTTAGCGGCAGTTCTCCCTTGAGCATGCCGAAGGTCAGACCGACCTCGGCGTCAGGGGCAGCAACGCCGCGAAAGCGATAGCTTGGATGCCACAGTGCGAACGCAGCGAGATCGGCGATATGGGTCCACGCCCGGATCGGCGTGATGGTCAGGGCGAAGGAGGTGGTCTCCTTCATGGCCGGCGCGCCGCTTCGGTGGCCCAAGGGGCGGACGGCAAAGCCGTCTGCCACTCAGCCCGCACGCTAGGCGTGCTGGTGCGATGATCGTCGAGCCTCACAGCGGAGCCTCGACGGGATCGGAAGGCGGCGTGTCATGCCGCTCCTCCCGTGGCGGTACGTCCGTCTCCTTGCGCCCATAGCGGGCATAGAGCGTCGGCAGCACGAACAGTGTCAGCAGCGTCGCCGAGACGAGGCCCCCGATCACCACGGTCGCGAGCGGCTTCTGCACCTCCGCGCCCGATCCGGTGGCGATCGCCATCGGCACGAACCCGAGGCTCGCCACCAGCGCGGTCATGACGACCGGCCGCAGCCGCATCATCGCGCCCTCGCGCGCGGCCCGTGCCCGGTCCATGCCTCGCGCCATCAGGTCCTGGATCGAGGAGACCATGACCAGGCCGTTCAGCACCGCGATGCCGGACAGGGCGATGAACCCGACCGCCGCCGAGATCGAGAACGGCATCCCTCGCAGGAACAGCGCAAGCACGCCCCCGACCAGCGCCAGCGGCACGCCGGTGAACACGATCGCCGCGTCGCGCACGCTGCCCAATGCCCCGTACAGCAGCAGGATGATGAGCGCGAAGCAGGCCGGGACCACCAGCATCAGCCTTTGACTGGCCGACTGGAGGTTCTCGAACTGGCCGCCCCAATCGAGATATTGCCCTGCCGGCAACCGGACTTGGGCGTCGATCGCGGCCTGGGCGTCGGCGACGACGCCCGCCACGTCGCGCCCGCGCACGTTCGCCTGGACGACCACGCGGCGCTTGCCGTTCTCGCGGCTGATCTGGTTGGGACCGTCGGTGACGCCGATCTCGGCGACGCTTTGCAGCGGGACGAACCCACCGTTCGGCAAGGGCACCGGCACCTGGCCGAGCGTTTGCAGATCGGCGCGCGCCGCATCCGACAGGCGGATGGTCACGGCGAACCGCCGGTCCCCTTCGAAGATCATCCCGGCGTCGCGGCCGCCGATCGCCGCCGATATCGTGTCCTGCACGGTCTGTGCGGTGATGCCGAGCCTCGACATGATGTCGCGGCGCGGGCGGATGTCGAGCATCGGCAGGCCCTCGGTCTGCTCGACCCGGACATCGGTCGCGCCCCGCGTCTGGCGCAGGATCGCCGCGATGCGGTTGGCGGTCGCGGTCATCGCGTCGGTGTCGTCGCCGAACACCTTGATCGCGATGTCGCCCCGCACGCCCGCGATGAGCTCGTTGAACCGCATCTGGATCGGCTGGCTGATCTCGAACGCGCCGCCGGGCAGCCCTTCCAGCACCCGCTCGACCTTCGCCACCAACTCGGCCTTGGAGAGGTTCGGGTTGGGCCATTCATCGCGCGGCCTCATGATGATGAAGGTGTCGGAGATGTTGGGCGGCATCGGATCGGACGCGAGTTCCGCGGTGCCGGTCTTGGAGAAGACGAACCGCACCTCCGGCAGCCGCCCGATCTGCCGTTCGATGCGTGACTGCATCGCCTGGCTCTGATCGACCGAGGTGCCGGGGATACGCAGCACCTGGGCGGTGAGGTCGCCTTCGTCGAGCTGAGGCAGGAACTCCTGGCCGAGAAACGAGAAGGTGAGGATCGCGGCGAGGAATGCGCCGACCCCGACCCCCATGGTGAGGGTCGGCCGCTTCATCGCCCGATCAAGACCCGGCTCGTACCGGCGCTTGAGCCAGGACATGATGCGGCCTTCCTTCTCCTCGACCGGCTTTGAGAGCCAGATCGCGAGCATCGCCGGCACGAAGGTGAGCGAGAGCACGAAGGCGCAGACGAGCGCGATGATGACGGTGAGCGCCATCGGCGTGAACGTCTTGCCCTCGACGCCGGTGAGCGTCAGCAGCGGCACATAGACGAGGATGATGATCGCCTGCCCGAAGACGGAGGGGCGGATCATCTCGCGGGCGGCCGTGGCGACCACCGACAGCCGCTCGTCCAGGTCAAGCGTGCGGCCATGATGATGTTGCCGCTCGGCGATGCGCCGCAGCGCATTCTCGACGATGATGACCGCGCCGTCGACGATCAGGCCGAAGTCGAGCGCGCCGAGGCTCATGAGGTTGGCCGAGACGCCGCCGCGCAGCATGCCGAAGCTGGTCATCAGCATCGTGACCGGGATCACCAGCGCCGCGATCAGCGCCGCGCGGAAGTTGCCGAGCAGCAGGAACAGCACGACGATGACCAGCAGCGCGCCTTCGGTGAGGTTCTTCGCCACGGTTTTGATGGTGGAATTGACCAGCGCCGTGCGGTCGAGCACCGGCTGCACCACGACATCGGTCGGCAGCGACGCGTTGATCTCGGTGAGGCGCTCCGCGACCGCCGAGGCGACGGTGCGGCTGTTCTCGCCGATCCGCATGATCGCCGTGCCGACAACCACCTCCTCCCCATTCTCAGACGCCGAGCCGTAGCGGATCGCCTGTCCCAGGCGGACCTGTGCGACCTGATCGAGCCGGATCGGCACGCCTTCGCGCGTCGCGATCACGGTGCTCGCCAGCTCTCCGACATTGCGGATGCGTGCGTCCGAGCGGACTGCCAGACCTTCGCCGCCGCGGTTCACGACGCCGGCGCCCACGCCGACATTGTTCTCTTCGAGCGCGCGGGCGAGGTCGGACAGGTTCATGCCGATGGCGGCGAGGCGCTGCACGTCCGGCACGACCTGGAACTGCTTCACATAGCCGCCGATCGAGTCCACGCCGGCGAGGCCGGGCGTGTTCCTGAGCAGCGGAGCGACGATCCAGTCCTGCGCGGTGCGCAGATAGGTCGCCTTGTCGGCTTCGGTGACGAGCCGCTCGCCTTCGGGCGTGATGTAGCTGCCGTCGGGCTGGATGCCCGGCTCGCCGGGCCGGTGCCGGTCCTCCCGGCGATGTTCGAGATGGACCGTCCACATATAGACTTCGCCGAGGCCGGTCGCGATCGGCCCCATGGTCGGGACCGCACCCTCGGGCAGGCTTTCCTCGGCGACCCGCAGCCGCTCGGCAACCTGCTGGCGGGCGAAGTAGATGTCGGTCGAATCCGAGAAGACCGCCGTGACCTGCGCAAAGCCGTTGCGGCTCAGCGACCGCGTGTATTCAAGGCCGGGAACGCCCGCGAGCGCGTTCTCGATCGGGAAGGCGACCTGCTTCTCGACCAGCTCGGGCGAGAGCGCCGGCGCGGTGATGTTCACCTGCACCTGATTGTTGGTGATGTCGGGAACGGCGTCGATCGGCAGGCGACTGATGGCCCAGCCGCCGATCACCGCGGCGATGAGCGTCAGCAGCAGGATGAACCAGCGGCGCTCGACGGAGAATGTGACGATGCGGTCGATCATGGCGGTCAATGGCCTCCATGCTCGGCTTCGCCCTTGCCGAGTTCGGCCTTGAGGGTGAAGCTGTTGGCGCCGGCGAGCTGTTCGTCGCCGCGAAGGCCCGAGGTCACGGCCACATTGTCGCCGCTGGGCGCGCCGAGCGTGACCGGGGTTGCCCGGAAGCCGTGCTCGGTGCGCACGAACACCATCTGTCGGCCTTCGACGGTCTGCACCGCGCTTTGCGGGACCAGCACCGAACCGGCGCCGGCATCGCCGCCGGCCAGCCGGATCGACGCGGTCACCGGCTCGCCGACCCGCCATTGGCCCAAGCGGTTGTCGATCACCGCGATCACCGTCGCGAGCCGCGTCGCCTCGTCGAGGATCGGCGAGACAAAATCGACCCTCGCCACCGACCTGCGTTCCCCCGCGACGACCTCGATGTCCGATCCCGGCCGCACCCTGCCGGCATCAGCCGGCGAGAGGGCGAGCGTGACCGCCACGCGCGAAAGATCGGCGACCCGGAACAACTCCGCGTCGGCCGCGACCGTCTGGCCGAGCGTCACGCTGCGCGCGACCACCTGGCCGGACAGCGGCGATGCAATGCTGACGCGGTTGAGCGCGCCGCCTTGGCCACCGGCCGCGGCGACCTGCTGCTGCGCGAGGCGCAACGCGATCCGCGCCTCGGTCGCCGCCGTTCGTGCGGCGATCAGATCCTGCTCGGGCGAGACGCGCTCGTTGAACAGGCGCTGTTCGCGGCGAAGATTGGATTCAGCAAGTCCGAGCCTGGCGCGTGCTGCCTCGATCTCGGCGTTAAGCGACGCCGCCTCACGGCTTTCGATCACCGCGAGCGTTTGCCCCCGGCCGACCGATTGACCGAGATTGCGGGTGAGCGACACCACGCGCCCGCCGATCGCGGCCGACACCACCTGCATGCCTTGCGGATCGCCTTCGATCGTCGCCGGCAGCGTGAGCGCGCCACCACCGCTGCGCACCGCACGGACCAGCTCGATGCCTGCCGCGCGTATCTGCTGCGGCGTCAACTCGATCTCGCCTTCTTCTTCCGCGTGACCGCCTTCCTTGCCGGCTTGCGCGGTGTTCCCGGCATCGGCGTTCTCCGGCGCGGGGTCGCCGCCGGAGCATCCCGCGACAGCGAGGGCGGCGGCGAGGGTGAGCGGCAGGACCGCTGCAAAACGGGTCTTCATGGGTTTTCCCCCTGGGTAGTCGGCGCGCGTGCGGTCAGCCGCTCGAGCTGCGCCTGGGCGATGTGGTAGGAGAGCAGCGCGTCGATTGCGGCTGCGCGCGTCTCGGCAAGCGTGCGTTCGGCGTCGAGCAGGTCGAGCTGGCCGAACTTGCCTTCCCGGTAGCCGATGCGGGCGATGCGGGCGGCTTCCTCGGCCGCCGCCAGCGCAGGACCGCTCGCGGTCGCGGCGCTGGTCGCGGCATTGGCAGCGTCCGCTTGTGCGCGGGCGATGGCCTGATCGACGTCGAGCGCGGTGACCCGGCGTTGCGCCTCTGCCCGCTGCCGTTCGGCCGAAGCCTGTGACAGCGCCGCGCGCCCATTGTTGAACAGCGGGAGCGGGATCGACAGGCTGAAGATCGCCGCCGTGTCGTTGGTCTGCTCGAACCGACGGGCGCCGGCGCCAACAGTTAGATCGGGCACACGCTGCGAACGGGCGAGCCGAACCCCTGCGTCGGCTATGGCGAGGTCGGCGTCGGCCGCAGCGAGCGCCAATGTGCCGGCGCTCTCGATCGGACGGAGCGGCCCATAGCCTGCCGGCACCTGGCCGAACCAGCCCGCATCGAGCGGCCCTGTGATCGGTTGCCCGACAATCCGTGAGAGGCTGTAGCGCGCAACCTCGACGGCGCGTTCTTCGCGGGCAAGGGCCGTCTCGGCATTGACGCGAGCCACGTCGGCGCGCTGGACCTCGATCGGCGAGGCTCGGCCCGCCTGGACGCGAACCTGCGCGGCGCGCAGCGCCTCCGTCGCGATACGCACTTGATCGCGCGCCGTTACAAGCCGCCTCTCTGCGGCGGCGGCTTCGGCATAGGCGCGGACGACCGACAGCCGGAGATCAGCCTGCGCGATCGCCGCCTGGATAGCCGCTCGATCACTGCGCGCATTGGCGACGGCGATCCGCGCCGATCGCTTGCCGCCAAGCTCGATCGGCAACGTGAGGGAAGTCGTCGCCTCCACGCTGTCGATGCCCCGATAGGGGCCGGAGCCGGCCACATTTTCGGCTTCGACGGTGACGCTTGGATTGGGGCGCAGACCAGCCACGCGGCGACCGGCTTCTGCCGCCCGCACGTCGGCCGATGCGGCCTCCAGCGACGGCGAGACCGCGCCCGCCAATTCCAGCGCTTGGTCTAGTGTGAAGGATTGGCCAGCTTCCGCTGGCGGCGGCTCTTGGGCCTGCGCGACGCTCGCGCAAGCCATCGCGGCCAACACGGCCGCGAGCAATCGGTGCATGATCGAAGACTCCTGACGATTCCGGAAAGCCCCGCAGACGGGGCTAGGTTGGAGTCGTCAGGCTCTTGGAGGGCGGAGTGCTGGGTCTGTGCCAGCCGACACGAGGTCTCTGGCGTTGCCGATGGAGGGCGGCGACGCCGACAGCGACAAACTGGCGCCGACCCCGTCGTCAACCGGCGGGGCGACCTGATGATGCCCGTGACATCCGCCATGCTGGTGCGGCGTGGCCTTGTTATCGTCGGAAGGGACCTGCTCGCTGCCGCCGCTGTCATGGGCCGGGTCTGATGCAATGTCCGAGTCGACGCAGACAACAACAACTGGCTCCGCGGCATGCGCGATCGTGCCCGCCGTCACCGACAGCGCGACAAGGCACATCAAGATCGCAGCCAAAATACGAGCCATTCGCATCTCGTAGCACAGCAGCGCCGCCTTGAGAACCGTTGCATCGTCGGCCGTGATCGCGCACGGGTTGGGCTTGGTGTGTTCTGGCAGTTCCTTTGGAGTAGCGCTTGCGGCCATTCTCGGCAGTGCCGAGCGGCCGTGAGCACGTTTAGACGGTGCTAGGGTAGTATGACCGGCGACACATATTCGTTATGTTTATCCAGCGTGGGGCGCCAGTCTTTCCCCCATATTCCTCGCCTGTCGCCGGTCACCGGCGAATCGCCCCGGTTGCCCGAGACTCCCGCTTGCCGTCGGGTCACCGGGCGGGCGGCTCACCGGGCAGGCTGAGCCGGGCGATGAAGCCCTGCGCCACGGCGGGGAACTCCAGTGAGCCCTGGTGGTGGCGGGCAATGGCACGCACCAGGGCCAGCCCCAGGCCGTGGCCATCCGCCCCCGAGGCCGGGTCGGCACGGAAAAAGCGTTCGCCCAGGCGGGCGCGATGTTCCGCCGGCACGCCGGGGCCGGTGTCACGCACATCAAGACGCATGGTGCCGGCGTCGATGCCCAGCGACACGGTGACCGCACCGCCCTCGGGCGTGTATTTCAGCGCATTGTCGAGCAGGTTGCAGATCGCCTGGAACAGCAGGTGACGGTCGCCGCGCATCGGCGCGACGGGCGGCGCGGCCACCGTCACCGCGATCCGGCGCTGCTCGGCCACCGGCGCGTAAAGCTCCACCGCCTCGTGCAGCAGCGTCGACAGGTCGAGCGCCTCGCGCACCGGCGTGTCGCGGCCGACCTCGATGCGGGCGATGCGCAGCAGGGCGTCGAAAATCCGCTGCAGCCGGTCGGCATCGTCGCGCGCCCGGGTGGCGGTGGTGGTCAGCAGATCGTCGCCGGTGCGGCTGGCGGCCACCTCCAGCAATTCCAGGTCGCCGCGCAAGTGGGTGAGCGGCGTGCGCAGTTCGTGGGCGATGTTGTCGGAGACACGGGAGATCGAGGCGATGAGCGCCTGGATGCGGTCCAGCATGGCGTTGAGCGTCATCGACAGCCGATCGAAATCGTCGCCAGTACCGCGTACCGGCACGCGCTCGGCCATCTTGCCCACCAGCACCCGTTGGGCGGCGCGGTTGATGGCGTCGATGCGGCGGCCGACACCGAGGCTGAGCAGCAGGCCCCCGCCAAGCCCCAGCATGGCGGCGAGGGTGGCGGCGCCGCCGAGTACCTGGGTGATCAGCTCCTCCCGCTCATCGATGTCCTCGGTGTCGCGGCCCACCAGCAGCCGGCCGCCGTCGACGAAGGGTACCACCCGCAGGAACGCCTCGTGCTCGCTGTCGATGTCGCCATCATTGAGTTCAAATTCGATGCGCAGCCACGGGCCATTGCCCAGCTCGCCGGGGTAGACCGGAATATTGCCGGACAGGACGTTCTGACGGGAATCCACCAGCATATGGTAGAATTGCCGGCCGGCGGTCCGGTTGACCTCGCGCCGGAGCGCCGCCACCAGTGCCGTTGTGTCGGAGCCATCGCCGTACAGGGCGGCGAACCGGCGCGCGTCCTGCTCGATCGATGCTTCGACCTGCTCCAGCGGCCGGTGAATGGTGGCCCAGTAGCCGATGGCCAGCAGCACCGCCACCGACACGCAGAAGAACACCATGAAGGCCAGTGTCAGGCGGAAGGTGAAGCTGTGCCAGAGGGTGGCAAGACGCGGCGTCATCGGGTGGCTCCCGCTGCCATGCGTCAGCTCTCCACCCGCAAGGTGTAGCCGGCGCCACGCACGGTGTGGATCAGTGCCGGCGTGAAGCCCTTGTCGATTTTCTGGCGCAGGTTGCTGATGTGCTGGTCGACGATGTTGGTCTGCGGGTCGAAGCGGTAATCCCATACCGCCTCCAGGATCATGCCGCGCGTCAGCACATGGCCCTGGTGGCGCAGCATATATTCCAGCAGACGCTGCTCACGCGGGCTGAGCTCAATGCGCCGGCCGGCCCGCTCGACGGTCCGGCCGCGCAGATCGAACCGCAGATCGGCGACTTCCAGCACCATGGCCTCGCTGGCGGGCGCCGGACGCCGCCCCAGCGCGTCGACCCGGGCGACCAGTTCGATGAGCGCGAACGGCTTGGTGAGATAATCGTTGGCGCCAGCCCGCAGACCGGCGACCCGGTCCTCGACCGTGCCCAGCGCGCTGAGCAGCAGGACCGGGGTCGGGTCGCCGCCCGTGCGCAGGGCGGACAGGATGGCCATGCCATCGACATGGGGCAGCATGCGGTCGAGCACGATGACGTCGTAGCCGCCGGCGGCCGCATGAAACAGTCCCTCCCGGCCGTCGGCGATCAGATCCACCGTGTGGCCGGCATCACGCAGGCCCCGCGTGACGTGAGCGCCGACCCGGGCGTCGTCCTCAATGACCAGCAGGCGCATTTCGTCCCGTTCCGCGTGTCAGTCCAGCGCGCCGAGAATCATCGTCCCCGAGCGCGGATCGACGGTGATTTCCTGGCGCCGGCCCTCGATGGCGACATCCATTTCCAGATAGAGGCGGCCGTCCATCTCATCAAGGCTGACCTCCTGCACCTTGCCGCGGGTCTGTGTTTCCACCGCCGCGATCAGGTCGACCAGCGGCCGTTCGGCGGTGCGGGCGGCACCAAGCCGGTCGGACCGGAAGACGCGCAGGTACAGGCTGTCGACGACCTGGCGATCGCGCGAGATCAGCGTGCCGGACTGCGCGTCGATGACGGCGCGATGCACCGAGCGGCCGCGCAGCACGTCGACCTCATAGACCGGGCGCCCGCGCAGGGTGTCCAGCTCGGCTTCCAGGGCGCGTCCCTGTACGGCCTCCTCGGCGACGCGGACGGCCTGACGCAGGCCGACGGGCTCGACCAGGCGCAGCGTCACCGGCGCCGGAGTGTCGCTCGCGGTTGGCGCGGCCGAACCGGTGGCGGGCAGGGCGGTGACCAGCAACCCGGTAATGATGGCGGGGGCTGCGAAAAAGGTGCGGGGAGTGTTCATGGGTTTCCTCGTGGTTGGTGGGAGAGATCGGGGATCAGGGGGCCGTCGCCAGACTGGCCTCGATGAGGTCGACGTAGCGGTGCAGCATGTGCGACCGTTCGAACTGGCGCGCGCGCGCGATCAGCCGGTCGCTGTCGCGGGACGCGTCGAGCCGGTCGAGCATGGCCTGGGCCAGTCCGGGCACGTCGTCGAGGGCCACCAGCGGTGCCAGTGGCCCGTCCGGCGTCTCCACCAGTTCGACGACGCCGGTGGGGCAGCGGGTGGCGACCACCGGGCAGCCGGCGGCGAACGCTTCCAGCAGGACGTTGGGCATGCCTTCCCACAATGACGTCTGCACCAGCAGACTGGCGCGGGCGAGGTAGCGATAGGGATTGGCGTCGAACCCCATCAGCCGGACGTCATCGGCGATGCCCAGCTGGATTGCCAGCCGTTGCAGCGTCGCCTGCTGGCCGCCGGTGCCGAGGATCGCCAGTCGCAGCGGCCGCCGGGCGCGCGCCAGTGCGAACGCACGCAGCAGCATGGCGAAATTCTTCTGCGCCACCAGCCGGCCGATGCCAAGGACGACCGGCGTTGTACCCTCGCTGAACCAGGGGTCGCTGACAGCCGCGCGGCCCGCGGCGCTGACACCGGCGATGTCGACACCGTTGGGAATGGCGTGCAGCCGCGCGTTCACCGGTGCGAGTTCGCGGGATGCCCGGTCGGCGAGTTCCCGGGCGACGCAGACCAGATCGTCGGCTTGCGAGGCGACCCTCCGCATCAGGCCGCGCATCAGCGGGGCGCGCAGCCGACTGAGCATGCGGCCGACGCCGCGAGGGCGTTCGTGGCGGAAGTCATTGGACAGCCGCATGATGACGCGCGGCCGGGCGGCCTGGCCTACCACGGCGGCGGCGGCCAGCGGGTGAATATGGCTGCCAGCGGAAAACAGCACGCGGGGGTGATGGTTCGCCAGCCAGCGGCGCATCGCCGGCACCGCCTGGGCAATGGCCAGTGCGCGCTGGGGCAGCGCGTGCCCGGGCAGCAGGATGTGGCGTTCCACCTGCGGGTCGAGCGGCTGACCGGCCAGCTCGCCGCCATCGCGCACCATCACCAGGCAGACACGCCAGCCGGCCTCCACCGTGGCGTTGACCAGATGGCACAGGTTGCGCACCACGCCGGAGCCGCGCAGGTCGAACACCAGGAAGGCGACGTCCGGTCGGTCGGGCAGGGCGTCGCGGACCGGCAACGCCGGCAGGAAGGGCTGCTGGCGCACCGGCGGTCGGGAGGGGGTCGCCCGCGGGGGCGATGGCAGTAGCGGGGTGAGCAGTTGCAGGGTCACGACGTCCTCGCGGATTGGGAACGTCGCCCGGCTTAAGGGGCGTCAATGGGCGCCTCATGGGGCGTTCATGTAAAATCGCCCATGAAGCGATTGGCATCGGACGGACGCGAAAAAGGCCCGGGACGTGCGTCCCGGGCCTGCCAGTTCAGTCAGATATCAGTCGGAGTTCAGCGCGCCCGGCGGGTCCGGCGCAGCGCCGCGACGCCGGCCAGGCCGGCGCCAAACAGCAGGGCGGCAGCCGGCACCGGCACGCGCGCCTGGGGCACGAAGTTGAGCCCGGCCACGTCCTGGGCGCTGAGGGTGAAGGCGTAGAGCCAGTTGTCGATCAGCGCCGTGCCGTCCGGGCAGGTGCTGCCCAGCGGGATGGTGTTGCTGAACTCGTCGGTGGCGCCGGCGAAGGTCGGGCCGGCGCAGACGTCATACTGGGTGCCGCTGCCGGTCTGGGTGACCGAGAAGTCATTGTCGATGCCCATCAGGAACGACAGCGAACCGTCGTTGAGGAATTCACCGAAAGTGATGCCTTCCATCTTCTCGGTGATCGGCAGGCCGGCGGCGTTGAGCGCCGCCGCGAGGTCGAGGAACAGCGTCTTCGACACTGGCGAGACGCCGCCCGGCAGGCTGTTGGTGTTGGTGAGGTCGATCCCGGAGACGTCGGTCGCGCCGGTGATGTCGATCTTGTAGATGCGCTTGATGCCGACGAAATCGGCGTCGTTGCCATCGGTGAGGTCGGGGTTCTCGACGCCCAGCCCGCGGTTGTCGCGCTCGATGACCAGGAACTCTTGGTCGTTGATGGCGATGATCGCGCTCAGGCCGATGTTGCGGCCCTGGGCGCTGCCGCCGAAGGTGTGGCCCGGCACGTTGGCGTTGATGTCGGCGCGGGCGTCGAGCTGGTAGATATACTGCCCGACCGCCTCGCCAGTGGCGACGTCGAACTTGACGATGCGCACGTTGCGGCTGCGGCGACCGTCGATGGCGCCGTTGTCGGTGCCTTCGTTGACCAGCGGATCCTGCATTACGGCGAGGGCGTATTTGCCATCCGGCGTGATGGTCAGGCCCTCGAAGCCACGATTGTCCTGCCGGCCGGTGGTGATGGTGCCGCGCCCGTCAACGTAGTTCAGGGTCGCGCCCTGCTTTGGCAGCAGATTTTCCGGCGTGGTGAAGGCGCGGACCAGTTTGCCGCTGGCGTCGAATTCCTTGATCGACGGACCATATTCGTCGGCGACGAGGAAGTGGCCGTTCTTGGTCATCGTCAGACCCTCGGGGTCGAACGAGCCACCGAGCACGCTCTTGCTGCCGTTGTTGGGGTCGAGCGACGGGTTGAGGCCGGTGAAGCTGCTGCCGTCGGCCTGCTTGAAGACAATGGTGTCCACCAGCACGAAGTTGGAGGCCGCGCCCGTCACCGGGTCGACGGTCAGCGCGAACTTGTTGATGCGCGGCGCATAGGGCAGCACGCCGCCGCCGGGGCCGCGATCACCGAGCGCGTAATAGTAGCCGGTATGGCGGTCGTAGTAGAGGTCGGAGAAGATGCCGCCGAGGCGATTCTGCGCGCCTTCGGAGGGCTCGCCCGACAGGTCGGTGCCCATCGGGATCGACAAGGCGTTGACCAGCGTCGGCGCGGCCTGGGCGGTCAGCGATGCAAGCAGGCTGGTGCCGAGCGCCAGCCCGGCCAGGAATTTCGTCATGATGTTGCCCCTCAATGAATTGAACAGCGCCTGTGTGGCGTCTTGTTGAGGGGCGACTAGCGGGCCAGCATGACGCCGGCGTTACGCTGGCGTGACTGGGTAAAGACAGTGTTAACCTAATGACTTAGCCACGCGCGGCGATGGCGTCGGCGATGTCCACCAGGCGCTGGGCGACCTCGGCGTGCAGCGACTCGACCATCACCCCGTCCAGCGTCGCCACCCCCTTGCCGGCGGCGCGCGCGGCGGTGAACGCCGCCACCACGGCGCGGGCGTGCGCCACCGCCTCGGCCGAGGGCGCGAACACTGCGTTGACGGTGTCGATCTGGCCGGGGTGGATCAGCGTCTTGCCATCGAAGCCGAACTGGCGGGCCTGCACCGCCTGGGCTTCCAGGCCGGCGATGTCGCGGAAGTCCGGGTACATGCCGTCGAGGATGTCGAGGCCGGCGGCGCGCGCCGTCATCACCGCCCGGCTCATGGCATAGGCCAGCGGCGCCCGGTCCGGGGTGTCCTCGGCGCGCAGATCCTTCACCAGATCGGCAAAGCCCATGACCAGGCAGCCCAGCCGGTTGTGGGCGAAGGCGATGTCCTCGATGCGCAGGAAGCCGCGCGGGGTCTCGATCATGCACCAGATGCGCACGTCGGGGCGGGCGCCGGCCTTGTCCATCTCCAGCGCCAGATGTTCCACTTCCGCCGGGCCCTCGACCTTGGGCAGCAGAATGGCTGCCGGGCCGGCGGCCGCCGCGGCGTGGACGTCATCGATCCCCCACGGCGTATCGAGCCGGTTGACCCGGATCACCAGCTCGCGGTTGCCGTAACCGCCGTCCCAAACGGCTTTCGCGGCGGCGGAGCGGGCGGTCTCCTTGGCGTCCGGGGCCACGGCGTCCTCAAGGTCGAGGATCACCACGTCGCAGGCGAGACTCCGGGCCTTCTCCAGCGCGCGGGCGTTCGAGGCGGGCATGTAAAGCGCGCTGCGGCGGGGACGATAGGTGGCGGACATGCGGCATCTCCTCGGTCGACGGCATTGCAGGGCACGCTGCGCTCATACGCCCGGTTGCCGCCGGCGGCAATGACATGGGCCAAACGTCGCCGGGCGCAAAACACAAAGGCCGGGCATCAAGCCCGGCCTTTGCCACGATCGTCGTGATTGGTCTGGGGTTACCAGCCGCACTGACGGCCTTTGTTTTCCTTCTGCAGGTAGCTCATCAGTGGCTGGAAGTAGGCGACCATCGCCCTGGCGTCCATCCTGGGCGAGCCGGTGAAGGCCTGCAGCGCTTCCGGCCACGGCTTGGAGGCGCCCATTTCCAGCATGGCGTTGAGCTTCTTGCCGACTTCCTTGTTGTCGTAGATCGAGCAGCGGTGCAGCGGCCCCTTCCAGCCGGCCTGCTTGCAGGCGGCCTGGTGGAACTGGAACTGCAGGATGCGCGCCAGGAAGTAGCGGGTATAGGGCGTGTTGCCGGGAATATGGTACTTGGCGCCGGCGTCGAAATCGGTCTCGTCGCGCGCTTCCGGTGGCACGATGCCCTGATACTGGGTGCGCAGCTTCCACCAGCCGGCGTTGTAGGCCTCGGGCTTGATCTCGCCGGAGAACACCTGCCAGCGCCACTTGTCGATCAGCAGGCCGAACGGCAGGAACGCCACCTTGTCGAGCGCCTGGGCCATCAGCAGGCCGATGTCGGCGCTGGCGGGCGGCACCTTCGCCTTGTCGAGCAGGTTCAGCTTGACCAGGTAGTCCGGCGTCACGCTGAGCGCGACGAAATCGCCGATCGCCTCATGGAAGCCATCGTTGGCGCCATTGAGATAAAGGAAATCCTGCTTGTTGTAGGCGCGCTGGTAGAAGTTGTGGCCAAGCTCGTGGTGAGCGGTGACGAAATCGTCGCCGTTGACCTTGGTGCACATCTTGACGCGGATGTCATCCTTGTTGTCGAGGTTCCAGGCGCTGGCGTGACAGACCACCTCGCGGTCACGCGGCTTGGTGATCATCGAGCGGTCCCAGAAGGTCTGCGGCAGCGGCTCCAGCCCCAGCGAGGTGAAGAAGGCCTCGCCGGTCTTGATGACCTGCTCCGGCGTGTAGCCCTTGGCGACCAGCAGTTCAGTGAGGTCATAGCCCTTGTCGGCGCCCTTGGGGGCCACGACGTCGTAGATGTTGCCCCACTCCTGCGCCCACATGTTGCCCAGCAGGTCAGCGCGGATCGGCCCGCTCGCGGGCTGGACGGCATCGCCGTATTTTTCGTTGAGCTTGGCGCGGGTGTAGCAGTGCAGCTGGTCGTACAGCGGCTTCACCTGACCCCACAGGTCATCGGTGAGCCTGGCGAAATCGTCCGCCGGCATGTCATAGCCGGCGCGCCACATGGCGCCGACATCCTTGAAGCCCAGCTCGCGCGCGCCCTGGTTGGCGATCTCGACCATGCGGGCATAGTCCTGGCGCATCGGCTTGCCGACATTATCGTGCCAGGAGACCCACATCTCCTTCAGCTTCGCCGGGTCGCGCTCGGTGCCCATCTTCTCCTCGATGTCGACACCGGCCACCGGCTGGCCATCGAGCGTGCCCCGGCCCTTGCCGTAGGTCGATTGCAGGCGGGTGGCGATGTCGTTGAGTTCGAGTGCCGCGCCGGGCGTCGAGGGCGCCGGCAGCACCAGGCCGAGCTTCAGCATGGTGAGCTTGCGGCGCAGCTCGGGCGCCACCTGCACGGCATCGAAACGGGCGGCTTCCTTGGCGAGCTTGACGCCCAGTTCGGTGTATTCCGTGCCGGCGCGCGCCGACAGCCAGTCGGTGTCTTCCGTGATATAGGTGGCGTTCACCCACGCCACGCGGCTGGCATATTCACTCAAGGCCGCCAGTTGCTGCTCGGCGCTGGCAACGAAGGCCGCCGCGTCGGCGGCGGTGGGCGCGTCGGCGGCGCGCGCCGGCTGGGTCGCAGCCACGGCTAATCCAAGCGCCAGGGCCATGGCGGTGGTGGTCTTCAACATCAAGACAGTCCCCCCGGGGATTGAAAGTTGCGGAAGCGGGCGGCGGCGCAGGCGCGCCGGCCCCGACAGAGCGGCAGAAAAGCCGCTTTTGGCGGGCAGGTCAACGGGTATCGGGACAGATTATTGCGCGGAATGTCCGGGGACGGCGTTGCCGCTGGCGGGCATGGGCTGGCAATAGGCGCCGGCCGCCTGGATCGCGGCGCAGGCTGTCCGCGCCGTGGCAGCGTCGCCGACGGCATAGAGCCGCAGCATCCGGCCCTTGCCGGGGATGTTGGTGGGCGCGGTTTCCGGCGACAGCGCCGCCAGCGCCGGCACCCGTGCCGTCAGCGTCCGCCAGTAGGTGGCGGCGTTGTCGGCTAGGGCGTAGGAGGCCAGATGCAGGCGCAACCTCGGACCGGCGTCGCCGGGGGCGTCGTGGGCCGGCGGATGGGCGGCGTCATGGGTCGCCGTCGGGGCAGGCAGGGCGGTCTCGCGCACCGGTGGCGCGGCTTCTGGTCTGAGGAACAGCAGCACCTGCTCGCCGCGGATGACCAGGCCGTCGCCGCCGCCGATTCGGGCGGCATCCAGCAGGATCTGCCCGTCGCAGACGATGCGCACCACCTCCACCGCCGCCATCGGGTTGAGGTCGATCCCGGCGGGCACCGCCCGCAGGCCCAGCGTTTCGCCCAGGCCGCGCATCCGGGTCAGTTGCTGCGGCCCGCCGCAGCGGCGGCCGAAGGGGTCGCGAACGCTGGCGGCATCGACCACCAGCGTCATGCCGGCCAGCGCATCGGCGGCCGGGCTGGTGCCCGAAACCGGCACTGCGGCGACCACCCGCCAGGTGCCTTCCAGCGGCGCGGCGCCGACGGCCGGCGATGCGGCCAGCGCGGCGATCAGCGCGACTGTCAGGTTGGCAACGGGGCGTGGCGCGATCACAGCAGGTCGAGCAGCAGCTTGCGCCGGTTGAGCGGTTGCACCGGCCGGGCGTTCATCGGAAACAGCGCCGCGAAGCGCTCGATCTGCGCCGGCGAGGCGCTGACGGGCTGGCGCAGCACCACCCACGACACCACTTCGCTGCACGGCGGCGTCGTCAGCGATCCGGCATAGCGGTAGCTGGTGGGATCGCCGGGCAGGAAGCTGGCGATGTCCAGCGGTGCCGCCAGGCGCGTCTTGTCGCCGGCCTGGGTCGGCATCGCCGACCAGATGGCCTCCAGCGTCGGGTTGGCGGGGCCGGGGGTGAAGAACAGGCCGACGACGGCGAGGCCGCCGCTGGCGTTGCGATGCACGAAATGCACTTCCAGCGGAAAGCTGCGGCCGTCGATCACATGCTCGCTGGGGTGATGGAAATGGAACTGCAGCAGCTGGTGCGGCTGGCGATCGATCACCGCCTCGCTGCCGGCCGGCCAGTTGACCTGGATGGTGTGGCCATTGTGGATGATCTCGGCCGTGGCCGGCGCCCAGCGGGTCGCGAGATCCGGCGTGGCGGCGGGGATGGCCTCGGTCAGGTTGACGGGTGACTGTTCACGGCCGATGCCACACAGGGCGTCGCCAGGCGCCAGCTTGCCCCACTGGGCGGGGCCGGTGGGGCCTTCGTAGGACCAGTGGGGTGCGTCATGGCCGCCCTTGGGCGCGGCGTGTTCGGCGGCAATGCCCACGCGGGCGGCGACGGCGCAGGCCGGGCAGGCGAGTGCCAGGGTGAGGAAGCGCCGGCGGCTGGCCGGGGATGCAGGTTGGGACATCGGCGGTCCTTCCCATGGTGGCGTTGCGGTCTCGATGGCGCCATTTCGCCACAACATGGTTGACGAATGGTCAAGACAGTACCGGACGGGGGGCGGCAAGAAGCAGTGGCGCAGGGGGCGGTCGTCGCGCCGCGTTCAGGCGGCCTGCTCGTGCAACGGACAGACGACGATGCGGTTGCGGCCGTTGCCCTTGGCCCGGTAGAGCGCGCGGTCGGCGCGGGCCAGCACCGCGTGGCCGTCGGCGTCGGTCACGGTCAGTTCGGCCAGCCCGATGCTGACGGTGACCGGGATGGGCGTGCCATCGGCGGCGGCGAACGGGGTGCGCTCGACGACGCAGCGCAGCCGGTCGACGATGCCTCGGGCGGTTTCCAGGCCGGTGTCGGGCATCAGCACGACGAACTCCTCGCCGCCGTAGCGGGCCGCGAGGTCAACGCCCCGGATATTCAGCGAGATGCGCTGGGCCACCTCGTGCAGCACGATGTCGCCGGTGGCGTGGCCGAACCTGTCGTTGACCGCCTTGAAGTGGTCGATGTCGAGAATGGCAAGTGTCAGTGGCCGGTCTGTCTGTCGGGCGCGCCGAACCAGTGTCGTCATGTGCGACGTCATGTAGTGGCGATTGTAGAGGCCGGTCACACTGTCGGTGACAGCCAGCTGCATCGAGATGTGCACGGTCTCGCGCAGGCGGTCGGCCAGCCGCTTGCGCTTGATCAGCGTGCGCAGCCGCGCCTGAAGTTCCGGGCTGTCGATCGGCAGTTTGACGCAGTCACTGGCGCCCAGCTCGAAGCCTTTCACCACCGGACCGAGATCGGTGCCGTCCACGACCGTCAGGACGGGCAGGAAGCGTGTTTCGGCGAACGACCGGATGCGGGACACCAGGCGCAGGCCGTCGGTCGCCTGGGCAGTGAGGTCCACCATCACCAGGTCGCAGTCGAGCGAGCGCAGCCGGTTGGCGTGGGCGACTGCTTCGGTCAGGGACTTGCTGATCGTGCTGCCGAAGCCGTCGAGATCGGCCGCCAGGCTGTCGAGCACGCCGCCGGGCTCGCCGAACAGCGCTATGGTGGCGGGGGCGGCCCGCTCGGGGTCCGGCTCGGTGGTCAGGCCCAGTTCCAGACCGGTCAGCGCGCGGCTGCGCAGCTCGTCGAGCACGGTCTTGAGGCGGACCAGCGACCGCACCCGGGCATAGAGCTCGATGTCGCGCACTGGCTTGACCAGGAAATCGTCGGCGCCGGCCTCCAGGCCGCGAACCCGGTCATGGGCGTTGTCGAGCGCGGTCACCATGACGACGGGAATGTGGAGGGTGCGGGGGTCGGCCTTCAGCAGCCGGCAGGCCTCGAAGCCGTCCATCTCCGGCATCATCACGTCCAGGAGAATGAGGTCGGGCTGCTCGCGGCGGGCAAGCTCGATGGCCTCGGTGCCGGATAGCGCCAGCAGGACGTCGAAATACTCGTCCGTCAGCTTGCGCTCCAGGAGCTTCAGGTTGGGCAGGACATCGTCCACCACCAGAACCCGCGCGGACATGACGTGGCGCCCCCCTCAGGCGAATTGCCGGACCGTCTCGATAAATCGCTGTACCGAGATCGGCTTGGCAATATACGCTTCACAGCCGCCTTCGCGAATCCTCTCTTCATCACCCTTCATGGCGAAGGCCGTGACGGCGATCACTGGAATCTCGCGTAACTCCCTGTCTTCCTTGAGCCAACGGGTCACTTCGAGGCCGGAAACCTCGGGCAGCTGGATATCCATCAGGATAAGATCGGGACGGTGGGTGCGGGCCAGATCGAGCACGGCCATGCCATCACGAGTGCGAATCGTGCCATAATGGTGCGCCTCAAGGAGGTCGCAAAAAAGCTTCATGTTAAGGTCGTTGTCCTCAACGACCAGCACGGTCTTCGACACGAAATCCCCTCCGGTCGCGACAATGAATGGGAAAATGGCGCACTATCTGACGCCTACAGTACTTGTCAGAGTTTGATGGCTCACATGTTAACGGATTTTAACTGATTATGGTTAACCGCTTTAAACCATCTCGCGAGCAGGCGGAAGTCCTGGCGTTGCGCTGTATCGCGGAAATCGCTGGAGATTCAGCCCTCGGGCCCCGCTTTCTGGCGCTGACCGGCCTCGATATCGACGGCCTGCGCGCCAGCCTCGGGACACCGGCCACCCTGGCCGCGACGCTTGACTTTCTGCTGGGCCACGAGCCCACTCTGCTGGCGGTGACCGGGCGCCTTGGCGTTGAGCCCGCGGCGGTCGCCGATGCGGCGCGCGTACTGCGAGGAGAGGAAAGCGCATGAAACGGCCTTTGCTGATCTGCGATGCCGACGAAGTGCTGGTCGCTTTCATCGAGCCACTGGCGCGCTTTCTGAATGGCCATGACTATGATCTGCACCTGGAGTCTTTCGCGCTGACCGGCAACATCCGCCATCGCACCAGCGGCGCGGTGGCGGACAGGCCGACCGTCGCCCGGCTGATCAGCGACTATTTCGACTCCAGTCTGGAGACCGCACCGGCGGTGCCGGGCGCGGCCGGCGCGCTGGCGGCCATCGCCGAGGTGGCGGACGTGGTGGTCCTGACCAATGTCGAGGAAGCGCACCGCCAGCGCCGGCAGGCGGCGCTGGCCTCGCTGGGCATGCCTTACCCGGTGCTGGCCAACCAGGGGCCGAAGGGCGAGGCGGTCAGGGGGCTGGCGGCGACCCGGCGGGGGCCGGTGCTGTTCGTCGACGACCTGCCACCCCACCATACATCGGTGGCGCAGACCGCACCGCATGTGCATCGGCTGCACTTCGTCGCCGATCCCCGTCTGCGTTCACTGATTCCGGCGGCGCCCGACGCGCACGCCCGCATCGATGACTGGTCGGAGGCGTTGCCCTACATCCAGCGCGCGCTGGCCCTGTGACGACGGGCGGAAGCCCGCCGGGCTTCTGCCGCGACTGCCTGACGGCGGCCGGCGCGGGTGCCGTGTGCGCGGCCTGCGGCGGGCCGCGGCTGCTGCGCCATGCCGAACTGAACGACCTGGCGATCGCCCATGTCGACTGCGACGCCTTCTATGCGGCCATCGAGAAGCGCGACAATCCGGCCCTGCGCGACCAGCCGCTGATCATTGGCGGTGGCCGGCGCGGCGTCGTCTCCACCGCCTGCTATCTGGCGCGGCTGCATGGCGTGAAGTCGGCGATGCCGATGTTCAAGGCACTGGCGTTGTGTCCACAAGCGGTGGTGCTGCCGCCGGACATGGAGAAGTACAAGGGCGTCTCGCGTCGGATGCGCGCCCTGATGGACGCCCTGACGCCGCTGGTGGAGCCGCTGTCCATCGACGAGGCGTTTCTTGATCTCACCGGCACCGGCCGGCTGCACGGCGCGCCGCCGGCGCTGGTGCTGGCCCGTTTCGCGCGCCGGGTGGAAGCCGAGCTGGGCATCACCGTGTCGGTGGGGCTGAGTTACAACAAGTTCCTCGCCAAATTGGCCTCCGACATGGACAAGCCGCGTGGCTTCTCGGTCATTGGTCGCGCCGAGGCGGCTGCCGTGCTGGCGCCACTGCCGGTGGGGCGCATCTGGGGCGTGGGGCCGGCAACCCAGGCCCGACTCGGCCGGCTGGGCTTCAAGACCATCGCCGACCTGCAACGGGCACCGCTCGACCGGCTGGTGCGGGCGGTGGGCGAGGATGGTGCCCGGCTATGGCGGCTGGCGCGAGGGGAGGACGTGCGACGCGTCACGCCGGACAGTCGGCGCAAGAGCCTGTCGAGCGAGACCACCCTCGCCAGCGACATCGCCGACCCTGACCAGCTGGCGCGCCATCTGCGCGCCGCCGCCGACGTGGTTGGCCGGCAACTGCGGGCGGAGGGGTTGCACGGTGTCACCGCGACACTCAAACTCAAGACATCGGATTTCCGCCTCGTCACCCGCTCACGCAAGCTGGAGCGGCCGACCCAGACCGCCGCCGACATTCTGGAGGCGACATTGCCGCTGCTGGCGGCGGAGGCGGATGGCCGGCGGTTCCGGCTGATCGGCGTCGGTGTCGCCATCGGCGAGGCCGAGGCGCCGGCGGGGCTGGATCTGCCGGGCCTGGATCTCGACGCCGGGACGGGGGAGCGGCGGCTGAAGCTGGAGCAGGCGATGGACCGGGTGCGGACCAGGTTCGGTCAGGCCAGTCTCGGTCAGGCCGGTCTCGGTCAGGCCGGTCTTGGCCTCAAGGCGCGCGCGGGGCGGGCGGTATCCGCCGAGAACGACGTGGGGGAACCGGAGACAGGCCGCCGGCGCGACTGATGGTCCGCCTGACAATGTTGTTTCGCGTCGCCTGTGCTGTTCGAGGTTCGCGGCCGGACCCATTCATAGTAAACTCAATTGTAACCATTGTCGCGTGTAAGGTGCGGTGCCTGCATCACGTCCGTTGATTGTCCGGGGAGACAGACCATGGTTTCGACGCCCACATCCTTGCCTGGCGCGGTGGCGTCGGGTGGCGTCATCGGCGAGATCGCTGCCGCGTTGCTGCGCCGGCTGGACGCGCGCGAGCCCTTGCAGCAGGAGGGCGATCGTCAGCTGCTGGCGGAAATTCTGGCCTTCGCCGCCGATGCCGAACGGCAGATCGCGAGCCACAGCGCCACCATCGACCGGATGGCCACCATCTCGACGCTCGATCCGGTCACCGGGCTTGCCAACCGGCGCGGACTGGCGCTGGCGTTCGACCGGGCGGCGGCGTTCGCCAGCCGCTACGGCGAGCCCGGTGTGCTGGTGCTGGTGGACGTGTTCGGTCTCGTCGAGCTGGAACGGTCCATTGGTCCGCTGGGAGTCGAGGTCTATGTGCGGGCGCTGGCCCACTGCCTCAGCCGGCAGGTGCGCGGCTCCGACCTGGTGGCGCGCATTGAACCGCATCGGTTCGCTCTGCTGCTGGAGCGGTGTCCGCTGGAGTTCGCCACCTGCAAGGCCGCGGTCATTGACGAAGCCATTGCCGAACTCAAGGTGCCCTATGATGGCCGGTTGTTGTCGGCCGATGCCTGGCTCGGCTCCGCGCCCTTCGGCGCCGGCTCCACCCTGTCCGCGGCGCTGGCGGCGGCGGACCGCATGACGCTGGATGCCCGTTACCGGACACGCAATAACTGAGTTATCCCCTGCCGGTCTGTCGCTGACGGCAACGCCACCATTGCGCGAGCGTCGTGAAATGCCGCATGTTGGCGCTTGTTCAGCGCGCCGGCCTCGGGCCGGGCGACGATGGAGGTGACATGAGTGCGGAACAACGCCTGCGTGATCTGGGGCTCGTGCTGCCCATGGCGGCGGCCCCGGCGGCGAATTACGTGCCCTGGGTGATGACCGGCTCGCTGCTGGTGATCGCCGGTCAGCTGCCACTGGGGCCGGATGGCATTGCCTACCGCGGCAAGCTTGGCCGCGAGGTGACGATCGAGCAGGGTGTCGAGGCGGCGCGCCGCTGTGGCCTCAATCTCATTGCCCAGATGAAGGCGGCGCTGGGCGATCTGGAGCGGGTGGTCCGGGTGGTGCGGCTTGGCGGGTTCGTCAACAGCACGGACAGTTTCACGGAGCAGCCCAAGGTGATCAACGGCGCGTCCGATTTGATGGTCGGGGTGTTCGGCGAGGCTGGCCGCCACGCCAGAACTGCCGTTGGAGTCAACGTTTTGCCGTTTGATGTAGCGGTTGAGGTGGATGCCATGATCGAGTTCCGCTAAGAAGGGCGGAGGCCAGCCAGCCAGTGGAGCTTGCCAACAAGAAATGATGTCCGGTCGATGACAATAGCCAGCACTACGGAACAGCCGACCGCCTGGTTGACGGCACAACCTTTTGCTCATCGCGGTTTGTATGATGCCGCTGCCGGCATTCCGGAAAATTCCGTCGCCGCGTTCGAGAAGGCTATCGATGCCGGCTACGGGATCGAGCTTGATGTTCAGTTGACCGCCGATGGCGACGCCATCGTTTTCCACGACTCGACCCTGGAACGACTGACCGGCAAGAAGGGCTCGGTTCGCCTCTATGGTTCGGCGCGCCTGCAGCAGATGAAGCTCAAGGATAGCGACCAGACCATTCCGTCGCTCTCCAGCGTGCTGTTCGACGTGGCACCGGGCCATCCGCTGCTGATCGAGGCCAAGAGCCCGCCGGGCGATCCGCTGCCGCTGTGCTTCGCCATCCGCCGGGCGCTGGAGGGCTACAAGGGGCCGGTGGCGGTGATGTCGTTCAATCCGGTCATCGTCCGCTGGTTCGCCGAGAACGCGCCGCGCATCATGCGCGGGCTGGTGGTGACGGACGGCCCGCAGAAATTGCCGTGGTGGGCGCGGTTCAAGTTCGCCCGCCGCTATGTGCAGTGGCGCGCCAAGCCGCAGTTTCTGGCTTATGACATCCAGCATCTGCCATCGGAAATGTCCGTCGAGTATCGCCGGCGCGGCATTCCGGTACTGACCTGGACCGTGCGCACCGACGAGGATCGTGCCCGCGCCGCGGAGCACGCCGACAACATCATTTTCGAGCCGCAGCCGCCCGCGACCACGCCGTGACGTCGCCACGCCCCGGCGTGGTCGACCCGATGGTGTCAGCCGGCGGATGGCGTCAGCCGACGGTAACGGCGGGCGTGTGCGGAATCAGCGCCAGGGCGGCGATGAACTGGGCGGCGCTGGCTTCCCAAGAGAAGTGACTGGCATAGGCGACGCAGTCGTCGCGGCCGCATGTCAGGGCGCGGGCAATGGCCACGTCCAGCGAGTCGTCGAGAGCGCCCACCGGCCGGGCCCAGCCGGCGATCACGCCCGTTCCTGAGTCGCCAATGACATCCAGCGGCCCGGCGACCGGATAGGCCGCCACCGGCAGGCCGCTGGCCAGTGCTTCAATCATCACCAGGCCGAAGGTGTCGGTCTTGCTGGGGAACACGAACACGTCCGCCCCGGCGTAGGCGCTGGCCAATGCCTCGCCATGCAGGGCGCCCAGAAACACGGCCTCGGGATAGCGTGCCTGCAACTCGTCAAGCGCCGGGCCATCACCGACAATGACCCGGGTGCCGGGCTGCCGGGTGGCGAGAAACGCCTCGACGTTCTTTTCCACCGCGACTCGCCCGACATACAGCTGCAGCGGACGTGGCAGACCGGCGAAGGCCGGGTGCGGTGCGATGCCGGGCCGGAACTGGGCGAGGTCGACGCCGCGGCTCCATGGCCGGGTCGACAGGATGCCGCGGTCGTTCAGTTCCGCCGCCAGCCTGGGCGTGGCCGCCAGCACCGCGGCGGCCGGGGTGTGGAACCAGCGCAGATAGCGCCAGAACCAGTCTGGCGACAGTCCGGTGCGAGCGGAAACGTAATCGGGAAAGCGGGTGTGAAAGGCGGTGGTGAACGGCAGGCCGCGCTTGAGGCAATAGCGGCGCGCGGCAAGCCCCAGCGGCCCCTCGGTGGCGATATGGATGGCCGCCGGCTGGAACGATTCGATCATCCGGGCCACCCGCCGCCGGCCTGCCAGTGCCAGACGGATTTCCGGGTAGGTCGGACAGGGCAGCGAGCGGAACAGGTCCGGGGTGATGGTGTGGACGGCATGGCCGGCCTGTTCCAGCATGGCGATCGTGGTCTGCAGGGTGCGGACGACGCCATTGACCTGCGGTGTCCAGGCGTCACTGACGAGGGTGATTTTCACGCGTACACGTTGTCCTTCGGTGTCGGGGCGGGCGATGCCGGCGCGACGGCGACCAGCGCCCGCCGCCGGTGGTGCTCGGCCCAGTCGATGATTTCGATATGACCGTCGGCACGTTCCACCAGCGCCGTACAGCTCTCCACCCAGTCGCCGTCGTTGTAATAGGTGACGGCGCCGAACTGACGGATCTCGGCGGAGTGGATGTGGCCACACACCACGCCGTCCACATGACGATCAAGTGCCGCGTGCGCCACCGCCTCCTCGAAGCAGGAGACGTATTCAACGGCGTTCTTGACCTTTTTCTTCAGATAGGCCGACAGCGACCAGTACGGCAGGCCCAGGCGCCGCCGCACCGCGTTGAACGCCACATTCAGCTTGAGCAGCAGTACGTAGGCGAAATCGCCCAGGAAGGCGAGCCAGCGGGCGTAGAGCACCACGCTGTCGAACTCGTCGCCATGGAGCACCAGCAGCTTGCGACCATCGGCGGTCTCGTGGATGGCCTCGGCGGCCAGTTCGACGCCGCCAAGGTTGAGGCCGATGTAGTCGCGCAGCATCTCATCGTGATTGCCGGGGATGTAGACGACGCGGGTGCCCTTCTTGGCCATCTTGAGCACGCGGCGCACCACGTCGTTGTGCCGGCTCGGCCAGTACCAGCCGCGCTTCAGGCGCCAGCCGTCGATGATGTCCCCCACCAGGTACAGGGTCTGACAGTCGATCGACTTCAGGAAGTCCAGCAGCAGGTCGGCGTTGCAGCCTGTGGTGCCGAGGTGGACGTCGGAAATCCACACCGTGCGCAGGCTCATGCGCTTGTCCGACTCCGGGACGTCGTCCTCGGCGTGCCAGTTGAGGAAGCGGCGGGAACGGGGGGATTGTTTCCGAGACGTGGACGAGGTGTCCTTGCTCTCGATCAATGCCCGGAGGCTCATGCTTACCATCGGCCTGCGTCCTGCGGATGGCGATGCTGATTTCATCGCAACATCTATGTCTGGTCTTGGCCATAGCTACGAACTGTTGCGGTTTTTTGTCGGTAGGCTGGTGATCTCAATTTTGTCAGTATTTGTCGCGGCACAGGCATTTGCGACCATCCGTATCTTGCGGATGCAACATACCTCTCTTATGAATAGGGGTACGGAGCGGCTTCAGCTTTCTGCGGCACTCCGTGCGCATCTCCCTGATGCGCGATTTCCTCCCTGAACCTTGGCCACTCCACGTTTGTGGAGTGGCTTTTTTTCTGGCTCCGCTGTTGCCGGCGCCGGACCCGGCTATTCGGCGGCGGCCCGCAACGGGCGATCAAGGCCGAGAGCCGGCAGGCCGGCGGCGAACCGGGAGAGGATATCGCAGATATCGTCGCGCAGCGCCGCCAGGTTCGATGTGCGCGTGAGTCGTGTCTCGTCCATGTACAGGCGGCGGTTCAGCTCGATCTGGATGACGTGCAGGCCGCGGCTGGGCGCGCCATGAATTTCCGTCGTATGGCCGCCCGAGTAGGGTTCGTTGAGGGCCACCCGGTAACCCGCGCGCTCGAAGCCCTGGCGCAGGAGCTGGCGGACTCCGCTGTTGCACGCCGCGCCCCAGCGGTCGCCCAGCACCACGTCCGCCTGGCGATGGCCGGGACGATCGGGTGGCAGCGCCGCCGAGGGCATGGAATGACAATCCAGCAGCACCGCGTAGCCATGCTCGCTGCGCGTCTCTTCGACCAGGCTTTTCAAGGCGTTGTGATAGGGTCGGTAGATGTTTTCGATCCGCTGCTGGGCCTCCGCCAGCGGCAGCTTGGCCGTGTAGATGTCGAGGCCGATGCCGGCCACCCGGGGCAGCACCCCGAGCCCGGCGGCCACCCTGTCCGTATCGGGCTGGGCAAATGACGGCAGCGGCTCGGCGAACATGGCCGGATCAAGCTCGTAGGGTGCCCGGTTGAGGTCGACATAAGCCCTGGCGTGGGTTGCGGCGATCAGCGGCATCCCCAGCACCGGCCCGTCGCGGAACAGCTCATGGACATAGGCGTCTTCCGACCGTCGCAGCAGCGCCAGCGACAGCCGGCTCATCCGCAACAGCGTGTCGGGATAATAGTCGCCGCTGTGGGGCGAGGCCAGAACAACGGGCTGGCTGACGCCTGTCGGGCGCTCGATCCGGTAGGCAGTCTGCATGGCGCCAGAATGGGCCGGCTGTCATGCTCACGCAATCTTAAATTTCTTTGTGCCAGGAAGGGAATGGCCTAAACCCTGCCAGGCATGTCCATATTGATGTCCCGATGATTCCGAGCGCGTTGCCCATGATCAAGATTCTGCTGGCTGAAGACGATGATTCGATGCGCACTTTCCTTGCCCGTGCCATCGAGCGCGCCGGCTATGAAGTGACGGCCGTTGATCGTGGCACCTCGGCGCTGCCGCTGATCGCCAGCGGCAATTTCGATCTGCTGCTCACCGATATCGTGATGCCCGAGATGGATGGCATCGAGCTTGCCCAGCGCGCGGCGGCACTGGCGCCGGGGATGCGGGTGATGTTCATCACCGGCTTCGCGGCGGTGGCGCTCAACCGGTCGTCGGGTGCGCCGCAGAACGCCAAGGTGCTGTCCAAGCCCTTCCATCTGCGCGACCTGGTCAACGAGATTGATCGCCTGTTCGCCGCCTGAACGGTGGTCGCGGTCGCCGCAACCGCTGGCTGGCCGTGAGTCTGCCGAATCTGCTGAGTCTGCTGTCATTGTGTTGTCATGCTTCTCCGCTTTGACTGCCAGGCGGTTCAAGGCGAGGAGGCGGTTATGGGCGCGTGGTCGAGGTTCGCGGGGCTGGCGGCGGGGCTGCTGATGGCGACCGGCATGGCATCAGGCATGGCGTCCGCGTCGCAGGGAACGGGCGCCGGCGCGCCTCCGGCCCGATCTGGCGCCATCGTCATCGGCCATCGCGGCGCCAGCGCCGAGCGGCCCGAGCATACGCTGGCCGCCTATGCCCGCGCCATCGAGGCAGGCGCCGATTATATCGAACCCGACCTGGTGGCGACCCGCGACGGCGTGCTGGTCGCCCGCCATGAGAACGAGATTTCCGGCACCACCGACGTTGCCGATCATCCCGAGTTCGCCGGTCGGCGTACCACCAGGACCATTGATGGCGAGCAGATCACCGGTTGGTTCACCGAGGATTTCACGCTGGCGGAGCTCAAGACGCTGAAGGCGCGCGAGCGGCTGCCCCAGCTGCGCCCGGCCAACACCGCCTACAACGACCAGTTCACCATCCCGACGCTGCAGGAGGTGATCGATCTCGTCCGGGCGGCGGAGGCCCGCACCGGCCGGGTGATCGGCATCTATCCGGAGACCAAGCACCCGAGCTATTTCGCCGGCATCGGTCTGGCGCTGGAGTCCCGGCTGCTCGCCGTACTCAACGCCAACGGTTACACCGGACCGGACGCGCCGGTGTTCATCCAGTCCTTCGAGATCGCCAATCTCAAGGCGCTGCGGGCCCAGACCGATCTGCCGCTGATCTTCCTGATGTCGGACGAGGGCGCGCCCGCCGACACCATACTGACAGGCCGCCCGCGCCCTTACGCCAGTCTGCTGACGCCGGAAGGGCTGGCGGAGATCGCCAGCTTCGCCAACGGCATCGGCGTCGACAAGACGCTGGTGCTGGCGCGCGATGCCGCCGGACGCACCACCGGCCCCACCGGGCTGGTGGCCCGCGCCCATGCGGCGGGACTCAAGGTGCATGTCTACACCCTGCGCCCGGAAAATCATTTCCTGCCCGCCGAACGTCGTCGCGGCGACCCGCAGGACCCGCGCTACCCCGCGCGGCGTGGCGACGCGGCCGGCGAGGTGGCGGATTTCCTCGCTGCCGGCGTTGACGGCCTGTTCTGCGACGATCCAGCATCGGCCGTCGCCGTGCGTGACGCGGCGGCGTCCGTGCGGTGATTTACGGCTTGCGCCAACCGCTCGTTCCGTTATAAGGCCGCTTCGCTCCGGCGGTTGTCGCAACGGCCGGATGACCCGGGTGGGCGCGTAGCTCAGTGGTAGAGCACTGTGTTGACATCGCAGGGGTCGCAAGTTCAATCCTTGCCGCGCCCACCATTTCTCTCTTTCCGCAGTGATCCCGGACGACGCGCGCCTTCGGTCGATCCGCCGCGGCCGTGCGATCCGTCCGTGCGGCTGTGCCGTCCTGGCACAACTGTCTGTCATGCCCGTCGGCGAGCATGACAAATGCAGCCTGGGTTAACCATCTGCGTCAATCAACCATTTGAAGTCACGTGGTAATTTCACCCTGGCACGATTGATGCTGATGAACCGGCACCAATTCAATGAACGGGATGATGACATGACCTTGAAAGCTGTGATCCTTGGCGTCGCCGGCGCCATGGCCTTGATGACCGCGACGCCCGCCGCGGCGGTCATGATCAGTTTCGGCGGCGTTGATCCGGGGGATGGTTCACAACTGACCAGCGCGCTCACGCCCGACAACAACAACGATCTTGCGCGAGGCCTGTTCGTCGAGACGTTCGACACGGAAGACGGCGGCTGCGGCCTCAATTCGACGGCCTTCGGCGTTCAGATCAGCGGTGATTACGTGATCCGCAAGGGCTCGGTCGCCACGGCCGCCGCGCCGGGGCACGAGAGCACCTGCTTCGCGGCCGGTCCGGCCCTGCTGGGCGGCGCCAGCGACTCCGCGACCATCGACTTCACCAGTGCGTTGAGCAGCAACCCGTTGTTCGCCGGCAAGAAAATCGACTATCTCGGTCTCTACTGGGGGTCGATGGACGACTATAACAGCATCACCTTCTACGCGGGCGATGACGCGCTGCTGACTCTCACGGGTGCCGATGTTCGCGCCGCCGCCGCGGTCAGCGGTGATCAGGTTGCCGCGGGCGCCAATCGATACGTCAATCTCTATTTCGACGTGCACGAGCAATTCACCCGGCTGGTGTTCTCGGCGACATCCTATGCCTTCGAACTCGACAATGTCGCGGTGCGCGTCGCCGACGTGCCGGAGCCGGCCACGCTGGGCCTGATGGGCATGGGTGCCCTGGGCCTGGCCGCTGCCGGCCGCCGCCGGCGCAAGGTCTGACTGCCGGCCGCCGCCGGCGCAGGGTCTGACTGCCGGCCGCCGCCGGCGCAGGGTCTGACTGCCGGCCGCCGCCGGCGCAGGGTCTGACTGCCGGCCTTGAGGCTGTGGATGAAGGGGCGGCCCAGGATGGCCGTCCCTTCTCGCGTTTTGGGGTGGGCTGATCGCGCTCAGGCGCCGCGCAGCGCCTTCGCCAGCAGCTCCGAGGTCACCGGGTAGCCGGCGTCATCGCGGATGCACAGGTAACGCTCGCCGTCGCGGTCCTGGATAAAGGGTTCGACCTGGAGCACCGGCTGGGCATGGGCGCCGGCCAGCGCCTCGGCGATGCTGCCATACTGGGCCAGACGTTCGAGGTTGCGACGGGTCGGGAAGATGATGGTGCGCTGGCCGGCATCGGCCTCGCAGCAGGCCTGGCGCGGGCTGATCCACACCGAATCCACCGACTCGCTGCCATCGTGGGAGCCGGTCTGGTCAACCGGGGAGGTCGCCAGATAGAACATGGTGTCAAACCGCTTGGGCATGTGCCTGGGGCCGATCCAGCGCGCGAACGGGGTCAGTGCGCCGGTGTCCAGCGTCAGCCCCTGGACGTGCAGGAATTCGCTGAACCGGAGGTCGCCCGCCGCCAGGCGCTTGCGCTCATCGGCAAGGCTGAACTGGCGCGGGTCCAGCACCGTGCCGGACCGGGCGTCACGGGCGAACAACACGCCGGCTTCCTCATAGGTTTCGCGGATCGCGGCGATGCGGCCGAGCGGGTCCAGCTCGTTGATGGCGTCGTGGGTCTCGGCCGCGCCGATCTCGGCGACCTGCTGATCGTCCCTGTCCACCTTGCCGCCGGGGAACACCAGCGCGCCGCCGGCGAAATCGATTTCATGGTGGCGGACCACCATGAAGGCTTCAAGGTCGGCCGCGCCCTCGCGCATCAGCACCAGGGTCGCCGCCGGGCGTGGTGTGCGGTTGGTGTCGTCGGTCATCGCGGTTACTCCACTCAATCCCAGCCGCGACCGTGCGAGCGCCTCTGCCGTGTGCTGTGAATCCGTTGTCATGCGTGTGTCCGTAGCAGCGGCAGGCCCGGACAAAAAGGGGGGAGGGTTACCCCTCCCCCGACGAGTTGGCTGAAAGGACAGGTGTCAGAAGCGGAAGCCGGCCGCCAGGCCATAGCGACGCGGTTCTGTGGTGAAGACATTGGTGAACAGGCCCGACGACGGATCGGTGACGTACATGCCGGTCACCGAATTGTCGTTCTCGATGTTCTGCACGAAGGCGCGAAGGAACCAGCGGTCATCCGGCGCGTCGAGCTGGAGCTGGGCGTTCCAGAGGTCATAGCCTTTGATCTTGTCGACCGGGCTGTTGTAGATGCGACCCCAGAAGCTGCCGCGCGCCGAATAGTCCACCCGCATGGTGAGCGAGTATTCGCCACCCAGCGGCTGGGTGTACTGGGCGCCCAGGCTGATCATCCAGTTGGGTGATTGCGGCAGTTCGTTGCCCTTGACGCTGACCGAGACGCCGCCCGGCAGGCCGATGACGTTGCCGTTGGCGTCCCGCACCACCTGGTAGGGCAGGCTGTTGGCCGCGATCGCCGAGGCCAGCGCCGCGCAGGACGAGAAGGCGCCCACCGTGTTGGTGCCCGGTACCGGCACCGTGCCGCCGGCGAACAGCGCCGGCGCCACCAGATCAGCACGCGGGACGCCGCCGGCCGCCGGAATGACGGCGCAGTTGGCCGCCGTGGTCACGTCCTTGATGATGACCACGTCGTCGCGGCCACCCGACGGATCGCGGGTGTCGATGAACGAGCCGTTCTTGATCTTGGTCTTGAGCAGCGACAGGCTGGCGTTCAGCAGCAGCCGCGGTGTCGGTTTGGCGAGGAACTCCGACTCCAGGCCATAGACCTCGGCGTCGATGTTCTCGTTGAACGAGGTGCGGTTGCGGATGGTCGAGATCTGCAGGCCTTTGTAGTCGTAGTAGAAGCCGGTGAGGTTCACCTGCAGCGTTCCGCCGGCCAGCGTGTTCTTGGTGCCGATTTCAAAGGCGTTGATGGTTTCCGGGCCGTAGTAGGGCGAGGAGTCCGGGAACACCACCGGGTCGAATGGCGGGTTGAAGCCGCCTGACTTGAAGCCGCGCGAGTAGGAGGCATAGACCAGCGTCGAGTCGGTGAAGGAGAGCGTCGGCGACCAGTCGATCACGGCGCGGCCGGTGACCCGCTTGAATTTCACCCGGTCGCTGCGATAGTCTGGCAGTCCTGCCGGCACGCCACCCGGATTGATCGCCTGCGGTGTATTGAACAGCACCTGGCGGTCATAGACGGTTTTCTTGTCCTGCAGATAGCGCCCGCCAAGGGTCAGTTTCAGTTCGTCGTTGAACTCGTAATAGGCCTCGCCGAACAGCGCCCAGGATTTCAGCGTCGTCTCGTTGGACTCGTTGCCATAGTAGCTTGGCGCCACGTAGACGCCATCGAGCGGCACCTGGGTGCCGGTGGCGAGGGCGGTGGCGATGGCGGCGCAGGTCGCCGGCGGCGTGGCGCCGCTGGAGCAGCCGCTCAACGTCGTCACCGTTGGCAGCAGGAAGCCCGCATAATCGAGGCCAGCCGCGATCACGTTGTAATCGGTGCGGGATTTCTGGTCGAAGTAGATGCCGCCGACCAGGAAATTGAAAGCGCCGTCGAACTGCGACGCCAGCTTGGCTTCGAAGGAATACTGCTTCGAGTCGCCATAGGAGCGGTCATAGGAGGTCGAGCCGTCGCCCACATAGGCGATGTTGCCGTTGGCGACGCCGGCATAGCCGTTCATGTCCACCGCCGACACCGGGAACCCCTGCGTGTAGAACAGGTTGTAGACCGTCGGGAAGGAGGCGGCGAAGGCCGCCGGCACCGACTGCGGGTTTTCCGCCACCAGCAGGTAGTCGGTGTTCGAGTCGACGTAGGTATCCTGATAGCCGGCGACGACGGAGAAGTTGAACTTCTCGAAGTCATGCTGGAAGGCCAGCGTGACCATGGTTTCCTCGGCGTCGTGCTTTGGCTCGAAGTCGATGTTGACCTTGCGATAGCCTTCCGGATTGACCACGCCGGTCGTCGAGGTGTTGCCCGGCGACATCAATGCGAGACCGGAAAGCGGGCCGCTCAGCAGCAGGGAGGAACTCAGGATGCCGCCCAGCGTCGCGATGGTGTTGACCGGCTCGAACTCCAGGCTGTCCGGCGCGCAGCCGAGGATGCCGGTGGCGTCGTTGTTGCACATCTGCTTCTGGATGCGCGAGCGGTTGTCGTCTTCGCGGAAATACTGGGCGGTCAGGTCGATGCGGGTATTTTCCGACGGCTCGAAGCGGATCGTGCCGCGCAGGGCATACTGGTCGCGGCCATCGATCTTGTTGCCGGTATAGATGTTCTTCGTGTAACCGTCGCGGTTGATGTAGATGCCGCTCAGGCGAACGGCGAGCTTCTGGTCGACCAGCGGCACGTTGACCATGCCCTTGACCTTGATGCTGTCGTAGTTGCCGTACTCGATCTCGCCCTCGGCGCCGAATTCATGCGATGCCTTTTTCGAGATGACGTTGACCGCGCCGCCCGTCGCGTTACGGCCGAACAGCGTGCCCTGCGGACCGCGCAGGACCTCGATGCGCTCGATGTCGAAATACTCGATTTCCAGCATGCGCGGCGTCAGCACCGGCATGTCGTTGAAGTGGATGCCGACACCGCTTTCCGAGCCGCCGCCGACGACGGCGTTGCCAACGCCGCGGATGGTGTGTTGGAGGTGGTGAAGTTGCCGACGGTGAAGTTGACGTTGGGGGCCGAGAACTGCAGGTCGCCGAAACTCTCGATCTGGCGCTTTTCCAGATCGGCGGCGCCGAAGGCGGCGACGGCGATCGGCACATCCTGCAGCGACTCCGCCTGACGCTGGGCGGTGACGACGATGTCTTCAAGCACCGTGGTGGGCTGCTGCTGCGCGAGTGCAAGGGTGGGTGTCAGAAAAGTGCTGGTGGCCAGCAGGGCAATGAGTGACGCGGATGATACGGTAGGTGCGCGCCATGCGGCGCGGGCGTTAAGAGCCATCGTGTTCCTCCCCAGGTTTGACCACGCGAGGCACCGCATCTGATGGCGGCATCCATGTCGCGTGCGGGGAACACGGCCAAGTCTCCACATCCCCCGTTCAGGTATAAGAACAAGGAAATCAGGGCTTGTCCAGCGGTTTGCGGAGTGCTGCTACGCACAAAAAATAGCAGCACCTGCGGCGTAACGATAGCTGCCACGCCTTGCCGGCACGCGAGCAGTGCCCTGGCTGATGATGCTATCAGAAGTTGATGCCGGCGGCCAAGCCGTAGCGTCGCGGCTCGGTGGTGAAGACGTTGGTGAACAGGCCGGTCGCCGGGTCGGTCACATAAATCCCGGTGACATTGTCCTCGTTCTCGATGTTCTGGACGAACAGCCGGACGAACCAGCGATCCCCGGGGCCGTCGAGCTGGGCCTGGGCGTTCCAGATGTCATAGCCGCTGATTCGGTCGATCGGCCGGTTGTACATGCGGCCATAGAAACCGCCGCGCGCCGAATAGTCGACCCGCAGCGTCAGCCGCAGGTCGGTGAACACGGGGCGGGCATATTCGACGCCCAGCGTCACCATCCAGTTGGGCGTCAGCTGCAACTCGTTGCCGGCGAGGTCCACCTCGACGCCGGATGGCAGGCCGACGGGGTTGCCGTTGGCGTCACGCAGCACCTGGTAGGGCAGGCCCAGCGTGTCGATGGCGCCGGCCAGCGCCGCGCACGACGAGAAGGCGCCCACGGTGTTGGTGCCCGGCACCGCCACCGTGCCTCCGGTCGCCGCGAACAGCGCCGGCGCAAGCAGGTCGGCGCGCGGGATGCCGGTGGCGGCGGGGATGACCGCGCAGTTGGCCGACGAGGCGATGTCCTTGATGATGACCACGTCGTCACGCCCGGCGCTGGGGTCGCGGGTATCGACGGAGCTGCCGTTCCTGATCCGGCTGTTCATCAGCGAGCCGCCCAGCGACAGCCGCCAGTGCGGGTGCGGGCGGGCCTGCACGTCGGCCTCCAGGCCATAGATCTCGGCGTCGATATTCTCGTTGATGGTGGTGCGATTGCGGGTGACGCCGACCTGCAGCCCCTTGTAGTCGTAGTAGAAGCCGGACAGGTTGAGGCGCAGCCGACCATCGGCCAGCACGTTCTTGGTGCCGATCTCGAAGGCGTTGATCGCTTCCGGCTGATAGGTCAGCGAGGCATCGGGATACTGCACCGGATCGAACGGCGGGTTGAAGCCGCCCGACTTGAAGCCGCGGGCGTAGGAGACATAGACCAGCGTGTCGTCGGTGAAGGGCAGGCTGGGCTTCCAGTCGAGCACCAGGCGGCCGGTCAGCCGGCGGAAGGTCGTGCGGTCGGTGCGATGGGTCGGCAGGCCGTCGATGGTGTCCGAGCCGATCACCGTGGTGCCGTTGAAGAGGATGGCGCGGTCGGTGACGCTCTTGCGATCGCGCAGGCCGCGCAGGCCGGCGGTCAGTTTGAGATCGGGCGTGATCTCGGCGTACGCCTCGCCGAACACCGCCAGCGACTTCAGCGTGTAGCGATAGCCTTCGGAATTGTAATAGGCCGGTGCGGCGGCGAGACCATCGAGCGGCGAGGGCTGGCCGTTGGTCAGGGCGTTGACCACCGCCGCGTAATAGGGGTGGCTGGCGCCGGCCGACAGCACGCCGAGCGTCGGCAGGATGAAGCTGGCATAGTCGAGCTGGGCCGAGGCGATGTAATAGTCGGCCCGCCCGGTGGCATCGAAATAGGAGACGCCCAGCGTGGCGTTGAACCAGCCGTCGAACTGGGTGCGGGCCTTCAGCTCGACGGAATATTGTTCTTCGCGGCCGTAGGACTGGTCGTAGCTGTCGGTGCTGCCGCCGGTGTAGGCAACGGCGCCGTTGGCGACGCCGAGATAGCGGTCCGGCGTGATTTGCGACACCGGCCAGCCCTGGGTGTAGAAGGCGTTGTAGGCGGTGGGGAACAGGGCGGCGAAGGCCGCCGGCACGGCGACCGGGTTTTCCACCGTGAAATAATAGTCGGTGTTGGAGCGGTTGGTGCTGCGCTGGTAGCCGGCCACCACCGACAGCTCCAGGGTGTCGAGGCTGTGGGTGGCATTCAGCATCGCCACCACTTCCTCGCTGTAATGGCGCGGTTCATAGTCGATGTTGACGGTGCGCATGTCGGCGGGGTTGACCACGCCGAAGGCCGCGTCCTCGCCGCCCGAGGTCAGCGCCAGCCCGGCCAGCGGCGTGCCGCCGAACAGATAGGGCGAGGTGAGCAGGCCGCTCAGCGTCGCATTCATGTTGACGGTTTCATAGGCCAGCGCATCGGGCTGACAACCGAGAATGCCGGTGGGATCGCGGTGGCACATCTGCTTCTGCATCCGCGAGCGATTGGAGTTCTCGCGGAAATACTGCCCCATCAGGTCGATGCGGGTGTTGTCGCCGGGTTCCAGCCGCACGCTGGCCCGCAGCGCGTACTGGTCGCGACCGTCGATGTCGTTGCCGGTGTGCAGGTTGGTGGTGTAGCCGTCGCGCTTGAGGTAGAGCCCGGCCAGCCGCAGCGCCGCCTTGTCGCCCAGAGGCAGGTTGACCATGCCGCGCAGCGTCAGGCTGTCGTAATTGCCATACTCGATCGAGGCCGAGCTGGCGTTCTCCAGCACCGGGCGGGCGGTCAGCAGATTGACCACGCCGCCGGTGGCATTGCGGCCGAACAAGGTCCCTTGCGGACCGCGCAGCACCTCGATGCGCTCCATGTCGAAATATTCGCTTTCCTGCAGCCGGGTCAGGATCAGCGGCATGTCGTTGATGTGGACGCCGACGCCGCCTTCGCCGCTGCCGCCGATGGCGGTCTGACCGATGCCGCGAATGGCGATGTTGGCGCCCTGGAAATTGCCGGCGGAAAAACTCAGGCCCGGTGTGCTGAACTGCAGGTCGCTGAAGCCCTCGATCTGGCGCCGCGCCATGTCGTCGCCGCTGAAGGCGGTGATGGCGATGGGCACGTCCTGCGCGGTTTCCGCCTGACGCTGCGCGGTGACGATGATGTCGTCGATGCCGCCGCCCGTTTCGGTGTCGTCGGCTTTTGCCGGCAAGGCCCAGCCCATGACAATCACCAGCGCCGTGGCGGCGCTCGCCCGCAACTCATTCCGCATCAGACCCAACGGCGCGCGACACGCCGCCCCCTTGTTCATTGCCCATCTTGTTGAACAGGCGACTATGGGCGCCAATTGACCAAGTCAACTGTCGCTCGATTAATAATATGTTGAATAAATAATCAGCTTCCGTTGCGCGGACATTGCGCGCGGTCGAGCAGTAACTGGTCGGCGAGCACCAGCGCCATCATCGCTTCCGCGACGGGGGCGGCGCGGATGCCGACGCACGGGTCGTGACGGCCCTTGGTCAGCACATCCACTTCCGCGCCGGCGCGGGTGATGCTCGGCACCGGCGTCAGGATGGACGATGTCGGTTTGATCGCCAGTCGGACAATGACGTCCTGGCCCGTCGAGATGCCGCCGAGAATGCCGCCGGCGTGGTTGGACAGAAACACCGGCCGGCCATCGGCGCCCAGGCGCATGGGGTCGGCGTTGTCCTCGCCGCGCAGGCGGGCCGCGGCGAAGCCGTCGCCGATCTCGACGCCCTTGACCGCATTGATGCTCATCATCGCGCTGGCGAGCTCCTGGTCCAGCTTGGCGTAGAGCGGCGCGCCCAGACCGACGGGCACGCCGGTCGCCACCACCTCGACCACCGCCCCCAGCGAGGAGCCGTCCTTGCGGGCGGCGTCCAGCGCGGTCGCCCAGCGGTCGGCGGCGGCAGGGTCCGGGCAGAAGAACGGGTTGGCGTCGATGGCGGCATCATCAAACCGGGTGCGGTCGATGGCCTCACCGCCCAGTTCCACCAGATAGCCGCGGATACGGATGCTTTCGCCGAGGATGACCCGGGCGACGGCGCCGGCGGCGACGCGGGCCGCGGTCTCGCGCGCCGAGGAACGCCCGCCGCCGCGATAGTCGCGGATGCCGTACTTGGCGTCATAGGTGTAGTCGGCGTGACCGGGGCGATAGCGCTCGGCGATGTCGCCATAGTCCTTCGAGCGCTGGTCGGTGTTCTCGATCAGCAGACTGATCGGCGTTCCGGTGGTGCGCCCCTCGAACACGCCGGAGAGGATGCGCACCTGATCCGGTTCCTGGCGCTGGGTGGTGAAGCGGGACTGGCCGGGGCGGCGCTTGTCGAGGAACGGCTGGATATGGGCTTCACTGAGCGGCAGGCCCGGCGGGCAGCCGTCGACCACCGCGCCCAGCGCCGGCCCGTGGGATTCCCCCCAGGTGGTGAAGCGCAGCAGGTGGCCGAAGCTGTTCCAGGACATGGGTCGTCTCGGCTCCGTCAGGCGAGCGCGATGTCGGGCGCGTCCTCGGCCTTCATGCCGATGACGTTGTAGCCGGCATCCACGTGGTGGATTTCGCCGGTCACGCCGGAGGCGAGGTCGGACAGCAGATAGAGCCCGGCGCCGCCGACGTCCTCGATGGTGACGTTGCGTCGCAGCGGCGAGTTCAGCTCGTTCCACTTCAGAATGTAGCGGAAGTCACCGATGCCGGAGGCCGCCAGCGTCTTGATCGGGCCGGCGGAGATGGCGTTGACGCGGATGTTGTCCGGACCCAGGTCCATGGCGAGATATTTGACGCTGGTCTCCAGCGCCGACTTGGCGACGCCCATCACGTTGTAGTGCGGCACCACCTTCTCGGCGCCATAATAGGTCAGCGTCAGCAGCGAGCCGCCGTTTGGCATCAGCGCCATCGCGCGCCGGGCGACGGCGGTGAAGGAATAGCAGCTGATGTTCATGGTCATCAGGAAGTTGTCGAGCGAGGTGTCGGCGTAGCGGCCGCGCAGCTCGTCCTTGTTGGAGTAGCCGATGGCATGCACCACGAAGTCGATGGTGCCCCAGCGCGCCTGAAGCGCGGCGAAGGTCGCATCGATGGAGTCCATGCTGGAGACGTCGCACTCCAGCAGGAAATCCTGCCCGATCGACTCCGCCAGCGGACGCACCCGCTTCTCCAGCGCCTCGCCCTGATAGCTGAACGCCAGCTCGGCGCCCTGCGCGTGCACTGCCTGGGCAATACCCCAGGCCAGCGATCGGTCGTTGGCGACCCCCATGATGAGGCCGCGTTTACCCGCCATCAGACCTGTCATTCGCTCACCTTCGCATGTTGGTCATGAATGTGGCCGCGTCCATCGCACGGGCATGGCAGCGGGTCAACTCGATCGAGATTTCCGGTTTTCATCCAATAACTTGAGCGCAGCGTTGAGCTGCGCGCCCATGACCAGACCGGCGCCGACGACGTAGAAGAACAGCAGCGCCACCATGACGCCGGCCAGGCTGCCGTAGGTCAGGTCGTAGGAGCCGAGCATCGCCAGCACCTTGGGCAGCAGGTAGGCGGTGGCGATCCAGGCCGCGGTGGTGAGCACGGCGCCGGGCCAGTGGGCGCGCGGTCGCGCCCGCCGGGGGGTCAGCGACAGAAACAGGCCGTAGAGGCCGAGGAACAGGCCAAGCGGCAGGACGCCAAAACGCAGCCAGCCAAGGGCCTCGATCGCACCTTCCGCGAACGGCAGATAGGTCAGCGCCAGCTTGCGCGCCGCGCCATAGGCGAACTGACCGGCCATCGCCAGCAGCAGCAGGATGGCAGAACCGATGACGATGACGAAGGACTCCAGCCGATACTGCCACATCGACCGTCCGGAGTCGTGGTTGTAGGCCTTGTGAATGATCACGCGCACGGTTTCGATGAAACTGGCGGCGGTCCAGATCGCGACTACGGCGCCGAAGGTGAGCAGTCCGCGCCCGCTCTGGCCAATCACCTGGTTGATCGGGTCCGCCAGCGCGGTCGCGACGTTGGGCGGCATGGCGTCCAGGAACGCGTGCACCGCCTCAAGTCCAGCCGTGGTGCGGCCGATGGCACCCGCCAGCACGACCAGGAAGATCATGAACGGGAACAGCGCCAGCAGCGCCAGATAGGCAAGGTTGCCGGAGAGGATGAAGCCGTCGTCGTCCCAGAATCCGAGCACGGCGGTGCGCACCACGGCGAAGGCGGTCTGAAGCGGGGCGGGCAGCCGGTCGAGCATCAGCCCAATGTGCCGGCCGCGCGCCCGCGCGTCCAGCGCCGGCTTACTTGAACAGGTGATCCCGGGGATTGGCTGTGCGGCCTTCGCTCCATGACTCGACGAAGGCCTTGAGCTTGGGGTCGTCGGCCGGAATGTCCACCAGCAGCGTCACCATCTGGTCGCCGCGGGTGCCGTCCTTGCCGGTGAAGCCCTTGCCGCGCAGCCGCAGCACCTTGCCGGAGTTGGAGCCGGCGGGGATGGTGAGCATGACCGCGCCGTCGACGGTCGGCACCTTGACCTTGCCACCCAGCACCGCCTCGTCGAGCCGGACCGGCAGGTCGAGGAGTACCTGGTCGCCCTCGCGGGCAAACCAGGCGTGCGGGCCGACATGCAGCGTCACCAGCGCGTCGCCGGCACCACCGGGGCCGGGGTCGCCCTGGCCGGCCAGGCGCAGCTGCTGGCCGTCGGTGAAGCCCGGCGGCAGCTTGATCTCGATGGTCTTGCCGGTGCGCAGGGTCAGCCGCTGCGGCTCCAGCCGGGCGGCCTGCTCGAAGGGGATGGTCAGCCGGTACTCGACCGAGCGGCCCCTGGGGCGCGGACGACCACCGCCCGTTCCCGCGCCGCCACCCATGCCGCCACCACTGAAGCCGCCGCCAAACCCGGCGCCGCTCGCCCGGCCGCCGCCGAAGAACTGCGAGAAGATGTCCATCGGGTCGCCTTCGAACCCGAAGCCGCCGCCGGCAGCGTTGCCGCGGGTACGATAGGCCTGTTCGAACGCCGAGCGCGGCGCGCCGTCGGGGCCGATCTCGCCGCGGTCGAACTGGGCGCGCTTGTCGGCGTCACCAATGATGTCATAGGCCGTCGTAACGTCGGAGAACCGCTCCGCCGCCTTGGGGTCGTTCTTGTTGCGATCCGGGTGCAGCTCCTTGGCGAGCTTGCGGTAGGCCTTCTTGATCTCGGCCTCGCTGGCAGTGCGGGCCACACCGAGAACGCTATAGGGGTCCTTTGCCATCGATCACCTCACCTGTTGCAAAAATGCAACGCTTGGCTTTCAAGGTAGTCATCGCGGTGGCGGTTGTGAAGGGTGTTGCCGATGCCGGCCCGCCCGGCGTAAACCCCATGCATGACCGACGAAACCGATCCCTTCGCGCTGTTTAGCCACTGGTTCGCCGAGGCCGAGGCCAAAGAGCTGAATGACCCCAACGCCGTCGCCGTGGCCAGCGCCGACGCGCAGGGCCGGCCGTCGCTGCGGATGGTCCTGCTCAAGGGGTGGGATGAGCGCGGGTTCGTCTTCTACACCAACTTCGAGAGCCGCAAGGGCGAGCAGCTGCGGGTCAATCCGCATGCAGCACTGCTGTTCCACTGGAAGTCGTTGCGCCGCCAGATCCGCATCGAGGGCCCGGTGGCGCCGGTGGCGCCGGAGGAGGCGGATGCCTATTTCGCCAGCCGGCCGCGCGACTCGCAGATCGGCGCCTGGGCGTCCGACCAGTCCCGCCCGCTGGACAGCCGGGCCGCGTTCATGGGGCGCATCGCCAAGACAGCCGCCCGCTTCGGGCTTGGCACCGTGCCGCGTCCGCCGCATTGGTCGGGCTTCCGGGTGGCGCCGGAGCGCATCGAGTTCTGGGAAGACCGGCCGTTTCGCCTGCATGAACGCCGGCTGTTCACCCGCGATGCCGGTGGCGGCTGGGTCTGGACCTGGCTGTATCCGTGAGCGGTTCGCGCGCCACCATCGCCCGGCTGACCCGCAGGGCCGCCATCGCCTCGACGGTGGTCGCGGTGCTGCTGATCGTCCTCAAGGTGGTGGCGACGGCCAAGACCGGCTCTGTCGCCATGCTGGGGTCGCTGGCGGATTCGGCACTGGATCTGCTCGCCTCGCTGATCACGCTGTTCGCGGTCAAGGTGGCGGCGACACCAGCCGACGACCAGCACCGTTTCGGTCACGGCAAGGCGGAGGCCATTGCCGCGCTGATGCAGACCGGCATCATCCTGGTCTCGGCGGCGGGCATCGGCCTGCGGGCGGTAGACCGCTTCATTCATCCCCAGCCGGTGGTGGCGCCAGAGATGGGCGTCGGTGTGTCGCTGGTCGCGATCGTCGCAACACTGCTGCTGGTGCTCTATCAGCGGATGGTGGTGCAGCGCACCCGGTCGATCGCCATCCGCACCGACCAGCTGCATTACCAAAGCGACCTGCTGCTCAACAGTTCGGTCATCGCCGCCCTGGTCATCGAGGCCTGGGCCGGCCTGCATGGCGCCGACGCGCTGTTCGGCATCGGCATCGCGCTCTATCTCGCCTGGGGGGCGGTGCGTGCCGCCAGTCACGCGCTCGACATGCTGATGGACAAGGAATGGCCCGCCGCCCGCCGGCGACAGGTCATCGACATCGTCGAGGCCCATCCGCAGGTGCGTGGCCTGCATGAATTGCGGACCCGCTCCAGCGGCGCCGACGAGTTCATCCAGTTCCACATCTGGGTTGACGCCGACATGACGGTCGCCGCCGCGCACAAGGTCGCCGACGCGGTGGAAGACGCGCTGGCGCGCGCCTTCCCGCAGGCTGACATCCTGATCCACGTCGACCCGGAGGGGCACCGGGAGCGGCGCCGGCGCGCACTGGATGCCCCGGAAACGGAGGCCGCCCCATGACCTTGCCGCTCTATCAGGTGGATGCCTTCGCCAGCCGGCCGTTTGCTGGCAATCCCGCCGCCATCATGCCGCTGCAGGCCTGGTTGCCGGGCGAGACCATGCAGGCGATCGCGGCGGAGAACAATCTGGCGGAAACCGCCTTTCTGGTGGCGACGCCCGGCGGGGACGGGGATTATCTGATCCGCTGGTTCACGCCGACGGTGGAGGTCGCCTTGTGCGGCCATGCCACGCTGGCGGCGGCCCATGTGGTCTATGCCCATCTCGGGCACACGCGCGCCGACATCCGCTTCACCACCCTGAGCGCTGGCACTCTGGTGGTCAGCCGCGACGCCGTCGGGCGGATCAACCTCGACTTTCCCGCCTATCACGTCGCGCCGGCCGCCCTGCCCGGGCTGGCCGAGGCGCTGGGGGCGGTGCCGCAGGCCGTGCTGCACCACGGCGGATATTGGCTCGCCCGCTTTGCCGATGCCGCAGCGGTGGCGGCGCTGGCGCCCGATATGGCGGCGCTGAAGCGCCTGGACGCGCAGGTGATGGCGACCGCGCCGGGCGCGGACTGCGATTTCGTCTCCCGCTTCTTCGCGCCGTCGGTGGGGATCGACGAAGACCCGGTGACCGGCTCGGCCCATTGCCGGCTGATCCCCTACTGGGCGGCTGAACTGGGTAAGACCGCACTGTTCGCGCGCCAGATTTCGCGGCGTGGCGGCGAGCTGTGGTGCCACCTGCGGGGCGACCGCGTCGACATGGCGGGTCACGCCATCGAAGTGATGCGCGGCGCGTTTCTGCTGTAGACGCGTCCGGGCTTCCAGTCGCGTCGGATGGACCGCGGCTGGTCGGAACCATGGCGATCTGCAACACAGACCAATTCATTCGTCTTAGCAGTTTGTTCAGAGGTGTGTGGTATCGACTCTCCATCAAAATATCAGGTGTTCACGCCCTGGCCTGCCTTGTGGCCGCCAGGCGATGGATGCCGGGAGAGGGAGGACACCCATGAACATGCTGGATCACGCGCCGATCGCGCGGAAGATGCTGATCACCCTGATCGTGCCGGTGCTGGCGCTGGTTCTGGCGCTGGGCTGGACGGGCTTGCAGAGCCGGGAAAAGGCCATTGAGGCCGCTCAGCTGGAGACGCTGTCGCGATTCACCGTCGATCTCAGTGCGTTGATCCACAACATGCAGCGTGAACGCGGCGCCACCGCCACATTCCTCAGCAGCCGTGGCGCGGAAATGCGGGATACCTTGCCGGGCCTGCGCCAGGCTACCGACACTGCCCGTCGGGATTTTGCCAGGGCGCTGGAGCGGATCGATGTCGCCAGCTATTCCCCGCGCTTCCAGTCGGGTCTTGAGGCCAGCCTCGGCCAGATCAGGCTGCTCGACGCCAACCGTCAGCGCGTGGACGCCATGGCGGTCAGTCCGGCCGATGCCGCCGGTTACTATACGGCCACCATTGGCGGCCTGCTGGACGTCGCGGGAGAGGGCTCGAAGGCCAGCAGCAGCTCGCGGGTGTCGAACGCGGTTGTCGCCTACCTCAGCTTCATGGCGGCCAAGGAGCGGGCGGGCCAGGAGCGGGCCACCGGGGCCGCCGGGCTGGCCGCCGGCCAGTTCACGCCCGCGCAGTTCAACACGCTGGTGGGTCTGATCAGCGTGCAGGATGCGCTGTTCCGCAACTTCGAGGTTTACGGGACGCCCGATCTGGTCAAGGCCTACCAGGATACCATGCGTGGTGGCGCCACCGCCGAACTCCAGCAGCTGCGCCAGGCGATTATCCAGGCCGGCGCTGGCGCGCGGCTTGATGGCGTGTCGGCGCAGCAGTGGTTCGAGACCGCGACGCGGCGCATTGATGCCATCAAGACCGTGGAGGACAAGATCGCCCTCGATCTCGGCCAGACCGCGCTGGGCATCGAGCGTGATGCCAGTCGCGAATCCTGGCTGGTGCTGGTCGGCGCCGGACTCATTCTGGTGGTCAGCGGCATGGTCGCCTGGGGTGCCTCGCGCTCGATCATCGTGCCGATCCGGAACATGACGCGGGCCATGCAGCAACTCGCCGCCGGCGATCTTGGCGTCATGGTGCACGGTGGCGACCGGCGCGACGAGATCGGCGCCATGGCGCGGGCGACCCAGGTCTTCAAGGAGGCCGGCATCGAGAAGCAGCGGCTGGAAGCCGAGCAGGCGCGGTTGCGCCATGAGCGGGAGGAAGCCGAGGCCGCCGCGCGCCGCGAGAAGGAGGCCGCCGAGCAGGCGGCGCGTGACCGCGAGGAGGCCCAGCGGCAGGCGGCGGAGCGCGACCGCAAGGCGATGCTCAACCAGCTGGCGCAGGATCTCGATACGGTCGTCGGCAGCCTGGTCACCACCGTGTCGGCGGCCGCGACCCAGTTGCAGGGGGCGGCGCAGGACATGTCGGAGGCGGCGAGCGAAACCAGCCGGCAGTCCACCGCAGTGGCCAGTGCCGCCGAGCAATCGTCGGCGAGTATCCAGACGGTGGCATCGGCGACCGAGGAGCTGGCGGCGTCCGTGCAGGAAATCGGCCGTCAGGCACAGCAGTCGAGCGAGGTGTCGGAGAAAGCGGTGGAGCAGGCGCAGGTCAGCACCGACGCCGTGACCGGCATGGTGACGATCGCCGACCGGATCAGCGGTGTCATCGAGATCATCAATGCCATCGCCAGCCAGACCAACCTGCTGGCACTCAACGCCACCATCGAGGCGGCGCGCGCCGGCGACGCCGGCAAGGGCTTCGCCGTGGTGGCCTCGGAGGTCAAGCAGCTGGCGGGTCAGACCGCCAGCGCCACCCAGGAGATCGCGGGCGAGATTCAGGCCATCCAGTCGGCGACCAAACATTCCTCGGCCGCCATTGCCACCTTCACCGGCATGGTGGAGGACATGAGCCGTATCGCCACCTCGATTGCCTCGGCCGTCAATCAGCAGAGCGCCGCGACCGACGAGATCACGCGCAGCGTCCAGGACGTGGCGCAGGGCGCGCAGACCGTGACGACCAACATCGTCGGCGTCACCCAGGCAGCCGACCGCGCCGGAATCGGTTCGGCGCAGGTGCTGGACGCGGCGCGTCAGCTCACCGGACAGGCCGCGCATCTGCGGGCGCAAGTGGATGGCTTCCTGACGACCTTGCGGCAGGCGGCCTGACCGGCGCGCCAGGGTACGAGGTTCGGCGGCGAGGGCATGGTGGCTTGCGTTCAGGAGCCACTGAGCCCCGCCGTCTGCTGCTCGTCCCGGCGGGGGGGATTCTTAATCAGCATTTAAGCATTCCGGGTGCATAAGGCACCAATGGACGACATGCGCGCGGTGGATCTCTCTGGCCTCAAGTGGTCGCTGCGATGGCGCCATGGACTGGCCTTGGTCCTGATCGCGGCGTCGGTGACGCTGGGCTTTCTGCTGACCTATCGCATCGCGCACCGGCAGGAAGAAATCTTCGAACTGATGCAGATCGCCGGTCGGCAGAGCATGCTGTCCCAGCGGATCGCCTTCAACGTCCGGCGGCTGCCGGCGGCTGCCCAGATCAATGCCTACGAATATGCGCGACGTCAGCTCGTGTGGTCGATTGAACTGCTGGAGCGTGACCACAAGACGCTGATCGCGGCGGTGGGCGGGCCTGGCAGCCATGCCCAACTGAACCAGGTCTATTTCGCGCCGCCGATTCGTCTTGATGTGCGGGTGCGTGAATATATTCGCGCGGCGCGGCGGGTGGCTGGCACACCGATTGACGACCCGGCGCTGTGGAAAGATGCCCTGGACCAGTTCAACGCCCGCCGGCCGACCGAGATGATGCGTCACCTCGGCCGGGCGGTATCGGCCTTCGAACGGGATGGACAGGCGGATATCGCGCGTCTGCAGGGCTTTCAGATTGTCGCCTGGGGCGCGACGCTGCTGCTGCTGCTGGCGGAATTGGTTTTCATCTTCCGTCCGATGGAGCGACGGACGGTCAGGGCATTTGGCGCACTGCAGCGCCTGGAAAACCAGTACCGCGAGCTGATCGACAACGCCGTCTACCCCATGCTGATTACGGTGGATAGCAAGACGGTGCTCATCAACCGCGCGTTCGCCGAACTGTTCGGTTACCGCGATACCGCCGAGACCCTGGTGCTGGCCTCCGGCGGCCGGCTGGCCTCGCCGGCGATGATGGATTCGCTGCGGGCGGCATTGCAGGACATCGGCGCGGGGCGTCAGCGCCAGGTGACGCTGACGGGCCAGGTCTATCGCAGCGACGGCAAGCCGATGTGGGTCAAGGCCGTGCTGGCGCCTGCCGACTGGTTCGGCGTGTCCGCCGTGCAGACGGTCCTTTTCGATATCACCGAGCAACGCAACCGCGAGCGCGAACTGCAGGTCCAGCGCGAGCGGATCGAGGCGCAGGCGGCGGCGCTGGAAAAACAGGCCAGGGACGCGGAGCTGGCCCGGCAGGAAAGCGAGCGGTCGCGCCGCTTCGCGGAAACGCTGATCGACACCATGCCCAATCCGGTGGTGGTGAAGGATCTGGATGGCCGTTACATCCGCGCCAATCCCGCATTCCACAACGTTCATTTCGCGGTCGGTCAGCCCGTGCTCGGGCAGACCGTCCATGAACTGGTGCCGCCGGATGTGGCCGAACGCATCACGGTCGCCGAGGAGGTGGTCATTGCCACCGGGCAGCCGCAGAGTGTGGATTACGTCATTCCCGCCAGCGATGGCGATCGCCATTATCTCAGCGCCAAGGCGCCGATCCTGTCCACGGAGGGGCAGGTGGAGGGTCTCATCACCGTCATCGTCGACGTCACGTCGGCCAAACGGCTGGAGGGCGAGCTGCGGGAGCTGGCGACGCGCGATCCGCTCACCGGCGCTTGCAACCGCCGTGGCTTCCGGCCGTTTGCGGAGGCGGCGGCGGACATATGGCGGCTTACCGGGCGCGAATGGTCGCTGATCGCCTTCGACATCGACCACTTCAAGCAGGTCAACGACGCTTTCGGTCATGCGACGGGCGATCAGGTGCTCGAACTGATGGCGGCGATGGTGGCCAGCCGGTTGCGGGCGGACGATTGCCTGGTGCGCCTTGGTGGCGAGGAATTCGCCATCCTGCTGCCGGGCGTGGGTGTTGATGACGCCGCACGTCTGGCTGAACGCCTGCGAGCCGCTGTCGAGGCCACGAGCGTCCCCACACCGCGCGGACCGCTGCGCTTCACCATCAGCCTGGGCGTTGTTGGTGGCGCGGGCGACATTGAGGAAGCCCTGAAACGCGCGGACGCGGCCCTGTATCAGGCCAAACGTCAGGGGCGCAATCAGGTGGTCCGGGATGACATCGTGCCCGCGGTCCGGCCCTGGGTGATCAACGCCGAGTAATCCCGGGTGCAGACGGGTCGCGCCAGCGACGGGCGGCGGCATCGTCGCTTGTCCGGGCGTCGACCCAGTGGCGATCGCCGCCGCGTTCCTCCAGTTTCCAGAATGGCGCGCGTGTCTTCAGCCAGTCCATGATGAACATGGCCGCCTCGAACGCGGCCTGACGATGGGCCGAGGCCGTGGCCACCAGCACGATCTGGTCGCCCGGTGTCAGGCGGCCGAACCGGTGGATCACCGTACCGCCCTGCAAGGGCCAGCGGGCCTCGGCCTCGGCGCAGATGGCGGCGAGCTGGCGCTCGACCATGCCGGGGTAGTGCTCCAGCGTCATCGCCGTCAGCGGCGCGCCATCGGCCATGTCACGCACCAGGCCGGTGAAGGTGACGATGGCGCCGATGTCGGCTCGGCCGGCGCGCAGCCGGTCGACCTCCGCGGCGAGGTTGAAATCCTCGGCCTGGACACGGAGGCCGATCATCCGCCGGTCACGGGTGGGAAGATGGCAATCTCGCGGGCGCTGGCGACGGGCGTGCTCATGTCGGCGAATATCTGATCGACCGCGACACGCAGGCGCGTCCGGTCGGCGAACGCCTCGGCATGGCCGGCGCTGCGGCGGCCAAGCCAGTCCAGCAGGTCGGCGACCGTGGTCACCGTAGCCGGCGGCGCGAGGGCTTCCGCGTCCAGTCCGATGCGTTCACGCACCCAGGCGAAGTAGAGGAGGTGCATCGCATGTCATCCTAGCTCATGTGCCGGATGCCGACCCGCAGATAGTCGTAGCCGGTAATCGCCGTCATTGCCGCTGCCAGCCAAAGGCAGAGCAGACCGACTTCATGGGCCGGCAGCCAGGAGAACTGGAACCGGGCGGCGCCCTCCAGGATCAGCGCGCCGAGCGCGATCATCTGGAAGGCGGTCTTCCATTTGGCCAGCCGGCTCACCGGCACCGAGACCTTAACACCCGCCAGGAATTCGCGCAGACCCGATACCGCGATCTCGCGCAGCAGGATGATGATGGCGGCGATCACATGCACGCCGGATATCACCCGCTCCGCCACCAGCATGATGATGACCGCGGCGACCATGATCTTGTCGGCGATCGGGTCAAGGAACTGACCAAGCTTGGACACCGTACCCTGGGCTCGCGCCAGATAGCCGTCGATATAGTCGGTGATGCCGGCGACGCAGAACAGGGCAAACGCCCCCAGCGAACCGATCCAGGTCGGCCCCCACAGCATGAATACCAGCAGGGGAACCGCGAAGATGCGGCTCAGCGTCAGCAGATTGGGCAGGCTCGTCAACATGGTCGGGCCACACTAGGCGAGTCGGCCGATGGGCTCAACCGCCCTTGGCGGAGAGTCTGGCGTGCCCGTGCCGCCATCGACCGGCGGCTCGGCGTGTCCTCGGCTGAACAGGGCGACGACGCGGCGCGTGCGGTGACGGAACGAACCCTGGCGGCGGGGGCAATATCCAATTTGGTGGAAACCATGAGTGTCACAGTGCCGGTTTGGAGAATTCCACCGTGACATGATCCCTCTTGCCGCAGGCGCTGGGGCAGTTACCATGCGCGCCTTCATTCATGTCGTTCTTGATCAGCTGTTATTGGAGAGTCTCAATGATGTCAGTGACGCAAGCCGTGGCATCACGGCGTTCGGTGCGTGCATTCCTGGATACCCCGGTGTCGGTCGATACCATCCGTGATGTGCTTGCCAAGGCATCCCGCGCGCCGTCGGGCGGCAACCTGCAACCCTGGCAGATCCATGTGCTGGCCGGCGACGCCATGGCCCGCTTCAAGGCGATCATGGCCAAACGGGTGCAGGAAGCGCCAATGGGCGAGCCGCCTTACGAGTTCGATGTCTACCCCAAGGATCTCAAGGCGCCGTACAGCAACTACCGCTTCCAGGTCGGCGAGGACATGTATGGCGTGCTGGGCATCCCGCGCGAGGACAAGCTTGCCCGCATGATGTGGTTCGCCAACAACTACCAGTTCTTCGGCGCGCCGCTGGCGATCTTCTGCTACGTCGACCGTCAGATGGGGGCGCCGCAGTGGTCCGACCTCGGCATGTACCTGCAGACGGTGATGCTGCTGTTGCGCGAGGCCGGTCTCGACAGTTGCCCGCAGGAATGCTGGTCGATCTTCCACAAGACCGTGGACGCCTTCCTCCAGCCGCCCGCCGAGCAGATGCTCTTTTGCGGCATGGCGATCGGCTACAAGGATAGCGACGCCGTGGTGAACCGGCTGGTGGCGCGGCGCGCGCCGCTGGAGGACTTCACGACTTTTCACGTCGACTGATCGGACCACCATCGTCCGGCGTGAAGCGTCGCCTAGACTTTACGTTTACGTCAACGTAAAGCTGGGTGCGGGAGTATCTGTATGACCGATCAATCGCTGACCGACCTCGAAATCGAGGAACAGGCGCCCATCGAGGCCGTCGAGTTTCGCGGCCTGAGCTATCCGTTCGGTCGCTGGTGGCCGGCGCCGGGCGAGCTCAAGGAGGTGGCGGCCGGCGTGCTGTGGCTGCGGATGCCGATGCCGGCGGGGCTCGACCATATCAACCTCTACGTGCTCGACGACGGCGACGGCTGGGTGCTGGTGGACACCGGATTGCGCACCGACGAGACCCGCGCGCTGTGGCAAGGGCTGCTGGCGGGGCCGCTGGGCGGCAAGCCGGTCACCCGCGTCATCGTCACCCACATGCATCCCGACCATCTCGGACAGGCGGGCTGGCTGTGCCGGCACACCGGCGCCACCTTGTGCATGACGCGCGGCGAGTATCTGACCGCCCGCATGCTGATGCTCGACCAGCAGGAGGAGCCGCCGGTCGAGGCGATGACCTTCTACGGCCGCGCCGGCTGGGACGGCGAGGATCTGGAGGCCTTCCGTGGCCGTGGCTGGGGGCGGTTTGGCAACGCGGTGACACCGTTGCCGGTGCAGTATCACCGGATGCGGGATGATGACGCGCTGACCATTGGCGGGCGGACCTGGCGGGTGGTGGTCGGGCGCGGTCATTCGCCCGAACATGCCTGTCTGGTGTGCGAGGAGGCGGGGGTGCTGATCGCCGGTGACCAGGTGCTGCCGCGCATCACGCCCAACGTCTCGGTGCATGTGGCGGAATTCGATGCCAACCCGCTGGAGGAATGGTTCGACAGTCTCGATCGGCTGAAGCTGCTGCCTGACAGTCTGCTGGTATTGCCGTCGCACAATGAGCCCTTCCATGGCCTGCATGCGCGCCTTGACCAGCTGCGGCTCGACCATGAGCGCAAGCTCGACCGCCTGATCGAGCGTTGCCGCGAACCGCGCAAGGTGCGCGAGACCTTCGAGACGCTGTTCAAGCGACCGATCACCAACAGCGACATCATGATGGCGACCGGCGAGGCGCTGTCGCACCTGCACTATCTTGAAGGTCAGGGGCGGCTGCGGCGCCAGCGCGAGGCCGACCACGACCTGTTCGTGGTGCCGTGACGAGGTTAGGATGATCCGACCGCGCTCGGCCATGACGCGCGGCGGACGGGGAGGACAGGCGTGACAGAAAGGCCGTGGCTCGAAGGGTATAGTCATGCCCAGCCGTGGGACACTCCGTTCGAGGCACTGCCGGTGCCGGCGCTGCTCGAACGCTCGGCGGCGCGCCAGCCCGACGCGCCCTACCTCGACTTTCTCGGCCGTCGCTGGACCTACCGCGAGATTGCCGAACAGGTGACGCGCGCGGCGCGCGGGTTCCAGATTCTCGGGGTCGGCAAGGGCATCAAGGTTGGCCTGTTCCTGCCCAACTGCCCGCATTACGTGATCGCCTACTACGCCATTCTCAAGGCCGGCGGCACGGTGGTGAACTTCTCGCCGCTCTATTCGGCCTCGGAGCTGCAGGCACAGGTCGAGGACTCGCAGACCGACATCATGGTCTGTCTCGACGTCGCCAGCCTGTACGCCACCATGTCGGAAGTGCTGGAGACCTCGCGGCTGCGCTGCCTGGTGGTGGGCTCGCTCGCGGACGCGCTGCCGCCGGCCAAGAGCCTGCTCTACCGGGTGTTCAAGCGGCGCGAGCAGGCGAAGGTGAAGCTCGATATCCGCCATATCGGCTTCGATGAGCTGCTGGCCAACGATGGCAACCTCCGCCCGGTCGAGATCGATCCCGAACGCGATCTGGCGTTGCTGCAGTACACCGGCGGCACCACCGGCGTGCCCAAGGGGGCGATGCTGACGCACGCCAACCTGACCATCAATGCCCAGCAGGTGGCGGCGATCGACGAGAAAGCGCGCGAGGGCCATGACCGCATGTTCGGCGCGCTGCCCTTCTTCCACGTGTTCGCCAACACCGTGGTGCTGAATCTCACCACGCTGGTGGGTGCCGAAATCGTCATGCTGCCGAAATTCGAGCTGACCCAGGCGCTGAAAACCATCCACAAGCGCCGCGTCACCGTGGTGCCGGGCGTGCCCACGATGTATACTGCCCTGCTGTCGCATCCCAAGCTCGATAAGTACGACCTGACCTCGATTCGCCTGTGCATTTCCGGCGGCGCGCCGATGCCGGTGGAACTGAAAAAGCAGTTCGAGGCCAAGACTGGCGCCATCGTGTCGGAAGGCTATGGCCTGACCGAGAGTTCGGGTGTCGTTTCCACCAATCCCTTTCATGGCGAGAACCGGCCGGGCTCCATCGGCCTGCCGCTGCCGGGGACCGACATCATCATCGTCGACAAGGAAGACCCGACCCGGGTGTTGCCGCAGGGCGAGGCGGGCGAGATCACCATCGTCGGCCCGCAGGTGATGCGCGGCTACTGGCAGCGTTCGGGCGATCTGGTGTTCGCCGATGGCCGGCTGCGCACCGGCGACGTCGGTTACATCGATGCCGACGGCTACACCTTCATCATCGACCGCCTGAAGGACATGATCATGGTCGGTGGCTTCAAGGTCTACCCGCGCATGATCGAGGAGGCGCTCTACCAGCACCCGGCGGTCAAGGAAGCGACGGTGATCGGCATTCCCGACGCCTATCTCGGCCAGAAGCCCAAGGCGTTCGTGGTGCTGAAGTCCGAGGCGGCGGCCGGTGTCGATGGTACCGCTCTGCTCGATTATCTGAAGGACAAGGTCGCCAAGCACGAGCGGCCGGTGGCGGTGGAAGTCCGAGATGCGCTGCCCAAGACGATGATCGGCAAACTGTCGAAGAAGGAACTGGTGGCGGAAGAGGAAGCGAAACGCACCGCGGCCGGCAAAGGGAGCTGAACGTTCATGGGTCTGCTGACGGGCAAGGTGGCGGTGGTGACGGGCGGTGGCGGCGGCCTGGGGCGCGCCTATGCGCTGCTGTTCGCGCGGGAAGGCGCGCGCGTGGTGGTCAACGACTATGGCGGCAATCGCGACGGCACCGGTGCCGGCACCGCGCCGGCGGCCGAGAAGGTGGTCGAGGAAATCCGCGCCGCCGGGGGCGAGGCGGTGGCCAATGCCGCCGATGTGCGCACCATGGCCGGCGGCGAGAGCATTCTTGAAACCGCACTGGCGGCGTTTGGCCGGGTCGATATTCTGGTCAACAACGCCGGCATTCTGCGCGACAAGACCCTCCTCAAGACCGAGGAGGAGGACTGGGATCAGGTGATCGCCGTGCACCTGAAGGGGGCGTTCTGCGTCACCAAGCCGATTTTCGCCTGGATGAAGGACAATGGCGGCGGCGTCATTGTCAACACCACCTCGACGTCGGGCATCATCGGCAATTTCGGCCAGTCGAACTACGCGGCGGCCAAGGCCGGCCTGTGGGGCCTGTCGCACGTGCTGGCGCTGGAGGGCATGCGCTATGGCATCCGCGTCTGGGCCTTCGCGCCGACGGCCGCCACGCGGATGACCGAAGGGCTGATCCCGCCCGAGATCGCCGAGAAGTGGACGCCGGACCGGCTGGCGCCGGTGGTGCTCTACATGGTGAGCGACCTTTCCAAGCAGCACACCGGCAAGACGCTGACGGCGACCGGCACCAATGTGATGGAATTGAAGCTTGTCAGCGGGGCGGGCTTTGCCACCGGTGCTGAGCCGTTCACCGCCGAGTCGATCGCCGCGCACGAGGATGAGATTTACGCGCCGGAAGGCAGCATCCATTTCCTGCGCTAGTCCGCAAGGACGCCGCGCGCCAGACAGTCCGGCGGATTATGCGCCGACCTGCCACGCCCACCGGGTGGCATTGCCTGCAAGGAGCTTTTAGCCATCGGTCGATTGTCCGCACCAACAACAACACCGGACCGGCCGTTTCAGACCTGGGGAGATTTTGACAATGGATTTTGATTTTTCCGACGATCAGAAATTCATGAAGGAGCAGGCGCGCAAGTTCCTCAAGGAACAGTGCGACAGCCGCGTGGCGCGTGGCGTGCTCAACGACCCGGCGCGCGGCTATGACGCCGATCTGTGGCGCAGGATCGCCGGGATGGGCTGGCTCGGCATTCCGATCGCCGAACAGCATGGCGGGCTGGGGCTCGGCCAGATCGCGCTGTGCGCCATCGCCGAGGAAATGGGCCGCGCCTGTGCGCCGGTGCCGTTTGCCTCGACGGTCTATTTCTTCACCCAGGCCGTGTTGCTGGCGGGCTCGTCCGAGCAGCAGGCGGCGCTGCTGCCGGCGGTGGCCGCCGGCGATCTGATCGGCGCCTGGGCGGTGGCCGAGGGCGCCGGCGTGGCGGCTCCCGGTAGCGCGCTGGGTTGCCGCGTCGAGGGCGGCCGGCTGAGTGGCGTCAAGGTGCCGGTGACGGATGGCGCCATCGCCGACCGGCTGATCGTGCTGGCACAGGAAGGGGGTCAGGCCGGCTTGTATCTGGTCGATGCGCGCGGTGGCGGCGTGCGGGCGGAAACGCTGGCGAGCCTCGACCCCACCCGCAACGTGGCGCGGGTGACCTTCGACGGCGCGCCGGCCGAGCGGCTGGGTGACGCCGGCGACGGCTGGGCGCTGGCCCAGGCGGTGCTCGACCGGGCGGCGGTGCTGCTTGCTTTCGAACAGGTGGGCGGCACTGACGCCTGCCTGGAAATGGCCAAGGACTATGCGCTCAACCGCTATGCCTTCGGGCGTGTCATCGGCGGCAACCAGGCGATCAAGCACAAGCTGGCGGATATGTATGTGAAGGGCGAACTGGCCCGCTCCAACGCCTATTTCGGCGCCTGGGCGCTGGAGGAAGGCGGCGCTGAGCTGCCGCTGGCGGCGGCGGCCGCGCGCATTGCGGGCAGCGAGGCCTACTGGTTCGCCGCCAAGGAAAACATCCAGACCCATGGCGGCATGGGCTTCACCTGGGAGGCGGACTGCCACCTCCACTATCGCCGGTCGGAGCAGCTGCGGCTGGTCGCCGGTGCGCCGCGGCTGTGGAAGGAGCGGCTGATCAGCCAGCTCGAACAGCGCAACGCGGCCTGAACAGGCCGGCCTGAACAGGATAGAGGGGAGGAACACGTCATGGATTTCAAGGATTCACCGGAAGAAGCCGCTTTCCGCGCCGAAGCGCGGGCCTTTCTCGCCGCCAACGCCCGCCCCAAGGGCGACGGGGCGCCACTTGCCGTGCGCTCCGATCCGGCGACGCTGGAGGCGGCCAAGGCCTGGCAGCGCAAGAAGGCCGAGGCCGGCTTTGCCTGCATCACCTGGCCCAAGGAGCTGGGCGGGCGCGGCGGCACGCCGATCCAGCAGGTGATCTACGCCCAGGAGGAAGAGCAGTTCGAAACGCCGCCCAATGTCTTTGCCATCGGCCTTGGCATGTGCGTGCCCACCGTGATGGCGTTCGCCGACACCGCCACCAAGCAGCGCTTCGTGGCGCCCGCCGTGCGCGGTGACGAAATCTGGTGCCAGCTGTTCTCCGAGCCGGCGGCGGGCTCCGACGTTGCCGGCCTGCGCACCCGCGCGGTGCGCGATGGCGACGACTGGGTGGTCAACGGCCAGAAGGTGTGGACCTCGGGCGCGCACTTCTCCGACTTCGGCATCCTGCTCACCCGCACCAACCCGGATGTGCCCAAACACAAGGGCCTCACCATGTTCTGGGTGGACATGAAGGCGCCGGGGGTGGAGGCTCGTCCGATCCACCAGATGTCGGGCGACCGCGAGTTCAACGAGGTCTATTTCACCGACGTGCGCATTCCCGACAGCCAGCGGCTGGGTGAAGTGGGCGCCGGCTGGCAGGTGGCGCTGGTGACGCTGATGAACGAGCGTCTGGCGGTAGGCACCGGCTACGGCCCGACGCCGGAGGAGCTGATGGCGCTGGCCCGCGCGCTCGACCTCGGTGGCCGGCCGGCCATGGCCGACCAGGCCTTCCGCGAGAAACTGGCGGACTGGTATGTGGCGGCACAGGGGCTGAAGTTCACCAAGTTCCGCACCCTGACCGCGTTGTCGCGCGGCCAGACGCCGGGGCCGGAGGCCTCGATCGGCAAGATCGTCTCGGCCAACCAGATGCAGGAAATGTCGGCGATGGCGCTCGACCTCGCCGACCAGTACGGCATCCTCAACGATCCGGCCGAGGCGCCGTTCGGCGGCCTGTTCCACCGCAACTTCATGTTCGCGCCGGGTCTGCGCATCGCCGGCGGCACCGACGAGATTTTGCGCAACATCATCGCCGAGCGGGTGCTGGGCCTGCCCGGCGACGTGCGGGTGGACAAGGACATCGCGTTCAAGGACCTGCCGACCGGGCGATAGGCGGGCATTGGCGGGATCGGCCCGGCATCGCGGGGTGCGGTGCCGGGCCTGACCGCTCAGGCCGCTTCGACCATGCCCGACGGGCCGTCGAGCTGGGCGCGCTGCCGGTCGACGATGGCCTGCAGGAAGTCGACCACGGCGCGGATGCGCGGCAGCGTGCGCAGGTCGGCGTGCACCACCACCCAGTAAGCCCGCTCGATGCGGATGTCGGCGGTCAGCAGCGGCACCAGCCGGGGATCGTGACCGGCGGAGAAGTGGTGCAGCAGCCCGAGCCCGAGGCCGGCGGCGACGGCGTTCTGCTGCGCGACGATGGAGTTGGAGCGGAACAGCACCTGCGCGCCGGGCACCACGTCGGTCAGCGACTTCAGCTGCGGGATCGCCACCAGATCCTCGATGTAGCTGATGAAGCCATGGCCGCGCAGGTCGTCGGCGTTGCTGATCGGCGGTCGGCCGGCGAGATAGTCGGCGCTGCCATAGAGGCCCAGCGCGTAGTTGGTCAGCTTGCGGGCGAACAGCCGGCCCGATGGTGGCCGGCCCAGCATGATGGCGATGTCGGCCTCCCGCTTCGACAGGCTGATCGCCCGGTTCTCCGCCACCAGTTCGAGGTTGAGCTGCGGGTAGAGCTGGTTGAACAGCGGGATGTTGGGGGCGACCAGATAGGCGCCGAACGCCTCCGGCGTCGCCAGCCGCACGGTGCCGGTCACCTGCACGTCCTGGCCGGCCATCTCCTCTACGATGGTGGTGGCCTCGCTTTCCATGCGGTCGGCGTGCGCCACCAGCCGGTGGCCGGCCTCGGTGAGGGTCAGGCCGCGCGGCGAGCGATGGAACAGCCGGCAGCCGATGGCCTGCTCAAGAGCGCCAATCCGGCGGGCAACCGTGGTATGGTCGACCCCCAGCTTGCGGCCGGCGTCGATCAGCCGGCCATGGCGGGCCACGGCGAGGAAGAAGCGCAGGTCGTTCCAGTCGAACACGGCGGACGCCTCCCGTCATTGTAACTTTGCACAGTAGATCGGCGCAAAACGAGTCTGGTACAGGTATTGGTGCACAGCATATAGGCAGCGCACGCTTTGTAAAACGAGGGAATGGATCCATGCGGCAGATCGACCATTATATCGCGGCCAAGTCGGTGGTCGGCACGTCCGGCCGGTTCGGCGACGTGTTCAACCCCAACACCGGCGAGGTTCAGGCCAGGGTGCAGCTCGCCACCGCGGCGGAAGTCGACCAGGCGGTGCAGGCCGCCCTCAAGGCCTTCCCCGGCTGGTCCGCCACCAACCCGCAGCGGCGCGCCCGCGTGCTGTTCAACTTCAAGGGGTTGATCGAGAAGCACATGGACGAGCTGGCCGAGCTGCTGTCGCGCGAGCACGGCAAGGTGATCGCCGACTCCAAGGGCGATATCCAGCGCGGTCTGGAAGTGATCGAGTTCGCCTGCGGCATCCCGCACCTGCAGAAGGGCGAGTACACCGAGGGCGCCGGCCCGGGCATCGACGTGTTCTCGATGCGCCAGCCGCTGGGCGTCTGCGCCGGCATCACCCCGTTCAACTTCCCGGGCATGATTCCGATGTGGATGTTCGGCGTCGCCATCGCCTGCGGCAACACCTTCGTGCTGAAGCCTTCCGAGCGCGACCCCAGCGTGCCGGTGCGTCTGGCGGAGCTGATGCTGGAGGCCGGTGCGCCGGAAGGCGTGCTCAACGTCATCCACGGCGACAAGGTGGCGGTGGACGCCATCCTGCATCACCCTGACGTCAAGGCGGTGAGCTTCGTCGGTTCCTCCGACATCGCCCAGTATGTCTATCTGACGGGTGCCGCCAACGGCAAGCGCGTCCAGGCCATGGGTGGCGCCAAGAACCACGGCATCGTCATGCCCGACGCCGACCTCGACCAGGTGGTCAAGGACCTGGTGGGCTCGGCCTACGGTTCCGCCGGCGAGCGCTGCATGGCGCTGCCTGTCGCGGTGCCGGTGGGCAAGGGCACGGCGGAGGCGCTGCTGGAGCGTCTGCGGCCGGAAATCGAGAAGATGAAGGTCGGCATCTCCACCGATGCCGATGCCCAGTACGGCCCGGTGGTCACCGCCGCCCACCGCGAGAAGGTCAAGGGCTATATCCAGATGGGCGTCGACGAAGGCGCCGACCTGCTGATCGATGGCCGCGACTTCGTGCTGCAGGGCTTCGAGAAAGGCTTCTTCATCGGCCCGTCGCTGTTCGACAACGTCAAGCCGACCATGCGCAGCTATCAGGAGGAAATCTTCGGCCCGGTGCTGCAGATCGTCCGCGCCGAGACCTTCGAGGAAGCGCTGGCCCTGCCGAGCCAGCACCAGTACGGCAATGGCGTGGCGATCTTCACCCGCAACGGCAACACCGCGCGCGACTTCGCCGCGCGGGTCAATGTCGGCATGGTCGGCATCAACGTGCCGATCCCGGTGCCGCTGGCCTACCACACCTTCGGCGGCTGGAAGCGCTCGGCGTTCGGTGACATGAACCAGCATGGCATGGAAGGCGTGCGCTTCTTCACCAAGGTGAAGACCGTCACCCAGCGCTGGCCGAGCGGTGGCGCGGTCGAGGATCAGGCATTCGTCATCCCGACGATGCGCTGATCGCTCCTGACAGGGACGGCCGGGCGTCAGGCCCGGCCGATCCGTCGCCACTGGCGCTGACAGGGCTGCCCGGATTATGTCCGGGCATGACGATTCTGGAAAGAAGCGGAAAGCACACCATGGATTTCAACCTCACCGAAGACCAGTTGCTGATCCAGGACATGGCGCGCAAGTTCGCCGCCGACCGGCTGCGTCCCAACGCCATGCGCTGGGAAGAGGAAAAGACGCTGGACCGCGACGTGCTGAAGGAGGCGGCGAGCCTCGGCTTCGGCGGCGTCTATATCCGCGACGACGTCGGCGGCTCGGCGCTCAGCCGGCTGGACGCGGCGCTGATCTTCGAGGCGCTGGCCGCCGGCGACATCAGCCACACCAGCTTCCTCACCATCCACAACATGGCGGCGTGGATGATCGACACCAACGGCTCCGACGAGCAGCGTCGCCGCTGGCTGCCGCGCCTGACCACCATGGACCTGATCGCCAGCTACTGCCTGACCGAACCGTCCTCGGGTTCGGACGCCGCCAGCCTGCGCACCCGCGCCGAACGCGACGGCGACCATTATGTGCTCAACGGCGCCAAGGCGTTCATCTCGGGCGCCGGCTACTCCGACATCTATGTGGTGATGGTGCGCACCGGCGAATCCGGCGCCAAGGGCATCTCGACGCTGGTGGTCGAGAAGGGCACGCCGGGCCTGTCGTTCGGCGCCAACGAGAAGAAGATGGGCTGGACGGCCCAGCCGACCGCCATCGTCAACTTCGACAACTGCCGCGTGCCGGTGGCCAACCGGCTGGGCGAGGAAGGCATGGGCTTCAAGATCGCCATGTCCGGTCTCGACGGCGGCCGCCTCAACATCGGCGCCTGTTCGCTGGGTGGCGCGCAGGAAGCGCTGGAGCGCGCCATCGCCTACGCCAAGACCCGCCAGCAGTTCGGCAAGGCGATCGCCGACTTCCAGGCCACCCAGTTCAAGCTGGCCGACATGGAGACTGAACTGGAAGCCGCTCGCCTGCTGCTCTACCGGGCGGCGGCCGCGCTGGATGCCGGCGATGCCCGCAAGACCCGCTTCTCGGCGATGGCCAAGCGGCTGGCCACCGACACCGGCTTCCGCGTCGCCAACGAGGCGCTGCAGATCCACGGCGGCTACGGTTACCTGAAGGACTACGAGATCGAGCGCATCGTGCGCGACCTGCGGGTGAACCAGATTCTCGAAGGCACCAACGAAATCATGCGCGTCGTCATCTCGCGCGAAATGCTGAAGGGGTAAGGATCATGGCGACCATTGCATTCATCGGCGTCGGCAACATGGGCGGCGGCATGGCCGCCAACCTCGCCAAGGCCGGCCACACGGTTCGCGCGTTCGATCTCGTCGCCGCCAATCTGGACAAGGCGGTCGAGGCCGGCTGCACGGCGGCCGCGACCACGGCGGAAGCCGTGAGGGACGCCGATGTGGTGGTGTCCATGCTGCCGGCGGGCAAGCATGTGAAGGCGGTCTACGAGGCCGAGGTGTTCCCCAACGCGCGGGCCGGCGCCCTGTTCATGGACTGCTCGACCATTGATGTCGCCACCGCCAAATCGGTGGTCGAGGCAGCGACCGCCCAGGGCTTCGTGATGGTCGACGCGCCGGTTTCCGGCGGTGTCGCGGCGGCCTCCGGCGGCACCCTGACCTTCATGGTCGGCGGCACGGCGGCGGCGTTCGCGGCCGCCCAGCCCTATCTGGAGAAGATGGGCAAGGCGGTGATCCATGCCGGTGACGCCGGTGCGGGGCAGGCGGCGAAGATCTGCAACAACATGCTGCTGGGCATCACCATGATCGGTACCTGCGAGGCGTTCAATCTGGCGATCAAGCTGGGCCTCGACCCGCAGCGCTTCTTCGACATTTCGTCGAAGGCCTCGGGGCAGAGCTGGTCGATGACCAGCTATTGCCCGGTGCCGGGGCCGGTACCGGCGGCACCGTCGAACCGCGACTATGAGGGCGGTTTCGCGGCGGCGCTGATGCTGAAGGATCTGCGGCTGGCCATGGGGGCTGCCCAGAATGTCGGCGCGCCGACGCCGTTGGGCGCGGAAGCCGAGTCGCTTTACGCCGTGTTCAACAATCTCGGCGGGGCGGGCAAGGATTTCTCCGCCATCATCAAGATGCTCTCCGGCGAGTGGCGCGGCTGAGCTGCGGTTGCCGCGCGCGACAAAAAAGAGCCTGACCGGTCGGGGTGCCGGTCAGGCTCTCGTTTTGTCACCACCGGTGGCGCGGGCAGCTTACGGGGGCAGGATTGCCGCGCGTCCGGTGGTGTGCTGGCCTGAATCCTAGAAGTGGAAGTTCAGGCCGGTTTTCACCTGGTGGCGGCGATAGCCGTTCTCGCCGTCGGTGTAGTCGTAGCCGACCTTGACGCCGATGTTCTGCGTCAGACCGTACTCGACGCCACCACCGAGCACCACGGCATCGGTGTTGAAACCGTCGCCGTCGAGCTTGGTGCGGACGTTCTCATAGCCGACCTTGGTGTAGAACAGCGCGTTGGGCGCGGCGAGATAGCCGGCACGGGCGGCGACGCCAAGGCTGCGGCCAGCGCTCAGCTTGCTGGTGCCCTCGCCCACGGCGAAGGTCTCGTCAGCGGTGGAAAAGCCGAGCTTGCCTTCGGCGCCGACCACGATGCTGGTGCCGAGCTTGGCGTTGTAGCCGCCGACGATGCCGTAGTTGATGCCCTGGTCCAGCACGCCGCGGGTGTCCTCCCAGCCGAGTTCGACGCCGCCATAGGCGCCGTTGAACATTTCGGCATGAGCCAGCGCCGGCAATCCGGCGAGCGCGGTCGCGGTCAGGATCGCTACGGTTTTCATGGTGTCTCTCCTTGTCTTGCCGCCGCGGGCGGTGCCCGGGGCGGTCTCGTTTCTATGGGCGTCATTATGTGCCCACGTGACAGAGATCGGCGCCGATTGTGGCTGGATAAGGCCTGATTTGCCGCAATTCTTGCCACAATCGCCGAGCGGTGGTTGTCCATCGATCACAGGAGCGTTACGTGCGACGAGATGTTGGATGTTGCGACACACTGCATGACGCTGGTCCGTGAGCAGGACCACGATCGTTATCTGACGGCGTTGTACGCGCCGGCGGATGCGCGCCCGGCGCTGTTCGCCCTGTTTGCCTTCAATGTCGAGCTTGCGCGTATCCGCGAACATGTATCGGAACCGATGATCGGCGAGATCCGGCTGGCGTGGTGGCGCGAGGCGGTGGAGGGCGCTTACGCCGGCGCCCCGCGTGCTCATCCGGTGGTCGAGGCGCTGGCGCGTTTCGTCGTGCCGCGCCAGGTGCCCGCCGATCTGCTGATCGCCTGCATCGACGCGCGCCTGAGCGACATCTACGGCGAGCAGCCGGCGACGCTCGATGATCTGGTCGCCTATGCCGACAACAGCGGCGGCGCGCTGGCGCAGGCGGTTTTGCACGCGCTGGCCGGGCCGACAGGGGCGCCGTCGTCGGCGCAATCGGCGGCCGTGCGCGCCATCGGGCGTGCCTGGGCGCTGACCGGCATCGTGCGCGCCATCGGCTTCCATGCCGCCCTGCAGCGGGTGATGTTGCCGGCCGATCTGCTCGCGGCCGCCGGTATCGAGGCGGATAGCCTGTTCAAGGGCGAGATCGGCGCTGGTGTTGAAGGCGTGGTGCGGCAGGTTCATGCGCGCGCGATGGCCGATCTCGACGTGGCGGGGCCGGTGGTGCGTGGCCTGCCCGGCACGGCCCGCGCGGCCGCGCTGCTGGCGCCGCTGGCGCGGGATTATCTCGGCCGTATCGCGGCCGCCGGCTTCGACATGTCGGCCGCCCGGCTGGAGCGCGGCGTGCTGACGCGCCAGGGCAAACTGTTGTGGAGCGCCCTGACCGGACGCTGCTGACAAGTGTCCGTCCCTCGCCTATCTTCTCCTTGAGGTTGTCATCCGTGGGGGCGGGCGATGCGGGGATGGATGTTGCCGGCGGCAGGCGTGCTGGTGGTGGGCGTGGCGGCGGCGGCCTGGTGGCTGGTGCCCGATGATGCGGCGGACGCGCCGGCGCGGCCGACAGACGCGCAACGGGACGTGGCGGCACGGGTGGTGCCGGCGAGCTTTCATCCCGAGGCCCCGCGCGCCAACGAACGGGCGCCGCTCAGCGATGCGGAGCGCGAGGCCCGGCGACTGCGGCGTTACGACAAGGACCGCGACGGCCAGGTGGACCGCGCGGAATTTCTCGCCAGCCGGCGCAAGGCGTTCGGCAAGCTTGATCAGGACGGTGACGGCCGGTTGTCGTTCGAGGAATATGCCATCGCCACGGCAACGAAATTCACCGGTGCCGATGTCAACGGCGACAACCGGCTGTCGGCCGCCGAGTTCGCCACCACGGCGGTCAAGCGTGCCGGCAGCGCGACGCGGCGGACGGACTGCCCGCCCGCGGTCGAGACGGCACGCGAGGAGTGAAGGCCGGGCCTCAGCTCGGCGAGGCGAGCTTCATCAGCAGGATGCCGCCGACGATCATCGCGGCGGCGACCAGGCGCAGCGGCGTGACGGCCTCGCCCAGGATCATCACCCCGGCCAGGAAGGCGCCCACCGCGCCAATACCGGTCCACACCGTGTAGGCGGTGCCGAGCGGCAGCTGGCGCATCGCCAGCGACAGCAGGCCGAAACTGACCAGCATGGCGACGATGGTCAGCACCGCATAGCCGCGATGGCTGAAGCCCATCGACAGCTTCATGGCATAGGCCCACACGACTTCAAACAGGCCGGCGATCACCAGCAGCGTCCAGGCCATATGCAGCAACTCCGTGGGACGGGAAGGGGACCAGGCGGGCTCTAGCATTGCCCGGATGACGCGACAATGCGGCAAGCGTCCATGGTCAGCCGTCGCGGCGGCGCGATGGATCGGAAAAACCACGGCCGTTGCGGAAATTTTCCTCACCTTGCATAAGCAGATACCCGCGATTGGCGGTGGCGCTCAGAGGGAGTAGCGCGTTGGAAATCGACGTCCAGTCTCTTGAGGAAGCCGGAGTCGTTGGCGGCCAGCTTGATGCCTATAACCGGCGTGATATCGACGCCTTCATGTCCTTCTGGGCACCTGATGCCGAAGTTTATTCCTGGCCGTCTGACCTGATCGCCAAGGGCGCGACGGAAATTCGTCGCCGTCACGTCGAGCGTTTCAAGGAGCCGGACTTGTTCGCTCGCCTCGTCAGCCGGGTTGCGGTCGGAGGGCTGGTCGTCGATCGGGAGGTTGTTACGCGCAATTTCCCGGAAGGGCGTGGCACCATCGACGTCATCGGCATCTACGAACTCGACGGCGGCAAGATCAAGCGCGCCTGGTTCAAGCAAGGCGTTCCCGTCCTTGCGCCGTAACCGCTGAACGGCGGCGCGGCGGTCCGGATCGCGCGACTTCCGATGCGCTGCCGGCCGGCGCCATGGCAGCAGTGCGCGGGTCCGGTTGATCGGATGCCCCTTGCCGGTACCATCGGGCACATCAGTCATCCCTTTGACTTGACAATGTTCCTGATTTGTTCTATTTGTTGATTCTGATCGAGGGGAGAAGAACGATGACTGCCAGCGGCCGCGCGCCCGACATGCCGTGGATGTCGATTTACCTGACGGTGAAGGACGCCCAGGCCAGCCTTGATTTCTACACCCGTGCCTTCGGCTTCGAGGAGGGCCTTGTGCTCAGGCATGACGACGGGTCGTTCATGCATTGCGAGCTGAAATATCAGGGCGAGGTGCCGGTGATGTTCGCGCCGGAGGGGGCGGCGGGTGGCTGCGTGGCGCCGGTGACGTCGGGGGTGGCGATGCCGGTATCGTTCTATCTCTATCACGAGGATGTCGACGCACTGACCGCGCGGGCGAAGGCGGCGGGCGCCGTCTGCACGCAGGAGCCGACCGATCAGTTCTATGGTGATCGCAGCGCGCAGTTCACGTGTCTCAATGGCTATCGCTGGAGCTTCGCCACCCACACCGGCAAGATGTCGGCGCCGCCGGCATCGTGATCGCGGGTCGGGGGGGGCAAAAAAAGATGCGCCCGACCATGAGGTGGGGCGCATCTTTCAGAAGCCATGTCGCGTCGTGATGACGCGAACCGGGCCGTGCGTTACTTCACGGCGTCCTTGAGGGTCGGTGTCGGCCGGAAGGCCAGCTTCTTCGACGCCTTGATCTTGATCGGCTCGCCAGTGGCCGGGTTGCGGCCGGTGCGGGCCTTGCGGGCGCGCACCAGGAGCGTGCCGACGTCGCCCAGCTTCACCTTCACGCCCTTCAGCACATGGGCCTTCACGACGTCGTAGTAGGTTTCCAGCAGCTGCTTGACCAGCTTGCGGTCGAGCGAGGCCTGCTCGGCGACCAGTTGCAGCAGGCTGGTCGCGGAGACCTGCTTGCCGGCGGGCGTGGAGACCTTGAGAGCCTTCGGCTTGGCGGGCGCGGCCACAGCCACGGCTTTCGCGGCCTTGGGCGTGGCTTTCGGGGCCGCGGCCTTGGGGGCGGCCTTCGGTGCCGCTTTCGGCGCGGCGGCCTTCGGCGCTGCTTTCACGGGCTTGGGTGCCGCAGGCGTTTTGGCGGCCTTGGGTGCCGCAGGCGCTTTGGCGGCCTTGGGCGCCGCAGGCGCTTTGGCGGCTTTGGGCGCCGCCTTTACGGCTTTTGGCGCGGCCGCCTTCGGTGCCGCCTTCACAGCCTTCGGCGCCGCCTTCGCGACCTTGGGTGCGGCGGGTGCCTTGGCGGCCTTGGCTGGCGCAGCCTTGGCCGGCGCGGCGGCTTTCTTCGATGCAGCAGGAGCTTTTGCCATGGATCGTCCTTGTGTTCCGTCAAACGGTGAACGCACGCTTGCCGAAGATTCTGGAAATTGCAAGGCCGCCACAGGTCGAAAACGACTGTTTCAGGCGGTATTTTGCCGTTTTAATCGCTTTTCTTCGATTTCTTCGTCGGAATGACCATGGTTGATGCGCCGGTTTCCACAATAAAACGCCCCATGATGATTTGTCGTGACAACGATCGCTCAGCGCGATGCGGCCCGGATCATACCGGTAATTCGGTGGTGAATTTGACGCGGCTGAGCGCGAAATGGGAAGCGCAGGTGGCGACCGCCGGATGGCTCAGGAGTTCACGCATCAGGAAGCGTTCATAGTCGCGCACGTCGCTGACGACGATGCGCAGCAGGTAATCCCACTCGCCCGACATCGAGTAGCATTCCATGATCTCGCGGTGGCTGTCGATGAAGCGTTCGAAGTTCGCGCGCGCCTGCATGTCGTGGGCGCGCATCCGCACCTGGCAGATGACGTCGAGGTCGCGACCGACGGCTTGTGGATTAAGCAATCGGACGGTCGGCCCCAGCACGCCGGCATTCTCCAGCGCGCGGATGCGCCGCCAGCAGGAAGCGGCGGACGCGCCGACCTGCTCGGCCAGTGCTGCATGACTTATATCGCCGTGGCGCTGAAGTACGCGCAGGATCTGCCGGTCTATGGCATCAAGGTTGTGATGTTCATTCATTTGAATACCATTACATGAAACATCTGGTTCAGAAAACCGCCAAATCGCACTCACACTGAAAGGCAATCATCATCGCGCCGCCATAAAATGACCGCCACAGCGTGTCGCGGGGGAGACGAGTATGGCGGATTATTCGCGTGGGGTGTCGGAATGCGCGGGCGGGGTGCCGCGCGCGGCGGGCCTGCTGGCCGGTCTCGCGGCGCAACCGGCCGATCCGCTGCTGGCGCTGATCGCGGCCTTTCGCGCCGATCCGCGCGCCACCAAGATCGATCTTGGCGTCGGCGTCTATCGTGATGCGGCTGGCGCCACGCCGGTGATGGCGGCGGTCAAGCAGGCGGAACGCCACCTCGCCGACGCGCAGACCAGCAAGGGCTATCTTGGCCCGGAAGGCGACATCGGGTTCGTCGAGGCACTGATGCCGGTGCTGCTGGGCGACCTGTCGCTTGGCGACCGCCTCACCGGTTTGCAGACGCCCGGCGGCACCGGTGCGCTGCGACTGGCGGCGGAGGCTATCGCCAGGGCGCGCCCTGGCGCGCGCATTCATGTCGGTACGCCGACCTGGCCCAATCACGCGGCGATTTTCACCACCTGCGGCCTGCATGTCGTGCCACACCGCCACTTCGATGTCGCGTCGCAGCGCCTGTGCTTTGATGAGGTGGCGACGGCACTGGCGGCGGCCGCGCCCGGCGACGTCGTGCTGCTGCATGGCTGCTGCCACAACCCGACCGGCGCCGATTTCAGCCTTGACCAGTGGCGGGAGATCACCCGGCTGGTGCAGGAACGCCACCTGCTGCCGTTGATCGACATCGCCTATCAGGGCCTCGGCGCGGGGCTGGAGGCAGACGCCGCCGGGCCGCGCCATCTGCTCGGCGCCGTAGAGGAGGCGCTGGTCGCCTATTCCTGCGACAAGAATTTCGCGCTTTACCGGGAACGCACCGGCGCCCTCTACGCGCTGACTGGCCATGCCCGAACCACGGCGGCGGTGCGCTCCAATCTGTTCGCGCTGGCGCGGGTCAACTGGTCGATGCCGCCCGATCATGGCGCGGCGGTCGCGCGCATCGTGCTGGAAACGCCGGCGCTGACGGCGCTGTGGCGGGCGGAGCTGGACGGCATGGGCGCGCGCATCCGTGCGCTGCGCCAGGCGCTGGCCGCGGCCGAGCCGTCGCTGGCGGCGCTCTCCGTCCAGCAGGGGCTGTTCTCGACGCTGGCGCTGTCGCCGGCCCAGGTGGCGTGGCTGCGCGAGGCGCGCGGCATCTACATGGCGGGATCGGGGCGGATCAACATCGCCGGTCTGACGGAAGCCCAGGTGCCGGCGCTCGTCGATGCACTGACGGCGGTACGCGAGGCGGTGGCATGAGGCGGGAGCAGGAGCAGGCGATGAAGCGGCTGTCCGGTCAGGGAGAGATCGCGATGCCGGTGCTGCGCAATGCCCCCGACGCGGCGGTGGATTGGCGCCACGTCGCGTATCTGGTGCAGCTCTCCCGCGCGCTCGACCAGATGGAGGAACAGCGGCTGGTACCGGAGAAGAAGGTGCTCTACCAGTTCTCCGCCCGTGGTCACGACCTGGCCCAGGTGCTGCTCGGCCTGTCGCTGACCGACCGGCACGACGCCGCCTGCGGCTATTATCGTTCCCGCCCGCTGCTGCTGGCGCTGGGTGTCGACGTCGCCGACGCGCTGGGCTCGGCGATGGGCCGCGCCGGCGGCTATTCCGGCGGCCGCGACATCGGCGTGGTGTTCAACTATCCCAACCCGCGCGGCGCCTCGGCCTTGCCGATGTGCGGCGGCGTTGGCGCGCAGTACACGCCGACCGCCGGCTGGGCGCAGGCGATCGACTATTACCGCCGCGAACTGGGCGACAGCGACTACGACCAGGCCATCTCGGTGGTGCTGGGCGGGGATGGCTCGGTGGCCTCCAACGGCTTCTGGGCCGCGCTCACCATCGCCACCACCCAGAAGCTGCCGATGCTGTTCTACATCGAGGACAACGGCTTCGGCATTTCCGTGCCGTCGACGTTCCAGACCCCGGGTGGCAACATCGCCGCCAACCTCAGCGGCTTCGCCGGGCTGGAGATTCTCAGCGGCGACGGCACCGAGCCGGCGGAAGCCGCCCGGCTGGTCGCCGCCGCCACCGGCCATGTGCGCGCCCGCCGTGGCCCGGCCTTGCTGCGGCTCACCGTGCCGCGCCTGCAGGGTCACAGCTTTCAGGACACCCAGGCCTACAAGTCGGCCGACATCGTGGCCGCTGAATGGGCGCGCGATCCGCTGCCCAAGCTGCGCGACCATCTGGTGCCGGCGCTGCTGAGCGAGACAGAGTGGGACGACATCGCCGCGCGGGCCGCGTTCGACGCCGAGACGGCGCGGACGCAGGCGGAAGCCCGGCCATTGCCGGACCCGGCGCAGGTGATGACCCATGTGTTCGCCGAGCACGACGCCTTGCAGACCATGGGCGGGCAGTGGACGCACGGTTATGTGCCGCCCGCCACCACCGATCGGCCGGCGGGCAGCGGCCAGCGCATCAACATGGTGACGGCGATCCGCCGCACGCTGGAGCATGAACTGGAGATCAACCCGCGCGTGGTGGTGTTTGGTGAGGACGTGGCGGCCAAGGGCGGCGTGCATGCCGTGACGCTGGGCTTGCAGGAAAAATTCGGGTCAGGCCGGGTGTTCGATACCAGCCTGTCGGAGGAAGGCATTGTCGGGCGCGCCGTCGGCATGGCGCTGGCCGGCCTGATGCCGGTGCCGGAAATCCAGTTCCGCAAATATGCCGAGCCGGCCACCGAGCAGATCAACGATTGCGGCACCATGCGCTGGCGCACCAACAACCGCTTCGCCGCGCCGATGGTGCTGCGGGTGCCCGGCGGCTATTTCAAGTGCGGCGACCCGTGGCACAGCCAGACCAACGAGGTGGCCTTCGTCCACCAGCCGGGCTGGATGGTGGCGGTGCCCTCGAACGCCGAGGACGCGGTCGGCCTGCTGCGCACCGCGTTGCGCGGCAACGATCCGGTGATCTTCTTCGAACACCGGGCGATGCTCGATCATGCCTGGGCGCGCCGGCCCTATCCCGGCGACGACTTCGCCCTGCCGTTCGGCAAGGCGCGACGCACCTGCGCGGGCGACGCGCTGACCATCGTCACCTGGGGCGCCATGGTGCATCGTTGCGAGGAAGCGGCCGAGGGCCTGCCGGTCGACGTCATCGACCTGCGCACGCTGATGCCGTGGGACAAGCCGGCGGTGCTGGAGTCGGTGCGCCGGACCCGCCGCTGCCTGATCGTGCACGAGGATTTGCAGACGGCGGGCTTCGGCGCCGAGATCGCGGCGGTGGTCGCCGACGAGGCGTTCCTTGATCTCGATGCGCCGGTGGCACGGCTGACCATGCCGGATGTGCCCAACCCGCACCATCCGGTGCTGCTGGACGCGGCGGTGCCGTCGGTGGCGCGCATCCGCGCCAAAGTCGACGACCTGCTGGCGTTCTGAGGAGCGTGACCATGATCGACATCATCGTGCCGCTGGAACAGGAAGGCACCAAGGCGGTGGTGCGCGGCTGGCTGAAGGCGGTCGGCGACACCGTGGCGGCGGACGATCCGCTGGTGGAGCTGGAGACCGACAAGGTGACGCAGGAAGTGCCGGCGCCGGCCGCCGGCGTGCTGGCGGAAATCCTGCTCACCAGCGAGGCGGAAGCCGTGCCGGGCGCCATTCTCGGCCGGCTGCGGCCACTGGGCGAGGTGGCGCACGAGGCGGCGCCGGCGACCGCTGCGGCTGTGGCTGCAATGCCTGCCAGTGCGGCAACCGCGACGCCGATCATCGTGCCGACGGCCGGCCTGCGCGACCCCGAACTGCGCCTGTCGCCGTCGGTGCGGCGCGCGCTCACGGACCATGGTCTCGATCCGGCGACGATCCGAGGCAGCGGCAAGGGCGGGCGGATCACCCGCGCCGACGTCGACGCGGCGGTGGCGGCCCTGTCCACCACACCCGCTACCCCTGTTGCATCAACCACCCCCGTCCCATCAGCCATGCCGGCCGTGCCGCTGCCCGCTGTCGAGGCGCGTGGCACCCCGGGCGGCCGTCAGGTGCCGCATGACCGGATGCGCCGGCTGATCGCGGAGAACATGGTGCGGTCGGTGACGGTGGCGCCGCATGTCACGGCGGTGTTCGAGGCCGACTTCTCGGCCATCATGGCGCATCGGGCGGCGCACAAGGCGGCGTTCGAGCGTCAGGGTGTGGCGCTGACCTATACGGCCTACCTGGTGGCCGCCTGCGTCGCCGCCATGAAGGCGGTGCCGGCGCTCAACAGCCGCTGGCATGACGATTATCTGGAACTGTTCGACGACATCAACATCGGCGTCGGCACCGCGCTCGGCGACAAGGGACTGGTGGTGCCGGTGATCCATCAGGCACAGGCGCTTTCGCTGGAAGGCATCGCCGCCCGGCTGCAGGACGTGACGGCGCGCGCCCGCGCCGGCAAGCTGGTGCCGCGCGACGTGCAGGGCGGCACCTTCTCGATTTCCAACCACGGTGTGTCCGGCTCGCTGGTGGCGACGCCGATCATCATCCAGCAGCCGCAGTCGGCCATTCTGGGCGTCGGCAAGCTGGAGAAGCGGGTGGTGGTGCGCGGCGTCGATGGCAGCGATGCCATGGTCATCCGGCCGATGGCCTATGTCTCGCTGACCATCGATCACCGGGTGGTCGACGGCCACCAGACCAATGCCTGGCTCGGCCGCTTTGTCGAGACGCTGGAGACCTGGCCGCGCTGAGCCGCAGCCGGTCTCGCGGCATCCGTCGCGCCGGATCGTCGATCAGGCGACCAGCTGCTCCGGCGGTGGTGCTTCCGGCTGGGCCTGGCCGAAATAGCCTTCAGTGTGAATCTGGCCCGGTTTCGCCCCCAGCGCCGTTACGGCCCTGGTGCAGTCGGCGACAAAGTCCGGGCTGCCGGCAATGAACACCGAGTGGGACGACAGATCCTCGAACAGGCCTGGCAGCACGACGGGCAGGCGGCCGTTCAGCAGCGCCGGGTCGGTCTCGCGGGTGAGCGCGGCGCGATATTTGAAATTGCGATGGCGCGTCTGCCAGTAGGCCAGCAGGCCTTCGCCATAGAGGTCGGCGCGGCTGCGGGCGGAGACCAGCAGCGTCACCGGCTGGCGATAGTTGCGCCGCAACGCGGCTTCGGTGAGCGCGAGAATTGGCGCCAGCCCGGTGCCGGCGGCCAGGCACAGCACCGGCGTTTCCACCGACGGATCGCCGATGAAGGTGCCATAGGGGCCATCCACCGAAACATAGGCGCCGATGGCCAGGCTGTCGTGAATCCAGCGGCTGGTGAGGCCGTCGTCGACGCGGGCCACCTGCAGCACGATCTCGCCATCGGGGCGCGGCGCGTTGGCGATGGAATAGCAGCGCGGCGGCGCGCCGGCCGGCGCGTCGCCGAGCACGACATATTGCCCCGGCCAGTAGCGCATCGGCGTGCCCAGCGGCCGCAGGTGCAGCTCGACGATGCGGCTGGAACGCGGGATGCGGTCGGTGACGATGAACGGCTGGCGGGTCTGGGGCGGGAACAGCTTGGGCTTGGCGTCCTCGGTGCCCCATTCGATGACCAGCCGGTCGCTGGTGGGCTTGGCCATGCACATCAGGCCGTAGCCCTGGGCGCGTTCTTCCTGCGACAGCGCCATGTCGAGCACCATGCCCTGGTCGAAATCGCCGGACATCACCCGCACCTTGCATTCGCCGCAGGCGCCGGCGCGGCAGTTGTTGGGCAGGGCGTAGCCCGCGCGCTCCAGTGCAGCGAGCACGGTGTCGCCGGGCTGGCTTTCCACCACCTTGCCGGAGGGGGAGAGGCAGATCTCGGTCATGGTCGGTCCTTCTTCGGCGGGCGGTGGGCCACGGTACGGGGTCAGACGACACCGGCCGGCGTCGCGCGGGAGAGGGCGCGCGGCGCCGGCACGGCGTGCGGCGACAGGGGTCAGAACACCGGGATGATGTCTTCCATGTCGACGTCGGTGATCTCCTGGCCGGAAATGCCCACCTCGGGGATCGCCGGGAAGGGGATGTCGTATTTGTCGAGCACGCCCTTCAGGTTCAGCATCGCCGAGCGCCAGTTGTTCTTCTTCGTCTCGTAGTCGGGGATGTGGAAGCCGGCGTTGCGGGCCACCGTCTCGCCCGCGCGCTGGTTGTCGATGAAGTCGGCCGGCAGGTCCCAGAAGTCCGCCGGCGGTTCGAACAGCACGGCGGAAAGGAAGAGGTAGCCGGCGCGCACCTGCTTGGTGATGATCGGCTTCTCGCTGAGGTCCATCTTCGGATAGTCGCGCTCCATCAGCGCCAGGCAGATCGCCATGTGGCGGCCCTCGTCGCGGCCGATGTTGCGGAAGCCTTCCTTGAACACCGGCTCGGTGCAGCCGGCGGCCATCTGGTGGAAGATGGTGGCGGCGGCGATCTCGCCCATCAGGAAGGAGCTGAACAGCACCGCCAGGCTGTATTTCGGCACCGCGGCCTTGTAGCCGGTCCAGTAGCGGCCGCCGTTGTGGTAAAGCCACCTGGCGTTCTTCTGCAGCCGGCGACCGAGATCGGTCTTGGGGGTGTAGGTCAGCGGGTCGGGGTGGCCGAGCAGGCGGGTGATCGCCATGCCGCACATCTGCTCATGGTTCTGCTCGTCGCGGGTCACCGAGAAGAAGCAGCGGCGCACCGCGTCTTCCTCGTGCATCTCGTAGGTCTTGATGAACGCCTCGGCGAACACCGGCGGCGCGGAGGCATCGAACACCGACAGCAAGGTCCACCAGTAGGCGATCGCCTCGCGTTCCTCCCAGCTGTAGGTGTCGACGTTGAAGCTGGCCCACGGCAACTTCTTGGGATCCCAGTACTCGCGCTGCGAGGCGTCCCAGATCTCCTCCATCTTCGCCGTCTGCGAATGCCAGGACAGCGGATAGACGTTGGGCTGCGGCGTCGCGGGCGGAAATTCCATCGTGTCGGCCAGGCGTTCCTTGTGCATCGGGTGCTCCTCCTCATGTTTTCGAGTCGTCCAAGGATTATAATAGTCCGAACGGTCGGTCAATTAATTTTGCAGCAGGCACGAGCGGGCGCATCGAAGCGCCTGGCGCCAAGGCAACAGGGGAGCGCGCGTGCGGGAGAGGGGCTGGCCGGCCAAGTTCGGCCGGGAATCGTCTTAAGCCGGCTCAGCCGGAGATCGTTGCTTGCCGGCTCAGCCGGAGATCGTTGCTTGCCGGCTCAGCCGGAGATCGTTGCTTGCCGGCTCAGCCGGAGATCGTTGCTTGCCGGCTCAGCCGGAGATCGTTGCTTGCCGGCTCAGCCGGCGGCCATCCCGCCATCCACCGACAGCACGGCGCCGGTGACGTAAGCGGCCTTGTCGGAGAGCAGCCAGACCACCGCCTCGGCCATTTCGGCGGGCTGGCCGAGGCGGCCCATCGGCACCAGGTGGTCGAGCGCGTGCGCGTCCCCGCCGGTGACGCGCAGCAGGTTCGGTGTTTCGGTGGCGCCGGGGCAGATGGCGTTGATGCGGATGCCGGACCGCACATAGTCGAGCGCCGCCGACCGGGTGAGACCGACGACGGCGAATTTGGCGGCGACATAATGGCTGATGCCGGCCACACCCTTGAGGCCGAAGATCGAGGCGGTGTTGACGATGGCGCCGCCGCCGGTGCGCAGCATGGCGGCGGTCTGGGCCCGCACGCCGTAGAACACCGCCTTGAAGTTGAGGTCGATCACCCATTCGGCCTCGTCGACCGCGATCTCGTGCAGCGGCGTGAAATCGCCGTGGCCGCCGGCATTGTTAAAGGTAAGGTCGAGCCGCCCGAAGCGCGCCACCGTCCAGTCGACCAGCGCCTCGTTCTCGGCGCGCACGGCGACGTCGGCGGCGCGGGCGACCGCCGTGCCGCCGGCGGCGGCGATCTCCGCCGCCACGGCTTCCAGTTTGTCGAGGGTGCGGCCGGCCAGCACCACGGTCGCGCTCTCGCGTGCCAGGGCGATGGCGACCGCGCGGCCGATGCCCGAGCCGGCGCCGGTGACCAGCGCGATCTTGTTGGTGAACGCCATGACGCGACCCTCCTGCTGTTTGGGGCGGCCATCCTTGAAGGCGCGGGCGCTGCCGGCAAGCCGTGCGGGCAGCCCGACGGTGCCAGCCTCTCAGAGAGTGAGATGGTCGCGGGAGAATAGCCACGCGGTGGCAACCTGTCGCCAGTCGGACATCCCTGAGTGGTCGTCGTTAGCGTCCGCGCTCGTGGTGTAATTTCCGGTGTAGGCGATGGTGTATTCCGGGGTGGGGCATGCCCCACCCCGGAATGCGGCGTCGCTGGTGGCCACCGGGTTCATCGTTATGGTGGAGTTTGCA